>JAUUWG010000035.1 GCA_030589165.1 Desulfobacterales bacterium
TAGAGCCTATGGGAATCAGTCAGTACCGCCTGGCAAAGGATATAAGTGTACCCCCCCGACGCATAAATGAAATTGTGCATGGGATCAGATCCATTACTGCAGATACTGCCCTTCGTTTGGGACGAGTTTTTGGCATGTCACCTCAGTTTTGGCTGAATCTCCAGACGCGCTATGATCTTGAAGTGACCGAGGATTTGCTTGAGGACAGACTTGATGAGGAAGTACATGCTTTAAAAGTACAATCAGCATAATCGGAAATGATGTTATAATTTTGCTGGTTCAGCCGACTCCGTAAAAGCGCCTCCGCTTCGCTCTGCGCTATTGCGGAGCAGCTGACCAGCCCGTTCGCACCGCCGCAAGCGGCGCGAAGAGCTCAATGAAGTCGGAAATTTTTTCATAATATCCCGAATCTCACTACGTGCCTCCGAGGTATTCCGAAAAAATTTTGTCAAAAGTCCAGGTGCTCGATTCTTTCGATTTTTTTTATAAAAGTCAAACGTAGACTTGACCCCTTTTCTTTTTCTCGACACCGGTTTATCTTAGTACGTGTGGGGAACGCTTTTCCGAATGCATTAGAAACCAGGTTCCCGGCTATCTGATTACACGGTTGTATTCAGACTATTCAGGTCTAGTACAAAACTCAATGAACTTTCTTCCCATTTCTGTCACCCGGTTCCCGAGCAGGCTGAGCCCTTGTGCTGACGTCATAGTTGCGAAGATGTGTTTGTCCGTATTAATCAGGCCATACTGGTAGAGATCATCAAAAGCTGATTTGATCACCTCCAGATCGATCCCTGGTATCGCTACCGGAAAGAAATCCGAGAAACCTCCTTGTATGCTTTCAGGCGGAATGTCATTTACTTTCAAGTACGTTGGGGGATCTGTCATGAATCGAAGAATACGAATGTGCAGAACCGAAAGGGTGTTAACAAGATTAAGGAAATATTCCTCCTCTTCTTCTGACAGGTCGGTTCCGAGAGCTGCATTCAGCAGAATACCCCGAAATGCATCGAGCTTCTCAAACTGATAGTTCTCTG
Organism: Desulfobacterales bacterium; assembly: GCA_030589165.1. Classification (GTDB taxonomy): domain Bacteria; phylum Desulfobacterota; class Desulfobacteria; order Desulfobacterales; family JAFDHS01; genus JAFDHS01. The sequence continues at coordinate 1,038 of JAUUWG010000035.1, forward strand.
CTACTCCCCTGAAACACTTCTCAAAGAGAAAAGCAAACTGGTCCGATAGTATCTGGGCCTCGTCTACACGATCCTGAAGCTCCGTTAGATCGTTCGCAATTTGTTTCGCAAATTCCTCAAGCCGCCTCTGTTTCCCAGATGGTATGTAATCGCTGATCAAGGATGCAATGCCACCGCAAAATGGTGTTGTTGCCAACCCAGCCTTGAGCACGTTCAAAATGTGTTCTGCAGAACGGCTAGAGGCGACTTTCTTTAGTTGTTCGGGAAGGGAACTTTTATATTCAGACATGGTTCAACATCTCCTCGTACAATGGATGGGCTGGAGAGAAAAACCCCCGGCTATCTGATTATGTTGCCATTGATCATTTATTCAAAAGAATTGATTTTTGTTGTCCCTTTAACTGGTTGATATCTGATTCAAAACAATATTCTTTATTTCGATGGCCGTGAATCATTCTTGTCAGAACTGTTGATACATCCATTGTTGAAATATCATCGTTTTCCTCATCGAAGACTCCGGATTCCATACCACCAATGGCTATTGTATATTGATGAAGGTCTTTATTGTTGTTTTTCAGCTTCAAGTATTCAACAGATATAATTTCACCTACATTCTTAGCATATTTAATAACTTCATTATCAGAAGGAATGTAGCCCCTGTGGATAACCTTATTTCTGAATTTAACCAATTTATTTGAAAGTGTTTTTGGAGGATTTTTATTTTCCATCAAGTAAACAAAAATGAAAGCACCAAATTGCCTTTCTGCTTGAGCTGCAACTTTTTTCCAATTGGCTATGATTTTATCATAGTAAACACCATTTTTAAGACAGATAATTTTGACATAAAATTCGTAAAATCTCTCTAAAGAAGAAGCAATACTTGAAACAGCTTCACGGCTATAGCCATCTATTAATGCCATGATACCCGACTCAAATAGTATTTCAAATTTGTGATTTTCAATAAATACGACGGACTCATGGCCGGCATCGCATACGATTTTATATAAACCTTTATCGGATAACGCTTGATATGTACACGCTTTCTCATAAGGAATACCTTCAAGTCTGCATTTATTGCATTCTATTCTTATTTTCATTATCTAAAACATAACGACCAAGCTCACCGGCGGCAATGGAGCGCAGCGGAATTGCCGTCCGGTGTAGCGCCTTGTTATGCGATGGTTGCCACATACTTAATTATGTTCCTTGCCCCGCTCTAAGCTACTGCCAAATACAAAATTGCTCCTCTATCTATTTTGAACCATATGCCGCACAAAATACTTCTCCAACTCAACCAGGAATAATACAGAAGAAGAGACAAGCAGAATGCGCAACCATATATTAAAATCAATTGCTGTTGTGCCAAATAAGGACTGCATTGGTGCGAGGTAGGTGAAAGCAAGCTGAAATATAATGAGCATACCAATGGAAATCAGCACATAACGGTTGCCTGTTAATCCTGCCCGGTTAAATACAGAAGCTGTAATATAACGGGAGTTGAATAAATAAAAAATCTCGAATACGACCAATGTGTTCACCGCAACCGTTCGTGCGTGCTCAATACTGACACCTCGTTCCATCTCCCACAGAAAAAGTCCGAATGTTCCACTCATCAGAATAACGGAAACAAATATAACGCGCCAAATAAGATAAGATGAAAGCATTGGTTCATGAGCATCTCGTGGTGGGCGCCGCATTACATTCTGTTCGGGTGGTTCAAACGCCAGCGATAGTGCTAACGTAACAGCGGTGATCATGTTCACCCAAAGTATCTGTACCGGCGTTAGCGGTAGCTGGTGAAAACCAAGCGCGATTGAGGCAAGGATAATCAGAGCCTCACCACCATTGGTCGGAAGAATAAAGAGAATGGCCTTTTTCAAGTTGTCGTAAACAGTGCGCCCCTCTTCCACAGCATGAGTAATTGATGCGAAATTATCATCGGCCAGTACCATTTCGGCGGCTTCTTTGGCGGCTTCGGTTCCATTTTTTCCCATGGCTATGCCAACATCAGCACGTTTCAAGGCTGGGGCATCGTTTATGCCATCACCTGTCATCGCCACAATCAATCCCTGTTCCTGCAACAATCTTACTAACAACAGCTTGTGTTCAGGATTTACGCGCGCATACACATCAACATCTTGTACTCGTTGTCGCAACTCATGTTCACTCATTAATTCAAGTTCTTGTCCAGTGAGTACGGCATCCGTATTAACGAGTTTCAGTTGCTGGGCGATGGCGCGTGCGGTGGCGCCGTGGTCTCCTGTGATCATCTTCACCCGGATGCCTGCCATAGCACAGGCTTGCACCGCCTCAATAGCTTCCTCGCGAGGGGGATCAATCAAGCCAAACATGCCCAGCATAATCAGGCCGTTATCTACATCACTGAACTTTAGCTCTATCTGTTCATCGCTTACCGGCTTGACGGCAATTGCCAATACCCGCTGACCTTGTCGTGCCATTTCTTCAATACGGTTCAGCCAGTAATTTCTATCCAGGGGCTGATTGTCGTCAATAGCTCTCTGACTAACGCACATTTCCAATACACGTTCAGGGGCTCCTTTGAGAAAGGTAAAAGCATCACCGGTGTGGCTATGATGAAGCGTCGCCATAAAACGATGTTCCGATTCAAAAGGTATAAGATCGGTGCGCGGGTAGTGCTTGGCCTCTTCCTCAATATCCAGCCCGGCCTTTATACCTGCCACAAGCAACGCTCCTTCCATAGGATCACCGTGGACAAGCCATTCCCTATCTTTTTGTTCTAGCGACGCATCATTACAGAGCACCGCAGCCCGAGCCATTTCCAGCAGTAAAGACCTTTCTTCCGGAAGCACATCCCTGTTCGCCAGAGAAATGACGCCATGGGCATCATAACCGGTGCCGCCGAGCTCAAATAGATTGTCGGTGGTTGCAATTGTGCGCACAGTCATTTCGTTGCGCGTCAGAGTGCCGGTTTTATCTGAGCAAATGACCGTTACAGCCCCCAATGTCTCGACAGCCGGAAGTCTGCGAATAATGGCATTACGCCGAGCCATTCGCTGCACCCCGATAGCCAGAGTGATGGTCATAATTGCGGGTAGTCCTTCGGGAATCGCTGCCACCACCAGACTTACTGCTGCAAGAAACATTTCAGTGACTGCATAACCTCGAACCAGCGAGCCGAAAGCGAAAGTAATAATGGCGATTCCCAGAATGGTTAGCGTAAGCCAACGGCCAAACTGGGCTATCTGGCGTAACAGCGGGGTTGTCACTGACTCGACTTCAGACACCAATGTACTGATGCGACCGATCTCGGTTTGTGCGCCAGTTGCAACCACCACGCCAGCACCCTGGCCATGGGTAACGAGTGTGCCCGAATAAGCAATGCAGCGGCGGTCGCCGATCACGGATCCCTGTGTGGCAGGATCAATGTTTTTTTCAACTGCCATCGACTCACCTGTCAATATTGACTCCTGAATTTGAAGTCCCTTTATGCGGAACAAACGTAGGTCTGCCGGTACCTTGTCGCCTGATCGCAACACGACAATATCACCGGGCACAAGGTCTTCAGCCCCGATGGTTGTTTGTCGGCCATCTCGCATAACCACTGCATTAGGAGAAAGCATTTGCCGTATTGCTCTCAAAGCATCCTCAGCTTTGCCTTCTTGCACGAATCCGATTATTGCATTGAGAAGAACCACGCCTAGAATAACGCCGGCATCTACCCAGTGTCCCAGTATGGCTGTGACAGTGCTCGCAGCAATCAACACATAGATCAGTACATTGTGGAATTGGTAGAAAAACCGTATCAGCGGACTGCGCGTTTTTGCCTCGGGAAGCCGGTTCGGCCCGTGTTTGCCTAATCTGTTAGTCACTTCTTCTCTGGATAGGCCATCTGTAGTTGTAAGAAGTGATTTTAAGACTTCTTCACTGCTTTCGGCATACCAACTTTCTGATGTAGTAGCTGGCACGCCTGAATAATTATTCATCTGGATACCTTTTATCATGAAACGCGTTCGACTCTTAAGTGCATAACAATATATTATATAGTTTCTGTATGATCTTAAATTTATTAAAAATTTGACAAGGATTCCATTGTCAATATGGAATATGCTAACTGTATAACATTACAATTTTCATGTTATTAAAGAATCTGGATAACATGTTTCAAATCCCAGAAATACTTCAAAAAAGTATTATGAGCTATTGATCAATAATGGTGTTCCGGAAAAATATCAACACTATTATTTAAAATGGTGGGGAGAAGACCTCTCCCGGCTACCCGATCAAACGGTTTGCTGATCACCATAAAAGAAACTTCTGGTTGCCACGTGATCTGCGTTGCGAAAGGTAACACCTTCCATAATCAATAGTGTTCGTTTCATTTTCAGACCACCCTGATAACCGCCCAATGTCCCGTCGGAACGAATTGCCCGGTGGCAGGGAATGATAATTGGAAAAGGATTGGTCGCCAAGGCCGTTCCAACTGCACGAGCACCGGTCGGATTTTTCACGAATTTTGCAATGAGACCATAGGTACTGACGCTGCCACGAGGAATGGCGTGTTCGGCGCGTAGAACTTTCTGTTGAAAAGTCGAGCAAAGGTCAAGACGAATGACATCGAGAGAAAAACGGATATCCTCGCCATTTAGAAATGCTTCAATTTGATCAACAAGGAGATTGATTTCTGAACACGAAGATGCCTTGGAATCTGGAAAAGACTTGGTAACAGATCGTCTTGCCGAGGTACCCGGCATAGATAACAGGATGCGGGAAATTTTGGGCATACCTCTGTAGACCGACCAAAACACAACCACAGGGCCAAAAGAAGTGGCGCGAAGGCGGAACGCAGCTTGATTAATTTCGTTATCTTTCAAATGGTTAACGCCGCTCCTATTAAATTATTATATAAATTTTTATAATACCAAGTTGAACAAATCAGGACAATTAATATTTTAATTTTACACCTTTGATGTAATATTTTTACATCAAAAGTGAATAACCTGATATATAAAGTTTTTCTCAAAACAGGAACATTTGCTGACGATACGTTAGCGGAACCTCCACATTATTCTATATGGAAAATACAGAAACAAAACCACTGGTAAGTGTCATCATCCCCACCTTTAACCGGGGATGGATACTCAAAGAGACCATAGATTCCGTACTGGCCCAGGAGTTTAAAGATTTTGAGCTGATTGTCGTGGATGACGGCTCAACGGACAATACCCAGGATATCCTTGATTCATACCCGGTGGATATTCTGGTGGTCAGGCAGGAGAACAAAGGGGTAAGCGCGGCGAGAAACACCGGGCTTGGTTTGGCATCAGGAAACCTGATTTCTTTTCTCGATTCCGACGACCTGTGGCTGCCGAAAAAACTGTCCGAGCAGGTCGCCTTTTTTTGTTCCAACCCGGACGTCCTGATTTGTCAGACAGAGGAAACATGGGTTCGAAGAGGGGTAAGGGTCAATCCCAAAAAACGCCATAAGAAATTATCGGGAATGATTTTTGAACCCTCCCTGGCTTTATGCCTGGTCAGTCCTTCGGCGGTGATGATAAAGCGCAGCCTTCTGGATCAAGTGGGTCTGTTCGATGAAGACCTGCCTGCCTGTGAAGACTATGACCTGTGGCTTCGAATAAGCTGCAATTACCCTGTCCACCTGATCGACACACCGCTGATCATCAAAAGGGGAGGGCATGAAGATCAACTTTCCGGTGCGCCGGGGCTGGATAAATACCGAATCCATGCCATTAAAAAGATCATCGAGAGCGACTCTCTCTCAACAGAGCAACACCGGGCGGCGGTCAGAACCCTGCAAGAAAAATGTACCATCTTTGCCGGGGGATGCCTGAAGCGGGGCCGTGAAGACGAAGCTTCATATTATAAGGAACTTGCCGATAGTTATTGATGCCGGTGTACAATGGTACAGCATTCTAACTTTGTCATTATGGTCATTCGATACAGAAGCTTAACTTTTTGGGACTTAATTCTTAACTTCGGGCAAATTTTGGTGGGCACAGCCCACCCTACATTTTCAAGACTCATACTGCCTTTTCATCCAGGCCATATATTCTCCGGTTTTAATTCTTTCGACCCATTTTTTGTTGTCAAGATACCATTGGATGGTCTTTTTAATGCCGGTATTAAAGGACTCTGTTGGGACCCAGCCCAGTTCATTTTGAAGTTTGCTGCTGTCGATGGCATAGCGTAAGTCATGTCCGGGCCGGTCGGTTACAAAGGTGATAAGATCTCTTCTCGGCCCAAAGTCCGGTTCGGGAACCATCTCGTCGAGCAGGTCGCATATGGTTTTGACTACCTCGATGTTTTGCATTTCGCACCGGCCGCCGATATTGTATGTTTCGCCGCGTGTTCCTTTTTTCATGATCGTCCAGATGGCGCTGCAATGATCGTTGACATACAGCCAGTCCCGTATATTCAAGCCGGTGCCGTAAACCGGAAGCGGTTTTTTTTCAAGGGCGTTGAGTATCATAAGGGGAATGAGTTTTTCCGGGAACTGGTAGGGGCCGTAATTGTTTGAACAGTTGGATATGGTCACCGGCAGATCGTATGTTTTCGCGTATGATCTTACCAGGTGATCGGAAGATGCCTTGGATGCGGAATAGGGGCTGTTTGGCCGGTATGGTGTCTCTTCGGTGAAAGAGCCGTCATCGCCCAGGGAGCCGTACACCTCGTCGGTGCTGACATGATGAAAAAGAGTCAAGCGGTTTTTGTGCAGCCTGGCCAGTTCAAGCAGGTTGAATGTGCCGACGATGTTTGTTTGAATAAAGGCCCCTGGAGATTCAATGGAGCGGTCGACATGGGATTCCGCCGCAAAATGGCAGATGATGTCGATATCAAATTCTTCAAATATCCGGGCCATGGCTTTGGCGTCACAGATATCCGCCTTTATGAAGATATGGCGGCCAAGGGATTTTTCGTCTATCCCGGCCAGGTTGTCGGGATTTCCGGCATAGGTCAGTTTGTCCACATTAATTATTCGTCCGGCAAAATCAGGCTCTGAAAGTAAATGCCAGATAAAATTTGCACCGATGAAGCCGCACCCGCCGGTAACCAGAATGTCTCTCATGAGTTCCTCTATATATTAATGTTAATTAATTGAGTTTATATCCCAAAAGGTTTTATCGATAAAGGCTTATTATTTTTAGCCTATAACACATTTTAAAACTTATCAAGAAATCTGTTGAAATTAAGTGACTTAAAATGCTATACAAACAAACTTTTGTAAAAAAGAGTTTATATGTTTTATAAGGAAAACAATGGGAATAGATGAAAAACAGCGAAGTGTTTTAAAAATGCTTCCCGGCGTGGACCATGTTCTTGAGCTTGCCGGGAAAGACGATTATTTTACAAATATTCCGAAATCCGTTCTGGTCCTTTCCATCCGCCTGGTTGTCGAAGCCCTGAGAATATCCATTCTTGAGGGGAATGAAGAGATAACGGCAACAAGCCTGTCTGATTACCTGATTATCGAAAAAGTCAAACAGAGCGTTAAATCGGCCATGACGCCGAATCTTAAGCGAACGATCAATGGGACCGGAGTGGTTGTGCATACCAATCTGGGTCGGTCTTTGCTTGCGTCCAGTGCTGTTGAACATCTCTGTGAGGTTTCAACCCGGTATTCGAATCTGGAATTTGATCTGGGGACAGGAAAACGGGGTTTAAGATACAGTTGTGTCGAAGATATCTTATGCGAGTTGAGCGGTGCCGAAGCCGCCATGGTGGTAAACAACAATGCCGGTGCCGTTCTCCTTTGCCTTGAAACCCTGGCTAAGGGCAAAGAAGCCATTGTGTCCAGGGGAGAACTTGTGGAGATAGGGGGATCGTTCAGGATTCCGGACGTGATGGCACGAAGCGGTGCAATTCTCAAAGAGGTGGGCACGACAAATCGTACCCATTTAAGAGACTATGAAAATGCCATCAGCAATGATACCGGTCTGTTGTTAAAGGTCCACACCAGTAACTACAGTATCGTGGGTTTCACTGCCAGTGTGTCCGTCAATGACATGGTGGCACTGGCTTTAAAACATGATATCCCCTTTATGGAAGACCTCGGCAGCGGAACATTGATTGATTTTTCCAAATATGGTCTGAGCAAGGAACCGACCGTGCAGGAATCGGTGACATCCGGTGCGGATGTCGTTACCTTCAGCGGAGACAAGCTGCTCGGCGGTCCCCAGGCGGGTATTATTGTGGGGAAAAAAGATATCCTTGACAAAATCAAGAAGAACCCCATTACCAGGGCTCTGCGCATCGACAAGCTGACCCTTGCGGCCCTTGAAAGCACGTTGCGGCTTTACCGGGATGAAGAAAAAGCGATTCAGGCGATTCCAACATTACGCATGTTGACCTTTCCGTTTGTTTACATTGAAGAAAAAGCAAAACAGCTTGCCAAGATGCTGGAAGATTTAAATGATCCGCGCCTTTGTATCAGGCTTTTAAATCTTTCTTCACGGGCCGGTGGAGGTGCTCTCCCCATAATGGATCTTCCCAGTAAAGGTATCGGGTGCAGTGTCAAAGGGATTTCCACAAACGCTATTGAAAGATCCATGCGTGAGAATATGCCTCCGGTCATCGGACGGATAGAGGAAGATCTTTTTATTATGGATTTGAGGACCATACAGGAAGATGAACTCGAAATCATAAAAAACGCTTTTGATAAAATGCTCAAAAAGGCCCGGTAATGAAGCAAGATCAGCAGAAAGTATATCAGAGCCCCGGTTCCACGCGTGATTTTCTGTTTTACCAGATGGATTCCGATTCTCCTGATGGTAAATCCGGGGGAGAAAACAAAAATGATCCGTTTGTGTATTTAAATGCGCTTAAAAAAGAGTTTCCGGATGTTCTTGCCGGTGAAGAATTCATCAAAAAGGCCATGGCCCAACTGGAGTCTTGTGTTAAATTTACGGCCATGCTGTTACGGATTGATGATTTTGAACGTATCCGGGGCATATCGATCAACGAGAGTATAACAGATATCCTGATTGATGTTTCAAAAATCCTTGAAACAATATGCAAACAAGAAAACGGGATCTGGGGGATATGGGGGCAGCTCGATCAGGATCTTCCGGGATGCTTTTTTCCTGGAAAGAACCCAACTTCCTGTTTTGAAATTGCCGGGCAAATCAAAAAACAACTTGCAGAAAGTCGAAGTGAGACCCTTTCCATTGGAACGGCCGCTTATCCGATGGCGGATTTCAATAAGGAAGATATTCTTGATAATGCCCGCAAAGCCCTTGATCATGCGGCGTTTTTCGGTCATGACAGCAACGTTTCCTTTGATGCCGTGAGTCTGAATATCAGTGGCGACAAACTCTACCAGAAAGGAGACATCGAGGGTGCCATTGAAGAATTCAAAAATGCGCTTTTAATCGAGCCGTCAAACGTGAATGTTCGCAACAGTCTCGGGGTCTGTTACGGCGTCATGGGTGAATTTGAAACTGCCCTGAAAGAATTTGAAACAGCCATTGGGCTGGCCCCGGAGGAGGTCATGGCCGTATACAATGCCGGTTTTGTAAATATGTTGATGGAAAACAAGGACAAGGCTGTTGAATATTTCCTGGAAGCATACACTCTCGGGAAAGATGTATTTGAGGTGGCCTTTCAAATCGGCAGGCTTTATCTTGAAATGGAAAAACCTGAAACCGGACAAAAGTTCCTTGAAAAGGCCGTCCGGATCATGCCGGCGTCCGGACCTGCCTGGCGTTACCTTGGTGAATGCTATACCGCACTTGACATGACGGATAAGGCGATTTTTGCATATAAAAAGGCAGTGAAACGGGTTCCCAATGATGCGGTATCACTTTCGGCCCTGGGATATCTGTTTGAGGTTTGCGGTGAAAATCTTGAAATAGCGTTGATGTTTTGCAGACACAGTGTAGAGATATCAGCGGAAAACGGACTTTTCAGACACAGGCTCGGCAAACTTTTTTTAAAACAAAACCGCTATGAAGATGCTTTGAGAGAATTTGAAAAATCAAATAACCTGGGGTATGATTCCACTTCTTTTATAGACATGATTCAAAATCGGCTAACCGCCAAGGCATCCTAATGATGGAAAAGACGATTCTGAAAATACTTCAAGAGAGCATTGAAGTTAAAGATAGATCAATCAAAAGCAATCTGGAGCTTATTGTCAAAGGGGCTGATATTCTTGCCTCATGCATTGCCTCCGATCACAAGATCCTTATTTTCGGCAACGGCGGCAGTGCAGCCGATTCCCAGCATATTGCGGCGGAATTCGTCAACCGGTTTCAAATTGAACGCAGACCCCTTGCCGCTCTGGCGTTGACGACGGACACATCCGTCATAACAAGTATCGGCAACGATTATCATTTTGACCAAATATTTTCCAAGCAGATTCAGGCTCTGGGAAACAGGGACGATATTGCCTGGGGAATCAGCACCAGCGGCAACTCGAAAAATGTCATCAACGCCTTGAATGCGGCTAAAGAAAAGGGGATGTTTACCATCGGCATGACCGGTAATGGCGGTGAAATTTCAAAATATGCGGATCTTTTGTTTACTGTAAAGTCAGAGACAACCGCGCGGGTTCAGGAAACCCATATTACCATGGCCCATATCCTGTGCGATCTGGTTGACAGGACTTTATTTTTACAGGAGTGATCGTGTCTTAACTTTAGGCACTTTGCCGGTTTATCCGGCTTAGTATTTTAGGACTTATTTTTTAACTTCGGTCAAGTTCCGCTGGGCACCGCCCACCCTACATTTTGCCATGTTGATAATCGTAGGGTGGGCTGTGCCCACCAAAGGCCGGATGTTTTGAAATGTCAGGTTATAAAGACGCGGTGGGGCGTGTGGATCGGCAGGTTGTTTTTTTAACTATTGATGATTATTTTTGATGACTATTTTTGAACTCGACACGGATTAAAAAAATATACCCATTTTTTAGCAATACAAGGAAAGAAGAATGCCTATTTATGAATATCATTGCGAAAACTGCGGCCGGGATTTTGAGTACCTGGTTTTTGGTACCAAGGTTCCGAATTGCCCTTCATGTGACAGTAACAAGGTGAACCGACTCATGTCCGCCTGTTGCTTTAAAACCAAGGGAAATGGCGGAGGGGAAATCAGTCGGTCTTCTGATCCGGCACCGGTCTCCTCGTCTTCATCATCTTGCAGCGGGTGTGCCGCTACCAGTTGTGCGGGCTGTGGTCACTGATGGCGAATACAATAAAAATCGGAACCCGTGGGAGCAAGCTGGCCCTGTGGCAGGCCAATTGGGTTAAATCAGCTCTTGGAGAGAGATATCCTTCCTTTTCTTTTGAAATTGTCATCATAAAGACAAAAGGAGATAAAATCCTTGATGTGCCCCTGGCCAAAATCGGCGGCAAGGGACTCTTTGTGAAAGAGATTGAAGACTCTCTTTTGGACGGCCGCATCGATATTGCCGTCCACAGTATGAAGGATATGCCCGCAGTAATACCGGACGGGCTTTGCATCGGCGCGATTCCCCTGCGTGAAACTCCCAATGATGTGATGATTTCCAGAAAAGGAGTCCTGCTTTCCGAACTGAGCCCGGGTGCTCGCATCGGCACAAGCAGCCTGAGGCGATCTTCGCAGCTTCGGCATTCAAGACCGGATATCGTCATATTTCCTTTAAGGGGTAACCTGGATACGCGCATCAAAAAGCTTGAAACGGAAAATATGGACGCTGTAATCGTGGCGGCCGCGGGAGTAAATCGTCTGGGTTTTGAAAGCAGAATAACCGAATACCTGGATGAGAACGTGATGCTGCCTGCAGTGGGGCAGGGTGCTCTTTGTCTTGAAACCAGAGAAAATGATCCTGAAATCGGACCGATGGTCTCTTGTTTGGATCATCGTGAAACCCGGTTGGTGGTGATGGGGGAGCGTGCCTTTTTAAACCGCCTGGAAGGCGGGTGTCAGGTTCCCATCGCAGCCCATGGGAAGATTGTTGACAATACCTTTACCCTTCGCGGACTTGTTGCCGGTATTGACGGTAAAATTATGATCAGAGAGACGCTCTCGGGGCCCGAAACCTCTTCAGAGCGCATAGGCATTGAACTTGCCGATCGCCTGCTTTCAATGGGGGCGAAAGACATCTTGGAAAAATTGAAGGCGGATGCGGATGAAAACAATGAAAGGTAAAGTATATCTGGTCGGCGCTGGGCCGGGTGATCCCGGTTTGATAACCGTAAAGGGAAGAGAATGCATTGAATTTTCCGATGTTATCATCTATGACTATCTTGCATCCCCCCCTCTTTTAAAATACACGCCAAAAAACGCAGAAGTCATTTATGTCGGTAAAAAAGGAGGGGACCATACCCTGTCTCAGGACGGGATCAATGCGCTGATTGTGGAAAAGGCAAAAAACGGACTGACCGTTACCCGTCTCAAAGGCGGCGATCCGTTTATATTCGGACGGGGAGGGGAAGAAGCGGAAGAACTTATCAAGGCCGGTATCCCTTTTGAGATTGTACCCGGCGTTACATCTGCCATAGCGGCCCCGGCCTATGCCGGGATTCCGCTGACCCATCGAAAATTTACCTCTACGGTTGCTTTTGTAACCGGCCATGAAGACCCCGAAAAAAAAGAATCCAGCATCGATTGGGAATCCCTGGCAAAGGGCATCGGGACAATTGTATTTCTCATGGGGGTTAAAAATCTGCCCCATATTACCCGTCAGTTGATAGAAAGCGGAAAACCCTCCGACACTCCCGTGGCGCTGGTTCGGTGGGGGACGACTCCGGGTCAGGATACAGTTACGGGCACCCTCGATACGATTGTTGAACGGGTCAAGGCCGCAGGCCTTACGTCTCCTTCCATCATCATTGTAGGCGACGTCGTAAAATTAAGGGAGAAAATGAAATGGTTTGAAAACAGGCCGTTGATGGGTAAAAGAATTGTGGTGACCCGGGCCAGGGAACAGGCGAGCGATCTGGTCAAGCGGCTTTCGGAACTAGGGGCCGAATGTCTGGAATGCCCGACCATAAAGGTCGTTCCACCGGATGACTTAAAACCTCTTGATGCGGCCATTGAAAATATTTCCTCCTTTGACTGGCTTGTCTTTACCAGTGTAAACGGCGTAAATTTCTTTTTTGAACGGCTTTTTGAGAAAAACAGAGATGCGCGTGATTTAAACATGCGCACCGCATGCATCGGTCCGGCAACCGCAAAAAGACTGTTTGATTTTGGAATAAACACCGATATCCTCCCTGAAAGTTACCGGGCGGAGTCGGTCGTTGAGGCGTTTAAGGCAGAAGATATCAAGGGCAAAAAAATACTCCTTCCCCGCGCCGGGGAAGCAAGGCCGGTTCTTCCTGTGGAATTACGGAAAATGGGGGCCCAAGTTGATGAAGTAACTGCATATCGCACCAATGAAGTCCATGAGAACGCAGATGTTCTGTTGCAGCGGCTTGAAGAAAAGACAATAGATCTGGTCACCTTTACCAGTTCTTCCACCGTAAAAAACTTCAAGGCCCTTCTCCCCCCTGAAAAGTTTGACCACCTGATGAAAGGGGTCACTGTAGCGAGCATAGGACCCATCACTGCCGATACAGCCAGGGACCTGGATTTTGATGTCCGCATCAGCGCAAAATCTTTTACCATCCCCGGATTATGCGAAGCGATCTTGAAGTATTATGAAAAAAATTAAGTAAAGTTGATCAATTAAATTTAAAAAAACCCGGCACTGAACGTAAACGCTCAAAACCGGGTTTTTTATTTGTAAGTTTTTTTACACCGAGCACCCCGAACAGCCGGAACAGTTTTTCTTTTTGACCTTTTCTATCATTTCGTTACAGTCGTAAGAATCCGGTGCCTTGGTGAGAATATTCTCCACCGTCGGTTTTTCGTATGGGATGCCGGAATCCCGTCCAAGCGCCTCCCGGTGAACCGCAAGGCAATAGTAGGTCGCTCCTCTGGCCATGTTTTCCTGGTATGCAATGATATTGTTTATATCGCTTAAATCGATCTCATGATCTCCATTCTGGCTGACATATATTTTGGTTACTATATCCAGAATATAAGGATCAAACCTGATTTTTTTGTTTTCCTTACCGGGGGCTGATTCTCTTGAAGCATACTGTTCAATAAAATCGTCCACTCTGATGCCGATATATGCCAGCATCTTGGGTGTTAAATTTTGGGGCAGAAACTCTTCTGCATCTGCGTTTGAGAGTTCTTCCTTAAATGAAAATGTCATGGTTTTACTCCAAAATACGTGTTAGGGACTCGGAAAAAATAAAGTGTTCCAGATAGCGCTCATGTTTAGGTCAGATTTATTCGATCCGAAATCTAATCGCCACAGGAATAGTTGTTCTATTTCGAGGACGATTTGATTGAGGATCGGATAAAGATGGCCTGAAGAGGAGATGCTAAATGGGATAATTTGTTTGTTCCGAGTCCCTTACAAAAGTGTCTCGATTAATACCTGTAGTACTCCGGTTTGAACGGACCGTTGACGGGGACGCCGAGATAATCAGCCTGCTTTTGGGTCAGACGGGTCAGTTGTACGCCGAGTTTGTCTATATGTAAACGCGCCACCTCTTCATCAAGAATCTTGGGGAGCGTATATACCTTTCGCTCGAGTTTATCCGATGCGAGTTTTATTTGTGCAAGGCATTGATTGGTAAAGCTGTTGCTCATAACAAAACTCGGATGGCCTGTACCGCATCCCAGGTTTACAAGTCTTCCCTCCGCCAGCACGATGATGGATCGTCCTGATTTGAGTGTCCACTTATCTACTTGGGGCTTAATCTTGATCCGCTTGAAATCCGGATTTTTTTCAAGATAACTCATTTCGATTTCACTGTCGAAATGGCCGATATTACATACAATGGCTTCATCCTTCATTTTTTCCATATGCATACCGGTAATGACGTCACAGCATCCTGTGGCGGTGATAAAGATATCGCCCAGGGGCGCTGCCTCTTCCATGGTCAAGACCTCATAGCCTTCCATGGAGGCCTGAAGTGCACAGATGGGGTCGATTTCGGTCGGAATCACGCGTGCACCAAACCCGCGCATTGACTTTGCGCATCCTTTGCCGACATCGCCGTAGCCGCAGATAACCACGACTTTTCCGGCAATCATAATATCTGTGGCCCGCTTGATTCCGTCGGCAAGCGACTCCTGACACCCATACAGATTGTCAAATTTTGATTTTGTTACTGAATCATTTACGTTAATGGCCGGAAAAAGAAGGCCTCCGGTCTTTTCCAGGTGGTAGAGCCGGTGGACACCGGTGGTGGTCTCTTCGGAAACACCGAGTGCTTTTGAGGCGACCTTTGTCCAACGTTGAGGATCGCTTTCATAGTTTGCTCTCAGACGATCCATGAGACATTTCATGTCCGGACAGTCATACGTCTTATCCAGCAATGTCGGATCTTTTTCAACCATAACGCCCTGGTGAATATAGAGTGTGGCATCGCCGCCGTCGTCCACGATAAGGTCGGGGCCGCTGCCGTCCGGCCAGGTAAGGGCCTGCTCGGTGCACCACCAGTATTCTTCAAGGGTTTCCCCTTTCCATGCATATACCGCAGCGGAATTTCTTTTGGCAATGGCGGCTGCTGCGTGATCCTGTGATGAGAAAATATTACACGAGGCCCATCGGATGTCGGCACCGAGTTCTTTTAACGTTTCGATGAGCATGGCGGTTTGAATCGTCATATGGAGACTTCCCGTAACTTTCAGGCCTTTGAGCGGTTTTTGGGGGCCATATTTTTCCCGCACCGTCATCAGACCAGGCATCTCATTTTCAGAAAGTTGCATCTCCCTAGCGCCAAAATCTGCAAGAGCGATGTCGGCGACTTTATACGGGAGTGAGAGATCAAGTTCAAGAAGGGACATTATATTATATTCTCCTTTTTTCTTGTTTACTTTGAGATCTTTATAGAAATTGAAGGTTCTAAAGAATTCTTGATTTGTCGGCATGCTGTTTCAAAATCGGTAATCATAAAAATGCCGTCTGAAGGCCGATAAGATAGTCCTTGGCGATGGTGATGTCAAGAATAGACATAATAGCGTGATTGCCTGTTTAGTCAAGAAAATTTGCCGGTGTTAAATATTTTGTTTGGGCAAATTGATAAAAACAGTTGCCTGATGGCTGCAGATTAAGGTAAAAAAAATAAGACTTGCCTTTTGCTATATTTAAACCTCTCAACATCGCTTCATATTATTTCAAATAGTCGTAGTTTTACGGATTCTTCGTTGAATTGAAACAGCTCCAGGAATGAGTATATTTAAAGCATATCCAAAAAATCATATTTTGGGTAATCAAAGGAGGGAGTGTATGGCGTTTAAAGAATTGGCAGACAAATTGGGTCTGAAAGAGGAACAATTCCGGGAAATTCTTAAAACCTTTATCTCAACATCGCTTTCAGATATTGATAAATTACGGACTGCATATGAAAATAAAGATGCAAAACTGGCGATTGAAGCCGCACATTCTTTAAAAGGAGCATCAGGAAATCTTGGATTCATGGATATTTCAGTGATCGCCCGGAATGCGGAAGAGAGTGCCCGTAGTAACAACTTTGATGGATTAAATGATACTGTTGCTCTCTTAAAAGAAAAGGTGGATCTGATACGCAAAAATTTATAGAAATCCTTAAGTCAACTACCCACCGCTGAAGCGGGTGGGCTTGCAAAAGCCTGCGGTTGATTAGCCTAAGTTCTTCGAGAACTACGTTAAGAATATATACAGGATAGCCTCAATGCTCCACAAGTTGAGGGAACTATCAGGGCTCTGTAA
>JAUUWG010000202.1 GCA_030589165.1 Desulfobacterales bacterium
GTGTTCTATAAGATCGTCTTGCCATTGATCAAAGCCTGCAAGCCGGGCGTTATCGTATTGGAGTTGGGAATGGATGCACTTGCCGGTGATTCTTTGGCGCATCTTGGCCTGACAAATAATACTTATGTCGAAATAATTAATGAGCTGCTAAGTTTCAATAAACCAATCCTGGCGACTGGTGGAGGAGGGTATGACGTTGATAAAACAGTCAGAGGATGGGCCCTTGCCTGGAAAACCTTATCCGGAGCGAACGACGAGCCTGATTTAAGCCTTGGTTTGGGCGGTGTCATGCTGCAAAGTGAAGAATGGGCAGGGGGGCTTAGAGACCGTGTTTTACCGGTTGCCGAAAAGCAACGCAGGTCGATAGATTCGGCAATTGAAGAAACAATAAATACCGTAAAAAAGAATGTATTTGGATATCATGGGCTGAGCTCTATTGATCATTAAAGATTCGGGCTAACACACTTTCGGGCAAAATTTCTTCTTTACTTGCGATTTCACGGATGGTTTTACCGGTTTCATGGGCCTTTTTTGCAATGGCAGCCGCTCTGTCGTAGCCAATATGTGGAACCAGACCGGTTGCCAGGGCCAGGCTCTTTTCAATATAAAAGGCACACTTATCGCGATTAGCAGATACACCGCTTAAGCATTTTGTGGCAAAGACTTCAGAGACCGAAGACAGCAGATAAATCGACTGTAATAGATTATAAGCTATTACCGGGAGCATTGTATTCAGCTCAAAACTTCCCCCCTGTCCGCCAATCATGATTGCAGTATCGTTCCCAGCGACTTGAGCGGCCACTTGAATCACCGCCTCCGGTATGACCGGGTTAACTTTTCCCGGCATAATCGAAGAACCTGGTTGTAATGAAGGAATATTAATCTCTCCCAACCCGCATCTGGGTCCTGAGGCCAGCCACCGAATATCGTTGGCAATCTTAACAAGGCTGACGGCTATTGTTTTAAGAACCCCGCTGGTTTCTACCGCAGAATCCCGGGCAGCCTGGGCTTCGAAAAGGTTCTTGGCTGATCTAAAAGGGAGTTTTGTGTATTCGGAAATATGGGCAATAACCCTTGCACCAAAATCCGGATGGCTATTTAAACCGGTCCCAATGGCTGTACCTCCCAAAGCAAGTTCTGCAAGTCTTTCCTCAAGGGGTTTTATTCTTTTCATGCCAAGCTCTATTTGCCTTGCATACCCTGAAAATTCCTGACCGAGGGTCATGGGTACGGCATCCTGCAAGTGAGTTCTCCCGATCTTCCTGATCTCACCAAATTCTATTTCTTTTTGTAAAATAGTTGTATGGAGTAATTTAAGAGACGGAATCAGGTGATCTTTGATTGATATTAAGGCGGAAATATGAATTGTTGAAGGGATGACGTCATTGCTTGACTGGCCAAGGTTAACATGATCATTGGGATGAACCGGAGCCTTTCCACCCTTTTTGCCTGTAATAATTTCATTAGCCCTTGAAGCAATCACTTCATTCATGTTCATGTTAGTGGAAGTCCCCGATCCTGTCTGAAAAACATCCACCACAAACTGATCGTCAAACTTTCCATCTCTGACTTCCCGGGCAGCCTGTATTATAGGCTCGGATATTTCAGCATTTAAAAGTCCGAGCTCAAAGTTTACACGGGCAGAGTATTTTTTTATCAACGCAAGCGCATGAATAAACACTAAAGGGAGCCTTAAATCGCTGATAGGAAAATTTTCCACAGCCCGCTGAGTTTGTGCGCCTAAATAAGCGTTTTCCGGAACACGTACAGTTCCCATGGTGTCTTTTTCTTTTCTAAAGATCATTGTTCACCATCCCCTATGAGGCAGCTTCAAACCCCGGACAACAAATTCTGAAGCCTTCTATGGTCGTATTTTTGTGAGATTAAAGGACCTTTATTAAACACTTCAATGCGGTCGGTGAAGGCAGCCTTTTCTTCTTTATAAATTATTCCGATGGGTATTTTATCGCCCCATTTTCTGGCAAGATTCATGGCATTTTGAAAATTGTCCGGAACGTAATTTTCTTCAAACAGGTCATACACCCTTTTTTTATACCAGTCGTAGGTGTTGACCCGGTTGAAGGATACACATGGCTGCAAGATATCTATCAGGCTAAATCCTTTATGTTTCATTCCTTCCTGTATTAGTCTGCTAAGATGCTCCATATTACCTGAAAATCCGCGCGCAACAAACCCGGCACCAAGAGAAAGCGCTACTGCCGGGCCGTTAAAGGATTCCGAAATGACTCCATAGGGTTGCAGGGGCGTGACCATGCCAACATCTGATGTGGGTGAAGCCTGACCCTTTGTCAGGCCATAGGTCTTATTGTTGTGGACTAACAAGGTAAGATTAACATTCCGTCTTATGGCATGCATGAAATGGTTGCCACCTTCACCGTAACAGTCACCGTCACCTGAATTAACAAGTATATTTAAGTTATGATTTGCCATCTTGGCGCCGGTGGCAAGAGGTAGAGCGCGACCGTGCAGGGAATGAAATATGTTACATTTTAAAAAATGTGGCGTTTTGGCTGCCTGACCTATGCCTGATATGATAAC
>JAUUWG010000096.1 GCA_030589165.1 Desulfobacterales bacterium
GGCAAAAGTCCTGTGCTGCTGATCTCAATCGGGTACTTTTCAAGATGCATAGGCTGAAAAGTACAAACAAAATGCTAAAGCAAAAACTTATATCCCAAACCTAAAGGATTGGGTTTTACGGCCTGAAGGCCAATATTATAAATAATG
The DNA here is from genome assembly GCA_030589165.1 of Desulfobacterales bacterium. GTDB lineage: Bacteria > Desulfobacterota > Desulfobacteria > Desulfobacterales > JAFDHS01 > JAFDHS01. The sequence goes on from JAUUWG010000096.1 coordinate 148, forward strand.
AAAAATACCATTCTCAACATTATTAGCGTTATTATCCTCGTGGTCGGAGTCGTCTCCCACCTCGAGAGCCAGTGTTGATAATGGTTTAAAATCAAAATATTTTTTATAAACATAAAAACCGTTATCAGCAAAAAAAGAGCTGATAACGGTTTTTCTTTTTCATGGAGCCATATTAGAAAATGAAAAGCGACATTGCAAAAAAAGGAATCGAAAGATCACCCCACCGTGCTCTGTTCAAGGCAATGGGCTATACGGATACCGAGCTCAAAAGGCCTCTTGTCGGGATCGCCAATTCACAAAATGATATTGTTCCCGGCCATATTGATTTGGACAAAATAGTAGCCGCAGTAAAAGCCGGGGTCTACATGGCGGGAGGCATGCCTGTTGAATTTTCTACCATCGGCGTTTGTGACGGAATCGCCATGAATCACGTGGGGATGAAATATTCCCTTGCAAGTCGCGAACTGATTGCGGACTCCGTTGAGGTTATGGCAACGGCCCATGCCTTTGATGCCATGGTCATGGTACCGAACTGCGACAAGATCGTGCCCGGTATGCTGATGGCTGCGGCCCGTTTGAATCTGCCCACCATCTTTATCAGCGGCGGCCCGATGCTGGCCGGAAGAAAACCTGGAAAGGGGGCTGAAAAGGTCGATTTGATTACGGTATTTGAAGCTGTTGGAGCGGTTCTCTCCGGTAAAATGACAGAAGAAGAACTGGCCGCTATCGAAGATGCCGCCTGCCCGACCTGCGGATCGTGCTCCGGCATGTTTACGGCAAACTCCATGAACTGTCTGACCGAAGTCATCGGCATGGGATTGGCCGGACACGGAACCATACCGGCGGTCATGGCCGCACGTGTCCGTCTGGCCAAAAAGGCCGGAATGCAAATCATGGATCTTCTGGAAAAAAACATTACACCCAAGATGATCATGACCGAAAAGGCCTTTGGAAATGCGCTTACTGTTGATATGGCCCTTGGGTGTTCAACCAATACCGTGCTTCACCTGCCGGCCATAGCAAAGGAAGCCGGGGTTCCCATCAACCTGAACCAGATCAATGAGATAAGCAAAAAAACCCCTCACCTGTGTTCACTCAGCCCCGGCGGCAAGGATCATATTGAAGACTTGAACAATGCCGGAGGCATCAGTGCGGTAATCAAGGAACTTTCCCAGGCCGGCCTTATCAACAATGACTGTTTGACGGTAACAGGAAAAACCGTTGGTGAAAACATAAAAAATAGCAGGATCTTAGACAACGATGTCATACGTTCCGTAAAAGACCCCTATCATAAGGAGGGGGGACTTGCCGTTCTGTTCGGCAACCTTGCGCCCGGCGGATGCGTGGTCAAGCAGTCTGCGGTTCTTGATGAAATGATGTGCCATGAAGGCCCTGCAAGGGTTTTTGAATCGGAAGAAGATGCTTCCGCTGCCATCATGGGAAGGAAGATAAACAAAGGGGAGGTCATTGTAATCCGCTATGAAGGCCCCATGGGCGGACCGGGTATGCGCGAAATGTTGACGCCGACGTCGGCAATTGCCGGGATGAAATTGGACGCCCATGTCGCACTGATTACGGACGGCCGATTTTCAGGAGGAACCCGGGGCGCGGCCATCGGTCATGTTTCACCGGAGGCCATGCAGGGCGGTACCATTGCAATCGTACAGGAAGGCGACCGGATCGCCATTGATATTCCCGACAAAAAAATAACGTTGAAAGTTTCCGATGAGGAAATCAAGAAACGGCTGTCGGAATGGACGCCTCCGGAACCCAAAATAACCCATGGTTACATGGGGAGATATTCACGCATGGTATCTTCCGCAAGCGAAGGCGCCGTGGTCAAATAGCATCATGCAGTGAAGAGCTTTAAACTTGTGCATAAGGAAAATAATATTAACAAAATGGCCGTAGGTTCTACGGTAACAGCCTGTGGAGAGGAGATAAGACCTAAGCAGTTGGTTCGGGCAGCCTCTGTGAAGCAGGAATTTCTCTTCATTCCTGCCAATAGGTAAGAATGAGTAAGAAGAAAGGAACAGGAACTTGTAACAACTCATAGCCCGGAACCCGGGATTTTAAGTATCTTAAACCCGGATTTTATTTTAACCCTTTATTACAAGGAAGGTTATTATGAAGCTCAAAGGCGCGCAAATCCTAATGAAGGTGCTCCAGGAAGAAGGTGTCGATACGATTTTTGGCTACCCAGGCGGTGCGGTTATCGACATTTATGACGAATTTTCAAAAACGGATATAACGCATATACTGGTCCGCCATGAGCAGGGCGCTGTTCATGCCGCCGACGGATATGCAAGAGCCAAAGGGACTGTCGGCGTATGCCTTGTAACATCCGGGCCGGGAGCAACTAATACCGTAACCGGCATTGCATCCGCTTATATGGATTCTATTCCCATTGTTGTATTTACAGGCCAGGTCCCGACAAGTCTTATCGGAAATGACGCCTTTCAGGAAGTTGATATTGTCGGAATAACCAGACCGTGCACCAAGCACAATTACCTTGTCAAACGTACCGAGGATCTTGGAAGAATTGTTAAGGAGGCCTTTCATCTTGCCCGGTCGGGACGTCCCGGACCTGTTCTGGTTGATATTCCCAAAGACGTATCAAACGGTGTCATCGAATACGAAGAGCCGACCCTTAAACTCAATTCGTACCAACCTGTTTACGAGCCGGATATAAAATCGTTGGAGAAACTCGTTGCGCTGATCAAGGAAGCAAAAAAACCCCTCGTTCTGGGAGGCGGAGGCATTATTCTTTCAAATGCCGCCAAAGAATTTACGGAATTTATCAACAAAACCCAGATCCCCGTAACAACATCCTTGATGGGCTTGGGCGCATTCCCCGCACCCGATCCCTTATGGCTGGGGATGATCGGCATGCACGGCACCTATCGGGCCAACATGACCACAGGTGAATGTGATCTGATGATCACCGTCGGCGCACGTTTTGATGACCGCGTCACCGGGAAAACAGATCAGTTTGCCCGCCAGGCAAAGATTGTGCAGATTGATATTGATCCGACATCCATACAAAAAAATATCCCGGTTACCCTCCCGATTGTCGGAGATTGCAAAAAAACACTTGCGCACCTCAACAACCTTCTTGACAAAGAGGATCTCGGCGATCTCAAGGCCAAAAGAGCAAAATGGTTTGAGCAGATTGATACCTGGAAGGAAAAAGCCCGCCTGTCATATGAACAAAAAGAGGATGTTATCAAACCCCAGTACGTAATTGAAAAGCTTTACGAACTGACAAAGGGTGAAGCCATTATCACGACCGAAGTGGGTCAGAACCAGATGTGGGCCGCACAGTATTATCACTTAAAGCAACCCAACCACTTTATCACTTCCGGTGGTCTGGGGGTCATGGGGTTCGGCCTTCCGGCGGCAATCGGTGCAAAGGCCGCCTGCCCCGATCAAATGGTCGTCGATATTGCGGGAGACGGAAGTATCCAGATGAACATTCAGGAACTGGCAACCGCGATTCAATTCTGTCTGCCTGTGAAAATCGTTCTTTTGAACAACCAGTATCTCGGCATGGTAAGACAGTGGCAGGAACTCTTTTACGAGAAGCGCTACGCCTGCACCGCAATGGAATATGCACCTGATTTTGTAAAACTTGCAGAGGCTTATGGCGCGGTCGGTTTAAGGGCGACAAAGCCGGAAGAGGTTGAATCGGTTCTTTCAGAAGGCCTGTCCAACCCCGGAACCGTAATTATGGAATTTGTGGTTTCCCGGGAAGAGGGAGTTTATCCCATGGTTCCTGCCGGCGCTGCAATCACGGAAATGCTTCTCGTTTAATACTAAAATAAGGAGTTCGCCATGACAGAAGAAAAATATATCCTTTCCATTCTCGTAGACAATGAACCCGCCGTACTTTCCAGGATCACAGGACTATTCAGCGGCAGGGGCTATAATATCGACAGCCTGAGCGTCGCCCAGACGCATGACCCCCTTGTATCCAGGGTGACCATGCTTACCAGGGGAACCGAGCCGATACTGGACCAAATAAAAAAACAGCTCAACAAACTCATCAATGTAAGAGAAGTTATCGACCTGACCGGCATGGAATACGTTCAGAGAGAACTGGCCCTTATCAAGGTAACCGCTGAACCTGAACGCCGTGCCGAAATTCTGAGGATAGTGGATATCTTCAGATGTCAAGTGGTTGACGTTGGGCCGGCCCATTACACCCTGGCGGTGATGGCTGACGAAGGCAAGCTGACGGCCTTGATGAAACTGTTAAAGCCGATGGGCATCAAGGAAGTTGCCCGTACCGGCAGCGTCGCTCTTTCCAGGGAAACCTGCCCCGGATAAACCGAAAAAGTGATCTAAAGTGAGCTAAAGTTAATGCGTCGCTTCGCTCTTTCTTTTTTATTTATAAAATTGACGAGATTCCTCAACTTTAGGCAATTAACACTTGTCTTTCTGAAATTTTTTGATCTGCCCCGATGATTTTATCGAGGCAGATCATTATTTTTTTAAGTTTGATGTACCTTTAACAGGATTCCTCGACTTTAGATCACTTTAGCTACTTCACACTTTTTAAATAATGTTTTTACTATAAAAGGAGTATAAAATGGCAATGATGGATTTTGGCGGTACTAAAGAAGAAGTAATCACATCAGAAGAGTTCCCGATAGAAAAAGCCAGGGACGTGCTCAAGGACGAAACGGTTGCAATAATCGGTTACGGCGTCCAGGGGCCCGGACAGGCATTAAACTTAAGGGACAACGGTATAAAGGTCATCGTTGGACAACGTGAAGGAGGAGCGTCATGGGACAAGGCCGTGGCAGACGGCTTCGTACCGGGCGAGACCCTTTTCCCGATTGAGGAAGCCGCCAAAAAAGCGACCGTTATTCAGTACCTTCTTTCAGATGCCGGCCAGAAGGCCGCATGGCCCATCCTGAAAGGCTGCCTCAATGAGGGAGACGCTCTGTATTTTTCACATGGTTTTTCAATTGTTTATAAAGACCAGACCGCTATCATTCCGCCGGATAATATCGACGTGATTCTGGTGGCTCCCAAGGGATCCGGGCGGAGCGTCCGTAACAACTTTTTGGAAGGTAGCGGCATCAATTCCAGTTTTGCGGTATTCCAGGATTTTACCGGCAGGGCAAAAGAAAGGGCACTTGCATTGGGTATCGGCATTGGATCCGGATATCTTTTTGCCACAACATTTAAAAAAGAGGTTTACAGCGACCTTACAGGCGAACGAGGTGTTCTGATGGGGTGTCTTGCCGGTACCATGGAAGCCCAGTACAACATCCTCCGGAAAAACGGACACAGCCCCAGCGAAGCGTTTAATGAAACGGTTGAAGAACTGACCCAAAGTCTTATCCGTCTCGTCGGTGAAAACGGCATGGACTGGATGTTCGCAAACTGCAGCACCACAGCCCAGAGAGGAGCGTTGGACTGGGCTCCGAAATTCCGGGATGCCGTAGCACCTGTCTTTGTCGATCTTTACGAAAGAGTCAAGACCGGCAAAGAGACCGAACGGGTTCTTGAAGCCAACAGTGCCCCGGATTACAGGGAAAAACTGAATAAAGAACTGGAAGAAATCAAAAATAGTGAAATGTGGAAAGCAGGCGCTGCGGTTCGGTCATTAAGACCCAAAAACCGCTAACCTCGAAAGGCACCGGCATTCCTGTTGAGGCTTCAATCTTTGACGCCCTCGCAAAAAGTCCCCTCCCCTGCTCCTCGGTGGGAGGGGAATCTTTTTAGATCACCAGGCAAATATTTTTCCAGTTACTTTACATTAACCATTTCAGACATAACTTTAAATACTGATTTAAGCTGTAATTATTTATTGCAAGAGTTCCAAAAACCTAAAGCCTGATCTTTAGAGCCTGTTTAAAAACTGACGAATCGGCTGCAAAAGTGTGAGAGCGCTTCGATCCCCTATTTTTTAAACAGGCTCTTAGAAAATAAAAATGGGAGACCAAAAAATGAACCCGATCCTATTATATGATACCACCCTGCGGGATGGATCCCAGGGAGAGAACATCAGTTTTACCGCCGAAGAAAAACTTAAGATTGCGCATAAGCTTGATGATATGGGGATACATTATATTGAAGGCGGTTGGCCGGGCTCAAATCCCAGAGACGTGCATTTTTTTGAGCTGGCAAAAAACACCCAATTCAAAACAGCCCGTTTGGCAGCTTTCGGTTCGACCCGCAGGCCTAATATTGCTCCGAATGAAGATCAGAACTTAAATGCCCTTCTTGAAAGCGGAACTCCGGCAGTTACAATATTCGGAAAGACCTGGAATCTTCATGTTGAAAAAATAATGAGCAATACGCTGGAAGAGAACCTTGCGATGATACGCGAGTCTGTTGAATACCTTAAAAAAAACGACCGCGAAGTCATCTACGATGCCGAGCATTTCTTTGACGGGTATAAGGACAACCCGGATTATGCATTGAAGACCTTAATGGCCGCTGTAGAAGGGGGGTCAGAAACCCTTGTTCTCTGTGATACCAACGGAGGATCTCTCCCCCATGAAATAGAAACCATTACAAAAGATGTGCAAAACACCCTTGAAAATAAATACGGCGCTGAAAGCAGCCGCTTGAAATTAGGAATTCACACCCATAACGACAGCGGCATGGCGGTAGCCAATTCCATCGTTGCCATACGTGCAGGTGCCGTTATGGTCCAGGGTACGATCAATGGATATGGAGAACGCTGCGGCAATGCGGATCTGACCTCGATCATACCTATTCTCAGATTAAAAATGGATTATCCCTGTATCTCTGAGGAGAACCTCGAAAAGCTGAGAAAAGTTTCAAGATTTGTCAGTGAAACCGCAAATATGACCCCCTTAAACAGCCGGCCCTTTGTCGGAAAAAGTGCGTTTGCTCACAAAGGGGGTATCCATGTTAGTGCCGTCATGAAAGAGCCTCGGGCATATGAGCACTTAAACCCCGAGCTGGTGGGAAACAAGCGACGCGTTCTGGTCTCGGATCTTTCAGGCAATAGCAACATTGAATACAAGGCAAAAGAACTCGGAATCGAGCTGGGTGTAAAAGAGTTTGACAGCCGCAAAATCGTTTCC
>JAUUWG010000125.1 GCA_030589165.1 Desulfobacterales bacterium
ACCGGTTCTTTGGGTTTCATAAGGAAAGCAGATGAAATTTGAGTCACAATATCCTTCAAAAAGATCGATATCACGGAAAGCCGGTCCCTGACGGTAAGCCAGATTGACAACAGGATCATCCACCGTTGCCGGGACCATGCCGGTAGCCAAAACCACCATATCGGCCTTGACCTTGACCTTTTCACCCAGCAAAGTGTTATCAGCCTCGACGATCATGCCGTCACCGTTTTTGGAGACACCGATAACTTCACCTTTGGTCAAAAAGATCCCATCGGTTTCCTGGAGATTTTTGTAAAAGTTTTCCAAAAGCCCGGGAGTCCGCATGTGCTGATAAAAGATATAGGCTTTACCGTCTTCATAATCTTCGCACACGTATTTGGCCTGCTTGAGAGCAACCATGCTGGTAACCGAACCGCAATATTCAAAGTCAGCATCATCCTCTCCCTTACCGGGACTCTGGATAAAGACAACCGATTTGGCTTCTTTGCCGTCTGAAGTGGTTATCTTACCCTTGGCAGCCATTTCCTCAAACTGGTGGTTGGTAACCACATCCGGGAGTTCACCATATCCTAAATGGGCAAATTCATCTCCTTCAGGCTTATACGGCCGCCATCCGGCAGCAAGTACCACGGCGCCGAACTTTTCACCATCCGGATCGATTTGCAAGATGTCGAGCTTGCCCTCATTGTACTCCATGTAGCGTTTATGTTGCGCTTCAACATCCAGTTCTTTGCCGTTTTCATCAAATTTCATCTCTTCCGGCAGAGGATACGGAACATCATACTCGATCTTTTCACCCGGCTTCTTTAATGTTACCGTAAAATCCCCGGGCTCACCGGCTATACGGGCAACAATCGTATCTGTCTTGACGGAAATATTGTCATAAGCCTCAAGTTCTTTGATTTTGGCGTCAATGACCGGTGGAATAAGATTCTCATAAGGGTCTTGAATGGGCAACTGTTTACGAACTTTAGCCGCATATCCGCCCAAAGATGATTCTTTTTCAACGATTGTAACTTCATAACCGGTTTTGGCCGCATCAAGGGCGGCAGAGATGCCGGTGATGCCGCCGCCAATAACCAGAATTCTTTTACTGAAGGTTTCCAGCTTGTAAGGCTCGGGCAGATTGATTTTTTCAATTTTTGCCATTCCCATTTTGAGATAATCTTCAGCCAGCATCTGCAAGCGATCAAAGTGCTCTTCATCATCTTTTTGTTCTTCGGTAAGCGCCGGAAATTCTGATCTGGGATGAGACCAGACCACCTGTTCTCTCAAATTAACCCTGTCTACAATACATCCGTCAAATTTAAAGACATCAAAATTAACCCGGCGGGAACAGGCGGCGATAACCAGTGTGTTTATGCCGTTTTCCTCAATGTCCTTCTTGATAAGTTCAACCCCTTCCTTGCCACAAAGAAACGGGTGGGTTTTAACAGGAAGGCCTTCTTCCTCAGGAACTTCGCACAGCTCTTCTATTTCAAGGGCATCCCCGATGCCGCAACCTGTGCAGATATATACACCATATTTTTTATCCATGGATAACCTCCTACCTCTTCACCAGGGTTTGAATCGCTTTAAGGGCCATACCGGTAGCATTCTGGTTTGACGAAACCACATCCGCCGGCTTATTGGCGCATCCTGCTGCAAACATACCGCCTTTTTCAAAATCATTGATGATAAAGCCGTCTTCATTATATTTCAGATCGGCCGGCAGTTTGACGGTTGCAGTTGTGGGCTGCATCCCGGTGGCAAGGACAGCCATTTCGACAGTTTGCTTGATTTTTTCACCGGTTACGGCATTTTCTGCAACCACGGTGATATTGCCTGTTCCCGGGTCTTCGTTCACTTCAGCGACCTTACCTTTGATTAAAAAGACATTTTCATCTTCTTTGATCTGCTGGTAAAACTTCTCATAGCGCTGGCCGGGCGCCCTTACATCGATATAAAAGATATATATCTTGGCGTCAGGATACTGTTCCCGGATGTAGGTGGCCTGTTTCAGAGATGCCATGCAACAAATATAAGAACAATAGGGAAGATGATTTTCGTCCCTTGAGCCGGCGCATTGAACAAAGCCGATAGTTTCGGGTTCCTTGTTATCCGACGGCCGGGTAATTTTTCCTTTGGTGGGCCCGTTGGGAGATGCAAGCCTTTCCATCATCATGTTGGTAATAACGTTCGGATATTGACCGAAACCAAGATTGTCTATTTTGGTGGCGTCATAAGGCTCCCAGCCGGTGGCCCAAACAATGGCTCCCACCTTAAGGTTCATGGTTTTGGCTTCCATATCAAGATCCACGGCGTCGTATTTACAGGCTTCCTTACACCGCTTGCCATCCTCGGTACCGATAATCTGAGGAGAAATTACATAACGGGCCGGAAAAGCCATTTCAAAGGGCAGATAAATCCCCTTGATTTTATTCATTCCAAAATTAAAATCACTCGAAATTTCGGTTTCGCAGACCGCCTCACAGTCACCACAGCAGGTACAGTTTTCGTTAACATATCTTGGACTTAATTTTATCGTAACATCATAACTGCCGGGTGTCCCCTCGACCTTTTCAACCTCTGCCAGTGTATAAACCTTTATGTCAGGGTTATCCTTAATTCTCCTGAAATTAATCTCCAGTCCACAGCTTGGAGGGCATAGCTTGGGAAAATATTGATTTAGCTGTGCCACTCTTCCGCCCAGGTAAGGATTTTTTTCCACCAAAAACACCTCGTAACCCACTTCGGCAGCTTCGAGGGTTGTGGTCAGCCCGCTGATCCCTCCTCCTACAACCAGAATGCTTCCATTAGCAGGGCCTGCTTTGTTTTCTGTCATGCTATCCCTCCGTGCAATATGAATTCAGAAATCCTGACTTCAACCGAGACTGCATAGAGTTCCGAATATTATGTGGATTATTGAATGATAATTTCAAGATGGAGTGATGGGGTGGTGGGCATTTGTCATTAGTTATTCGCTTGAAATTCGCTTTGCTGAATTCAGGTCGTCATTACAATCGAATTTCCACTTAATGACTATTTATTTTCTATGGAATTTTCAGCACTCCATTACTCCAAGTTTAATACTATGAAAAATCTTTTGATATCACTCAAATTCCTGCGTGTCAGGAGTTCTGAAGTTCAGGGGTTTTAAAAAAAAACGATATCAAATTAATAAAAACCTCCAGGCGTCATTAAGACACCTGGAGGAATGTTCTATTATGCTATCGCATGTCCATCATTAATCAGGGATGATCTTGATATAGTCTTTCTTGAAGATATCCCAGGTTTCGGCTTTGGGGTCATACTTGGAGTTGGTAAAGCAGAACCAGTTTTCATCATCCTGACCCGGATAGTCGGTCTGGTAATAGAATCCGGGATAGCGAGTCTCTTTTCGGAACTGGATGTGACGCAGGTGAGATTCGACCGTCCAGATACGGTGGAAGATTTCCCAGCAGCGCATCAGCTCGTGGACGTCACCGGCAGCCAGCTTCTCGCAGTCTTCGCGCATCATCTCGAGCTTTTCCATTACCATTTCAAGCATTGTGTTATTGGTTGTATAAAAGGTTGCCGTACCCGCGCCATACTCGTGGGTTGCTTTCATCAGACGATAGGTCATCCCTGAAGGTTTGAGATAATTGGGGTTGATATCGATGTCAGTGGTATAATCACAATGTTCGAAGAAAGTCCTCACCGGTTTGTAGACAATATCCACCAGCTCATCATTGGACTGGCTAATGGCCGGCGTAAAGTCGGCATTGTCACGCACGAATCTGGTCATGGACTTGGCACATATCCGTCCTTCGGCATGTGACCCTGAAGAAAACTTATGGCCTGAGCATCCCACACCGTCGCCGGCTGTAAACAGTCCGTTAACCGTGGTCATACGGTTGTATACCTTATCTTTATATTTAATTTTGTAAGCGTCGGGCACCCAGTCGAAATCAGGCCCGGAGCACCACAGACCGCAGCAACCGGAATGTGATCCCAGCAGATACGGCTCGGTGGGCATAATCTCGGAGTTTTTCTTGTCCGGCTCGGTATTGGTTCCGCACCACAGGTTAGCCTGTCCGCAGGTCATATCGAGAAAGTTCTCCCAGGCTTCTGACTCAAGAGCCTTGAGTTCTTTTTTGCTGACCTCTCCACCCAATTCTTTCAGGGCGGTAATCGTATCCATCATAATCGGGCCACGCCCTTCTTTCATCTCAACGAGCATCAGGTGGTTACGGAGACAGGTTGGTGTAATAGCGGCTGTTCCATAAGGCGCATACTTCTCGAGCTCCGCCTTGGCCACATCACTGCCCACATAACCTTCCCCCAGACCGTTGAGTGTTTTGGCTTTGAACAACAGGAACCATGCACCAACAGGACCATAGCCGTCTTTATAACGTGACGGGGTGAAACGGTTTTCCATCATGGAAAGTTCAGCACCGACTTCCATGCACATGGTATAGGTGGAACCCGCGTTCCAGATCGGATACCAGGCACGGCCTTTACCTTCACCCACGCTTCGGGGCTGATAAATGTTAACTGCGCCGCCGCATGCCACCATCATGGT
>JAUUWG010000185.1 GCA_030589165.1 Desulfobacterales bacterium
TATTCAATTAATCTTGTCTTATATGTCGTTTTAGGCTTCGGCCAGCTAACGGGCCGGGACCCTGAATGACCGGAGAAATACAAGCAGAACATTGGAATCATGAGCCCCAGCGGCGAGCATCTGCTGAGTCTGATTGCTCCCCCGGCGGGCAAGATCCAAAATCCGAGATCCGGAAAAGGAGATATTCTGATTGTAGATGATGATCTGCCCGATCTGCAGATGCTATCCGTGTCGTTAAGCGAAAACGGGTATAAAACCCGAAGGGCGTCCAATGGCAACGTGCCGCTTTTTCATAAATTACTGAACACCAAACATTAGTGCAAGGAAGTGACTCGGATATGTATCTTCAGGCATATCGAGTGGTTGATTTCCCGGAGAGGCCCCTTTTTTTCTTTAACGAGAGTGGGGCAAGCTTCACTGACTTGCTAAAATCCGCAAACAAAACAAATATTAATTTATTTGCGGATTCAATTTTTATATTGACAAAATCCGCAAACACAATATGATGATTTCTATTTGCGGATTTTTTTTGACTTCAGGAGACCGGTCATGTTTGTGGGCAGGAAAAACGAGCTGAAACTGATAGAGGACGCATATCGTACGGGAAAAGACGAACTTTTCGTGCTGTACGGCAGACGCAGGATCGGTAAAAGTAGTCTGGTGAAACATTTTGCCCAGAAAAAAACATCCTTTTATGAATTTGAAGCCCTGGAAGGCGAGACGACCCATCCGCAGATTGAACATTTTTCGCAGCAATTGCAAAAACAGGTCGATGACCCCATCCTTGATAGTGTCCGGTTTAAAAATTGGGAGCAGGTGTTTACATACCTTACGGAAAAGATTTTCAAAAGAAAAACCAGGACAAAAAAAATCCTGTTTCTCGATGAGCTGCCGTGGATGGCCGCCGGCCGTAGCCGACTGGTTTCACTTCTCAAGTATTACTGGGACAACCATTGGAAAGGCAGGCATGTCATGCTGATCCTTTGCGGTTCTGTGGCTTCGTTTATGGTGAAAAAAGTGCTTCAGTCAAATGCCCTTTACGGGCGCACCACCCTTGAAATTCTCCTGAAAGGCCTCACTCCAGGGGAAGCTGCCGACATTTTGAGTAAAAGGAGTGGGGAAGAAATCTTAAACTATCAACTAATTTTTGGCGGGGTGCCGAAATATCTCGAGCAGATCAACCCTAACCGTTCGTTTAATAAAAATATGAATACCCTGTGTTTTTCCCCGCATGGGACCATGCTCAACGAGATTGAGCGCATATTCTACAGTCAGTTCAGGGAGCCGCGGACCTATGCCAAGATAATCAATCTTCTGAAAAACGGTATCTTTTCAATGGGTGAAATCAGCACGAAAACCAAAATTCCTTCGGGTGGGGGGCTGAAGCAGTATCTGGAAAATCTTGAACGGGCTGAGATGATCAGGTCCTTTATACCGTTTGACCGCAGCCAGAATTCCAAATTCAGAAAGTACACGCTGGCGGATGAATTTCTGGTCTTCTTTTTCAAGTATATCGAGCCGAACTTGCGGGCCATAAAAGAGAGCAGCTCCCAAAAGCTGTTTGAAACCTTGACGCAAAGAAGTTTCGATGTCTGGCTGGGCTTTGCTTTCGAACGGTTTTGTCTCAAACATGCAGGAATGCTGGCCTCTATCATGGAGTTTGCCGATGACTTATTGCTGGCTTCGCCGTACTTTGAAAGGAATGATGAAAGATTTCAGATCGATCTTTTATACAAACGAGCTGATCGCGTCATCACGGTGTGTGAAATCAAACATCACAATAAGAAGATCGGGACACATATTATCCCGGAAATGGAACGAAAATGCACGCTGGTGAAACTACCCCGCGGTTATGCTGTTGAAAAAGCGCTGATCAGCCTTTATGGCCCGGACAACTCCCTTAAGGACGCAGGCTACTTTCACCATTTCGTGACACTGGATGATATCCTTAGCCCTATTTGAATTGAGGTAAGCGGTGTTTCGATAATATTGGGCCCTGCATGGAAGTTGCTGCTCGATAAAATGTGAATATCCAGTTCGAACGTCCCGATCTTCGTTACTATGCGCAATCAAAGCCTGGGCACACAGGTTGGCGTTTAGGATCAGAAGTTGGGCATCTCTCCTGAGAAGTGCGTCAGGATTATCCTGAAGGGTGTCGCCAAGAACAAGCCGGTTATCCCGGTTTCCGGACTGGCCCATGTAGGGAATATAGGATGTCCCGCAAAAACTCATAAACCGAATCTGCTTAATATTTATCGCGGCGCCATGGCAGAACAGTACGTTGGACAGGAAATGGTCATATCGCAAAAAAAAGATATTTACTACTGGTCAAGGCGAGCGAAGAGCAGTTCTGCTGAGGTGGATTACCTTGCGGTAATTAAAGGTAAAATATTTCCGATAGAGGTGAAAAGCGGATCTTCGGGCAGGCTGAAAAGTATGCATCTTTGTTTGCATAATTATCCGCACTGCTGGAAAGGTCTTGTGTTTTCCGCTCGTTCGTATGCTGATCTCCCTGAACAAAATATCATTTTTATACCGTTATATTTTGCTTTTTCTGCTACTTACGCAGGCCAGGATTCCTTATAACCTTGGTTTATTGCTTCGGCATTTAAAAAGGGATTCTGAAGCAGAGGCTGAGCTGAGCAAGGCAGTTACACTTGAACCGGATAATATGGATTATCTATATGCGCTCACCGAGTATTATTTAAAAAGGGGAAAGTTCCAGGAAGCAAAGCCCATTGCGGAACAAATGGTTGCCAGGCACCCTGCAATGCAAGTCGGCCACAATATGCTTAGTATCACAGGAAATTAAACGGAACTAACTGAGAATAAAAGTAAAAATGAGTAACTGTCAAAAAAGCCCGGAGACAACATTATGCAAAAAATTTATTTTAAAATAGGCATCATAGTAATCATCTTGGCATGGGCAGTTTTTTTCCAGAACGCAGAAACAGCAGCATCAGCGGAAAAACCTGATTTTAAGGTAATTATCGGTGAATGGGTTCGGCCTGACGGTGGTTATATTGTTCATGTCCGGGATGTCAATCCTGACGGTTCGGTTGATGCGGAGTATTTTAATCCCGGTAAGATCAATATAGCGGAAGCCAATGTTTCTCTCTGGAAGGGACTGGTGAAGCTATTCATT
>JAUUWG010000133.1 GCA_030589165.1 Desulfobacterales bacterium
GTCCTTCCAATCTTAAGAAACACGGGGATTGTTCCTACCTTGAAGCTGAAAAGGCGGGGCCTTATAAAAGGCAGGTCGGCATGGACAACAACATGGATACCACTGATATGGAAACATATGACCAGCCGGAACGCCTGTCCAGGTGGATGTATGAATTTCAAAAGTGCATAAAGTGCTACGGATGTCGGGATATCTGCCCGGTCTGCTTTTGTAAGGAATGCAGCCTGGAGCACCCTGATCTTGTCCGTCCCGGTATTCTTCCCCCGGAAGTGCCCATATTTCATCTGGTGAAAGCCGTACATATGGCAGGCCGGTGTGTCGACTGCGGCTTATGTGAAGAGGTTTGCCCTGTGGATATACCGTTGCGTCTGCTTTACAGAATGGTGAACGAAATAGTTATGACTGTTTTTCATTATGATACAGGAACAAATCCGGAGCAGTCTCCTTTCAGCGTTCTTGGAGATGAAGTTACACTTCAGCCCAGACCGCTTGAAGGGCTTAAGTCAAATAACCCGACAGGATGATAATCTAATTTCGTAAGCGTTCACAGGCACCGCATCTGCACGCGCTCATGGCAACCAGCATAGCAGACTATAGCTGGTCGCCCTGATCACGCACATCTGCAGCACCTGTGAACGCTTACAGGACGGGGGTTGTGCGACCTTTTTGTTCCGAATGGGCGTGAACGGGTATCTAATTTCAGACATCGTAATTAATTTTCTAAAAATAGCTGCAAGCTGTAACATGGCGTATTTTTTAACAAAATGACGAGGTCTCAATTTGAAGAAAACAGGAGGAATAAAAAAGATGGTTTGCAAATTCGTCCCTTCGGTCTGTTCATACTGTGGCACCGGCTGTGGAGTCCTTTTCGAGGTGATTAACGGAAAGATTATAAGGACCCTGCCGATAAAATCACACCCGGTAAATGAAGGCAAACTCTGCATCAAAGGCTGGAACCTGCATGAGCATGTGAACAGTTTCATGCGACTTAAATCACCGCTGATAAGGGAGAATGGACGGTTTCATAAGGCCACATGGAATGAGGCGATCCGGATTACTGCCGATAGATTAAAGGCTATTATCAAAAAATATGGTCCTGACAGCATTGGCGTTCTGGTATCGGCAAAAATCACCAACGAGGAGAATTATCTGGCCCAGAAGTTCACACGTGCGGCCATAGGCACCAATAACATAGACCACTGCGCCCGTCTGTGACACTCTTCCACGGTGGCCGGTCTGGCCGCGGCTTTCGGGAGTGGTGCCATGACAAATTCAATTGCTGAAATCCAAGACTCCGGGTGTATTTTTGTAATCGGCTCCAATACGACTGCTTGTCATCCCATCATTGCCGGACGGATCTTCAGAGCCAAGGAGAAAGGAGCCAGGCTTATCGTGGCAGACCCCAGGAACATTCAGTTGTCCAGGTTCGCAGATGTTGCCGTTACCCATAGGCTGGGCAGTGACGTGGCACTGCTCAACGGGATGATGCATATCATTATTAAAAACTCCTGGCATGCAAAAGACTACATTAAAGAGCGTACCCAAGACTTTGAGAAACTGGAAAGGGTGGTTGCGACCTACACGCCTGAAAAAGTGCGAGCCATCACAGGTGTTGACACCGAAGATCTGGAACAAATGGCCGAACTGTACGCCACATACCCGCCTGCTTCACTGCTTTACGCAATGGGCATTACACAGCACACCACTGGCGTGGATAATGTGAAGTCCTGTTGCAACCTGGCGATGCTTACAGGTAATGTCGGTATTGCCGGTGCAGGCGTCAATCCCCTCAGAGGGCAGAATAACGTGCAGGGGGCCTGTGATATGGGCGGACTGCCGGACGTGTTGACTGGTTACCAGAAGGTGACTGATCCGAAAGTTATGGAAAAATTCTCCGGGGCCTGGGGCAGACCCCTTCCGGCTCGATCCGGTCTGACAATAACCGACATGGTTTCCGCCATGATAGAAGGGAAGCTCAAGGGGCTTTTTGTTATCGGGGAGAATCCAAAACTTAGCGAACCGGATTGGAACCATCTGAATTATGCCCTTAAAGAGCTTGATTTTCTGGTCGTTCAGGAACTTTTTTTATCAGAAACCGCACAGGTAGCGGATGTCGTTTTTTCAGCAGCGTCCTCTGCTGAAAAGGATGGAACTTTTACTAATTCGGAACGACGATGCATGCGTATACAAAAAGCCATTGAGCCCATCGGCGACACACTCCCGGACTGGGAAATCATATGCAGACTCTCTACAGCCATGGGCTATGAAATGAAATACGAAAGCCCTGGAGAAATCTTCGACGAAATGACATCCCTGACGCAGAAAAGCTATGGCGGCATGACATATGACCGTCTTGGTATCGATGGTTTGCAATGGCCCTGCCCTGATACTACTCATCCGGGGACCCCATACCTTCACAAGGATTCATTTGCGCTAGGTCTTGGGAAATTCCATGCCATAGAGTATCAGGACCCTGCTGAAATGCCGGATGAGGAGTACCCCTTTTTCCTCACCACAGGCCGCATGTTCGCCCACTTCCATACAGGTACCATGACCAGGATTTCTCCCCATCTCGATGTTGAGCAGCGGACCGGCTATGTGGAAATCAACTCAAAGGATGCCGAAGAACTGGAAATTAAGGAAGGTAACATACTAATCCTTTCATCCAGGAGAGGTGAAATGGAGGCGCCGGCAAGGGTGACTGATGAGGTTCCCCCCGGCAATCTCTTTCTTCCGATCCATTTCGGTGAAAACCCGTCGAATGTGCTTACAAGTGCCGAGGCTTTTGATCCCCTGGCAAAGATCCCGGAATTCAAAGTAAGTGCAGTTAAGGTGAAAAAACTGGTGGAAGGCCGGCCCGACGTTGACGTAGTATGCTAAAACTCAAAATAACTGACTTTTAAAAGCATCTATACATTTAAAGCTGATCGTTCTTATATTCACGCCCATGATCAGTAGTTGTATTCTCGTCAGGATACGAACAGCCGGATAGATTGTTTTGGGAGAGAACAGGATCATGCCGAGAGCAATGATACAAAAGACTACAAGAAAAAATAATGCTCCTATTGTCCAGAGCGACGCTGAAATGATTGACTTCACGAGAAGTACCTCACGCGTCCGGGTAAAATGGTAATCTGTGTCGGGGCGGCCCCGAAAATTTCTCCGTCCGGGAGGAGTGCTTTTTTCGGTGTGGTACGGATCCAGGCGGTTTTTCCCTGATAAAATTTTACAGCAGGGTTGTCACCATGGGTTCCCTTGAATATTTTCGGGAATGTCGCTAACAGGTTGGTTCTGCTCAGCGGTGACAAGACAACTACGTCGAAAAGACCATCATCGATTTTTGCCGCGGGTGCCATCAGCATATTGCCGCCTGTAAATCTTGAATTGCAGATTTCAACAAAACAGTTTTTTTCTGAAATTATATAACCATCTATTTCCATGTCCAGGTGGTGGAATTTCAATCTCATGGTGTGGTACAATACACCTATGACATAACTCAAATCGCCTGCCCATCCAAAACGCGCGGCTGTTTTCGCTGCATCCGTAACAAAACCCAACCCCATCAAATTAACAAAAAAATACACATCCTCATCCTGGGTAAAACGGCACACATCGACAGCCCGTGTCGTCCGGCGGGAAAGAGCCGCAAATCCGTCTTCTTCGGTGTAAATCTCAAGATCCTTGGCAAATGAGTTTCCACGTCCGGCCGGGATGATTCCCAGCGGTGGTAATTCAGTGTCATTATGGTATTTAAGCAAACCGTTCAACACATGGTAGTTCGTTCCGTCTCCGCCCACACTCACAATTCCATCATATTCCGGTAAGGGCATGTTTTTGATCATTTCAGCGGCATGACCGTGGTACTGTGTGACAAAAAGATCAAACCGAATATTAGCTTCTTTAAGCCGTTTTTCAGCTAACAGCAGCAAGTTTTTAGCTTTTTTTGCGCCAATACGCGGATTTACGATGAGAGCAATTTTCATGTGTTAAACACCTCGACAACGAATCCGGAACATCAGGTTTCTGTTGTTTTGAAAGAAAGAGTTATCGGTTTCTCCCGACCGGATTATCAACCATATCATCGCTCATCTGAAGACCTGGGGTAAGGGTCATTGTTGTCCTGGCACTTATCAATTATAACTCAGGTACAACTCAGAAACAGCAAATCCGATTATGTTTATCAAGACGGACTGGTTGAAAAACCGAATAGCAAAATGCCTGTGGCTGTGACAACTATAGGGAAAAGCATGGTGGAAGGCGCTTTATCACCAAACCCAATATATCATTCTGAGTCCAATATTTCATTTACTTTCCTTGAAAGCTCTCCCAGATTAAAGGGCTTTTGAATAAAG
>JAUUWG010000210.1 GCA_030589165.1 Desulfobacterales bacterium
CTGCCACAACTTCCCCCGTGTGGATGCCGCTCCCATGAAAAAGAGGCGGGTATCCCCGTTGCTCAAGGTCCTGATTGCCGGTATAGAGACGTTTTTTCATTTCAAGGGCCGCCTGTACCGCCATTACCGGGTGATTCTCTCTGAAGATGGGGGCGCCGAATACGGCCTCAATTTCATCTCCAATATACTGGAGCACCAATCCATGGTATTGCTTAATTGCTTCGTCCATTTCCTTGAAGTACCCGTTTATGATCTTCACAACTTCTTTGGGGGGTGTTGTTTCAACCATTGGCGTGAAGTTCCGTAGATCTGCGAAAAGTACTGTCACCTCCTTGATCTCTCCATCCAGAGATACATTCCCGGAAAGGATTTCATCCCGGATCTCTTCTGTCACGTATTTCCCAAACGTCTCCTTGACAAAGTCGCGTTCCTTAAGCCCTTCAGTCATTTCATTGATAACGTCACCGGTGTAACCGATCTCATCATTGCAGGCCACTCGCACTTTTTTTTCAAAGTGGCCGTTTCGAACGCTTTGCAATACCTGGATGATTTCCTGCAAAGGTCTTGTGAGGTTGCTGCTTACCAGGAATGTCAGCCAGATACCCACACTCACAAAAATTAGGGCCTCATTGAGCAGGGTTGATTGCAATTGTTCCAGAACCTGAGCGGGATCGCGATTGGTATGAAATGTCGGTCGGATCATATTGAGAATGGAAAAAAAAGGGACCAGATTGCAGGCAAAAAGGAAGGCAATAAGTCTTGTTCGGATGCGGATACGCGCCGTTCCGGGAGTCATGTACAGGCCCCCATTTGGAAAAAAGTAGGGCACCACCCTCCTTTGCAGAACAAATTCAAACACAAAAAATGCTACAGTTGTGGTAATCAAACCAGTGTAAAAATTTCCGAGAAATACACCATGGATCGCTTCCCGACCAGCACCGAATGCCCAAAAAAGCATGGAATACAGCACGGCTGCTGTGATCCAAATGGCAAAGTCGAGTGCTATGAGAAAGAATGGTTCGTTGAGCAATTTTTGACGTGCCTTGACAGTATCCTCCTCTAATAGCGGCTTTTCCAGGAATCTGTTATTCAGGTAACGCCGAATGGGTCTTTCGTAGACTAAAGTTAACAACAGGGGCATTAGGAAGGCGAAAGGAATAAAAATCATATTTGTGCGTTGTACCAAATGCGCGATATCCAATGAAGGCCTCGATACTTACAAGTGGGACAAAAATATGACGATCGAGACCCCAATAACATTGGAGATTACATTAGAAATGATCATCGCGTTCTTTACGCGGAAGAGATCAAATCTCGTCATGACCTTTTACCCCCGTCCTTCTTTCCGCCGGCTATGCCTTTAATGGAAAGATGTCAAAATACCATGCAAATCAATATAAAACAATAAAAAACACTCTAGCATACGATAACAGGTTTTTTCAAAGTTAGGAAGGTGGTAGTGTGCAGCCTCCTGGTGATATGTCAACATACAAATGCCGGATAAAGACGAGGTAGTTTTATTCGAGCATCATCTTAAATTTTTGATCGACTTCCTGCGCTTATCACACATAAACTCACCACAAAGCGAAAGACCACGGCATCATAAGGGAGATCCATTATTGACAGATAAGCCAAATTCCCTTATAATTACACCTAAAAAAAGCGGCTTCTTATTGCTTTTTATCACTCATTGTCGCTTGTCTCTTTGGCTTTATTGTCCAGTTTGCGAAAGGCATACCGCCAAATAGGGGCACAAATACAGCAAATATAATAGAGCAAATGACAGTTTTTTATGTGAGGCCGGCATTTGCTCCACAGGAGGGAGGGGTGGACTTAAAACCCAGGTCAAATGATAAGATTATCCAGTTACTCGAAAAAGGAGTAGAAATCCCCAATCCATTGTCTCTCGACATTGGCGATGAGGTGAAAATAGATAATATATCAGGCAACGGGGTCAAGATTTATCCGGGATGCCGCATCTATGGCGAGGAAATGGTCATCTCAGGGGGAGCACGGATCGGCTATGAAGGCCCTGTAACAATCGAGAACTGTCAACTCGGCCCCAACGTTGAACTCAAGGCGGGGTATTTCAAAAAGGCGGTTTTCCTGGAAAAGGCCAATATGGCCTCTGGCGCGCACGTACGTGACGAATGCATTTTAGAGGAACAGGCCAACGGCGCACACTGCGTGGGGCTAAAACAGACAATCCTGTTTCCATTTGTAACCCTCGGCAGCCTGATCAATTTTTGCGACTGTCTAATGGCGGGTGGAACGAGCCGTAAAGACCACAGCGAACTGGGCAGTGCATACATCCATTTCAATTTTACTCCTCACGGCGATAAAACCACCGCCTCCCTCATAGGTGATGTCCCGAGGGGCGTTATGCTCAACCAGCCACCCATTTTCCTTGGCGGCCAGGGAGGCAT
>JAUUWG010000193.1 GCA_030589165.1 Desulfobacterales bacterium
TAATGATCCCCCAATCCGCATTTCTGTCAGTGCTGAAAACAGACACAGATTGAGACCTTTGAAAAAAGGTCTCTGATGAAAAGGTGAATAAATGGGGAAAACCATTGCCGAAAAAATTTTTGATGCCCACCATGTTGATAACCCTGCGGAAGATATTCATGTGATCCGACTGGACGCGGTATTCTGTCATGAGATCACAACACCGATGGCAATCAATGATCTGGTCAGCCGCAACAAGGACCATGTTTTTGACCCTGATAAGATCAAGGCCGTTATAGATCATGTTACGCCGGCAAAAGACTCAAAGACCGCCGAACAGGGCAAAATCCTCAGAGATTGGGCCAGACGCCACAATATTCTTGATTTTTTTGACATCGGCAGAAACGGGATCTGTCATGCGCTTTTCCCTGAAAAGGGATTTGTGTACCCGGGTTTTACGGTGATCATGGGTGATTCCCATACCTGTACCCATGGTGCATTCGGTGCATTTGCCGCCGGAGTCGGAACCACAGATCTTGAGGTGGGAATTCTTAAGGGTGTTTGCGCTTTTCACTATCCGTCAACCATTAAAATAGACATCAGCGGCCGGATGCCTGAAGGTGTCTTCGCCAAGGATGTGATCCTTTCAGTGATCGGCCGCCTGGGTGTTAACGGTGCAACCAACAAAGTCCTGGAATTTACCGGGTCGATTGTGGATGCCATGACCATGGAATCGAGGATGACGCTTTGCAATATGGCTGTTGAAGCCGGGGCAACCTCAGGTATCTGCTTTCCTGACATGACAACAGTTGAATATTTATGGGAGTTCATTAAAAATGAATATTCCGATAAAAAAGAAGCTCTTGATGATTTTAACCGGTTTCTTTCTGATGCTGACGCCCGGTATGATCAGGTGATTGAGCATGATGTAAGCCGCCTGGAACCGCTGGTTACCTTTGGATATAAGCCTGATCAGGTAAAACCGGTCAAGGAAATGGAAGCCATAAAGGTGGACCAGGTGTACATAGGATCATGTACTAATGGAAGAATCGAAGATCTCAGGGTTGCCGCTCATGAGCTTAAAGGTCAAAAGATCAGTAATTCCGTGCGGGGCATTGTCTCTCCGGCTACACCAAAGATTTACCGCCAGGCGATGGAGGAAGGGATTCTGAAAATATTTTTGGATGCGGGATTCTGCATTACAAATCCGACATGTGGCGCCTGCCTGGGTATGAGCAACGGCGTATTGGCCCAAGGCGAAGTCTGTGCATCCACAACAAACAGAAATTTCAACGGACGCATGGGCAAAGGAGGTATGGTGCACCTTGTAAGCCCTGCTACAGCGGCAGCTACAGCAATCGCAGGTTACATTACAAATTCCAAACTTTTCAAAGGGTGATGGCAAAATCTGACTTTTTACGAGACCGTCAAAGGTTAAAGGATATATCATGAAAAATTTTAGCGGAAAAGTTCTCTTCCTTGATAGAAATGATATCAACACCGACGAAATTATTCCGGCAAAATATCTTTCTGAGATTTCCAAGCAGGCACTTCGGCCCTACCTGTTAGAAGATATCAAGATAGATGGATTCATGCCCCGAACTGATATTCAAGAAAAGAGCGTTATCATCACAAAAACAAACTTCGGATGCGGGTCTTCTAGAGAACATGCCGCCTGGGCACTTGAAGTGAACAACATTAACCTGGTCATCGCAGAAAGTTTTGCCAGGATTTTCAGACAGAACATGTTTAACTGCGGTATGATGGCAGTGGAGCTGCCGGCGAAAACCATCGACCGTATTTTCAGAGACTTTGCCGGCAAAGAAACCTACCTTGAAACGAATCTTAAAAAAAATATCTTTATCATAACAGCTAACGAACACCATTTAGAGGTATCTTTTTCAATTTCCGACTTTGACCGCGCCCTGGTAATGACCGGGGGGTGGGTGGAATATGCTGATTCGAAGTATTGAACCTGAATTATCAGTAATTATTTCTCTGATCAACCATTTATAACTTTATTGATAATGGTGCCGATCTTTTCGATGTAGCATTCCACCACATTTCCCGGCTTTAAAACTACCGGCGGGTTCCTGAATATGCCCACTCCTGCAGGAGTTCCGGTCGAAATTATGTCGCCCGGAATAAGCGTGATATCTTCACTAATGTTTTCTATTATGGCAGGAATGTCGAAAATCATATCCCGGGTATTTCCGTCCTGCATGATTTTGCCGTCTACGACAGCGGTCAACCTCAGGTTATTTACATTGTCAATCTCATCCGGAGTAACGATGAAAGGACCGGTCGGCGCAAAGCTGTCAAACGATTTTCCCCTGAACCATTGGGAATCGGAAAACTGCGCCTCCCGCCCGGACACATCATTCATGACAGTAAATCCTGCAACGTAATCGAATGCATCTGTTTTATTAATTCTTTTCCCTTGTTTTGAAATGATTACTGCAAGTTCCACCTCCCAGTCCACCTGACTGCTGCTTCTGGGAAGTATTATGGGGTCATAAGGGCCACTCAAGGCATTTGGCGTTTTACAGAATATCAGCGGTTTTTCAGGATTTTCAAAGCCTCCTTCTTTGGCATGTTCGGCATAATTTTTCCCAAGACAGATGATCTTGGAAGGGCGATGAATCGGGCTCGCAATCCGCGCTTCGATTTTTCGGCCCGGATTCTTAACCCCGGCAACCTTTTCAAGCCATCCGTCTCTGAAAAATGCTTCGCTTATATCAGGAATCTGAGGGAAGATTTCTCTCAAGTCGACTATTTTGCCATCTTTCCACAGACCAGGCTTCGCCTTACCCCTTTGACCAAATCTGACTAATCTCATGGGTCTCCTTTTTTGGAAGCTTA
>JAUUWG010000228.1 GCA_030589165.1 Desulfobacterales bacterium
ACTGCATTTCAGGGTCACATTGTATCGTGAACGCAAAAAGAAACCGGCAACAGATCAAGTTGATGCAAAAATACTTGCTGTGCTGCAAAAACATGGTGATCTATCGACAAAAAAAATAGCAGATTCGATAGGGCGTTCGGCCCGGGCTACCCGCACGCGTATGATTGGCCTTATCAACAAGGGGTTGGTTATTGAAATCGGCACCGGCCCACGTGACCCCCAAAAACGCTATACACTGGCAAAAAATCCATAGTCTAATCCCGTAGCCGATACGCCGGGAGTTTTATAAAATCGTAGCACGATTTTATTCGCGGAGCGATGACAGTTTTTGTTCGATCGGGTTGATCGAACAAATAAGCGTGTCTGTCTGCTTGCGGGGGCGTAGCGCAGCGAAAACCCGCGTTAATCTGCCTGCCCCGTAGATCCCCGTGAAAGACCGGGACAGGCCGGCAGATGGTACCGGGGTGGCTAATTAAATAATCTGTGTTAATCGGCGTAATCTGCGGATAAAAACTCTCTGTGTTCTTTGTGTCTTCGTGGTAAATTAAAAGGAAAACATTGATGCGTGGAGACCAAATATCCAGACAATGGCGTATTCTCAGACAGATTGAGGTCAGCAAAAACGGCCTAACCGCAACTGAAATCGCTGAACGTGGAGGCGTCTCGCCCCGAACAGCCTATCGGGATCTGGATGGCCTTCAATTGGCAGGCTTCCCGCTTTTTGCTGAAAAGGGTGAAAAAGGCAATCGCTGGAAATTTGTTGAAAAATATAAGTTCAAAGTGCCACAACCATTCACCTTTACTGAACTCATGTCTCTGCATCTGAGCAGGGATCTATTCAAAATGTTTAAAGGAACGGTCTTTTTTGAGTCACTGGAATCATTGTTCGACAAGGTTCGTTCCACCCTGCCACCTCAGACATTGGCCTACCTGGACCGCATTCAGTCAACATTTCACATGGGTATAAAGCCGTATAAGGATTATGCGAGATTCAGGGAAATAATAAATAAGGTTAACCAGGCTGCAATCGAATGCCGACGTATCGAAGTGCTCTATTTGCCGTTACGGAGTAAAAGAGAAACACACCGCAAAGTTGATCCCTACAAAATCTGGTTCTTTGAAGGAACGATTTACATCATCGGTTTTTGCCACTTGCGTAATGAAGTCCGAACATTTGTTATTGATCGTATCAAATTATTGAGTCTTTTGGATGAAAAATTTGAATTGCCCGATGATTTTGACCTGGATGAATACACCAAACACAGTTTCAAGGTCATGCAGGATGAACTCTACACAGTCAAAGTTCGCATTACCCCGGCCTGGGTAAGATACATCGGTGAAAAAATCTGGCATGAAAGCCAAAGGTCTCGCAAGTTGCCAGACGGATCGTTAGAATTAACCTTTCAAGTCGCCGGACTTGACGAAATCAAGCAATGGATCATGAGTTTAGGGCCTGAAGCTTATGTTATCGAACCTGATAGTTTGAGGAATATGGTTAAAGTTGACATGAAAGAAGCTTTGGTTCAATATGAAAGGATAAGGCCTGCATATCAGGAACCTGAAGAGGTGGAAAGACGGATGTTTTGGATAGATTTTTAAGAAAAGCGTTTGCAGTTGAATGATACTGAAAAGACACAGGACGATACTCCGCCGATTGGCATCATCCTGTGCGCTGAAAAAGGTTGGAAGGAATAGAAAAGAGACAAAGGGATAAAGGCGTAATGGATCAATTAGAGATAGTAAAGCTAATAAAAAGGGGCGAATCCAAAACAGTCGAATTTAAAGAAACATTTGATAATAAAACAATCGAAACGGCTGTTGCCTTCGCTAATGCAAGAGGAGGGCATATTTTTATTGGGATTTCCGATCAAGGCGCTAAAAAGGGTGTTCAGATCGGAAAGGAGACTTTAATTGGCTGGATTAATCAGATTTCTCAAGGTACTCAGCCTCGGCTAATACCGGAGGTTGAGTCATCGGAAATTGAGAGCAAAACAATTGCTGTTATCCAAATCAAAGAATTCCCCATTAAACCTGTATCAACGAA
>JAUUWG010000122.1 GCA_030589165.1 Desulfobacterales bacterium
AATTAACGCGTTGCGCAGGGCATGCTTGAAAGTCACGGTAAAATTTGAAAGCCCTTTGGCCTTGGCTGTTTTAATATAATCCTGGCGCAGAACTTCCAGCATGGCCGAACGTGTCATCCTGGCGACAATGGCCATGGGAATAGTACTCAGGGTTACGGCAGGCATGATGAGGTGCCAGATCGCATCTTTCAAAGCCGCCCAGTTCCAGGTTAAAACAGCATCCAGGATATAAAAATTGGTTATAACTTCCAGATCAATATCGACACTCAACCGCCCGGAAATAGGAAGCCAGCCCAGGTTGAGAGAAAAAATCAGCATAAAGATCAATCCCAGCCAGAAAATAGGCATGCTGACACCGGCCAGTGCGCCGAGCATGCTGACATAGTCAAATATGGAGTACTGTTTGGTTGCCGATATAATACCGAAAATTATACCGAAAAAACAAGCGATGCACAGGGCAGCAAGGGTAAGTTCTATGGTGGCGGGAAAGCGATGCTTGATCTCGGTCCAGACCTTCTGGCGGGTCCAGATGGTTTCGCCCAGATCGCCTTTCATCAAACGTTTTAAAAACATCCCGTATTGTATGTAAAGCGGCTCATTCAGTCCCAGGTGCTCTCGAAGTTCAACCAGCGCTTCTTCGGTAGCCCTTTCGCCCAGAAGCAGTTCGGCAGGATCACCGGGAGTTAGATGGAGCATTACAAAGACGATGATGGATACCCCGAGAAGGGTTGGGATCAAAATGAATATGCGTCGGATGATATAAGCCAGCATGAAAATCTAGTTAGATTGGTTTTGTTGGTTTAAATTAAACGAAACGTTTAGAAACAAAGGGGAAGAGGTTAATCCTCTTCCCCATGTTTTCAGTTATACAGTCGTTGTGCCCAAATTACTTGAGCGATACATTCTTCAACCGCACCGATCCGGTGGGATGAAGTTTGAAGTTTGTTACGTTTTTTAGTGTCGGCCAGATGACCGTTGAGTGGGCTATGCTGATGACCGGACACTCATCATAAATCAACTGCAGCGCTTCCTCATATATTTTAGTGCGTTTTGCCTGATCGACCGTTTGTCTGCCATTTACCATCAGCTCGTGGTACTTTTCATTATGCCACTGGGTTCTGATGGAACTGGAGGCTAATCCGTCGAACAAAACGGCCAGGAAATTGTCCGGGTCACCGTTGTCGCCGGTCCATCCAAGCTGGAAAAGATCCATATCTTCCGGTTGTTCCCGTTGACGTTTCAGGTAAGTTCCCCACTCAAAAGTAACGATCTTGGCTTTGATTCCGACTTTGGCCAGATCTGCGGACATTGCTTCACCGATTTTACGTCCGTCCGGATTATAAGGGCGTGGAACAGGCATTGACCATAGTGTAATCTCTCCCAATCCCTTCCCATCAGGATATCCAGCTTTGGCGAGCAACTCCTTTGCCAGCTCAGGATCGTATTTAAATCCCGGTACGTTCTGGTTATATCCCCACATTGTTGGCGGAATCGGATTTTTAGCGGTCTGACCCATACCCTGGTATATATTATCGACAATAGCTTGGCGATCAATGGCATGGGCAATGGCCTTGCGCAGGTTGACGTTGCTTTTCCAGGGTTCCTTGGTGTGATTGAATGAAAGATAGCCGATATTCATCCCAGGCTGGGTAGGCAGGATTAAATTGCTGTCTTTTTGAGCCAATTCGATATCTGCCGGATTGGGGAATTGGCAGATGTGGATATTGCCGGTCTTTAGTTCAAGAAAACGTACCGAGTTTTCCGGGATGGAGCGAAACACTATTTTGTCCAAGTAAGGCCCGCCGGATTTATCCCAATAATTTTCATTTTTTTCCAGGATGATCCGGTCTGCCGTGACCCATTTAACAAACTTAAATGGGCCGGTTCCGACAGGATTTCGGAGAAACTCTTTAGGATTCTTCATAAAAGCTGTAGGACTGATAATATCGGCAAAATCCATGCCCATATTGGCCATAAAAGGCGCCTCAACCCTTTTCAGTTTAAATACAACGGTATTTTCGTCGACAGCCTCAATAGAGCCTACGGTCTTATCCATCTCCATGGAGACCCAGTACTCCGGCGGACGTTCCTGGGCCGGAATTTCCCATCCTTTACCATGAAATTTTACACTACGTTCTTTCATCATGCGGCCGATGGAGAAAACAACCGCATCAGCGTTGAACGGTGTACCGTCGTGAAACTTAACGCCTTTTCTTAAATGAAAAGTATATGTTTTCCCATCCGGCGAAATATCCCAGGATTCTGCTAATCCAGGTTCTAATGCGGTAGACTCGTCGGCATAAAACACCAATGCTTCATAGATATTGTCGCATACCATAAAAGAGTTACCGTCTGTTTCATACGCCGGGTCCAGTCCAACGCTGTCACCACCTCGGCCGAAAACCAACGTGGTTTTCTCAATAACCTTAGCCTCTTCGACTTTTTTTTCAGGCGCAGCGACTTTTGCTTCCTCTTTCTTTTCACCGCAGCTTGTAATGCCGAAGATGACCAGTGCGGTTGCGAGACCTACCAGCCAAAATTTGAATAAAAATTTACCCTTTTTCATCTTTCCCTCCTTGTTTGTTAAGAGTGCTTCTGTTAAACGATATAATAATAAGTTAATATCATTATCCCTCCCTACAGTCTTTAATATCAAATATTATGTATTTGTCAAAGGAATATAATAGCATGATATTAACAATTCGATTATTTATCCTTTACTTTATAATCGCGGCAGTTTCATCGGCAGTCCAGTTCGCCTGTACTCTGCCGGGACTGAAGCCGTTTCCCAGCACAGATTTACCGGTATATCAATCTCAAAATAAAATTGTTAAACAAGGATACACAATGGTTCCCACACCCTTCGGACCAATCCCTTCCATATATTTCGGTTATGACAGAAATAGCGATTTAAAACCTGGCCATTCTTCCGAGAAAGGCACAGGCATCGATATCATAGAATACAAAATGCTTAAAAAGGACGGTGCCTGGAGATGGCAACCGTATATGATTTTCATTGATGACAATTTTGATGGTATCGCCGACAGACTCTTTTTAGATTCGAATCTTGATGGTTCATTGGATAAGATTTGCTACATCACATCAAGGGGTTTAATCATGGACAGGCTAAAATTTAAAAAATTTAAGCCCTGGCAGGAAAATCTGCATCCACTGAAACCGCCCAAGTCGGATGGGATCTGATTTGTATCTTTAATCAGTAAAGTAAGGCTTTAAACATACACGGGATTGAAAACATCCAGCTCTGTCCCACGAGCTGGGAGCATATGCTACGAAAGACAGATACCGGTGGTGGCTTCGGGCAAAAAACATTGTATCAAAGGCGTTACTACGCCGTCCACCTGATGCGGGCTTTCCCGGCGCGAACGCTCCATAAATGTTTATCCAAATTGATCTTTGAAAATCGCACTTAAAGCAACTTCGTAAACGGCTGTGCTGATTCTAAAACTGTGTTCTTCCACGAGTTCGTTCAACAAATGATGCGCTTTTTTTGAAGATAGAAGCTGTTTTTGGGTAGCCCAAATTAAGATGCCGAGAGTCCCTATGACACGTATCCCCTCCATGATTGCTACTTTTCGAAGTAGCCGGTCATCGGCAATGAGAACATCGGCCTTGGATTTGCACGCCAATGTCAGCACACAATTGTCGGCAAAACTCAGGGCCTTCGCGAAAACATCAGGCTTCTTTACATCGACCACTTTGCATTTAGATAAAAAGACCGCCAGCAACCGCTCTTCATCCGGCGGGATTCCCCGGCCCAAGACTTCGTGCCGGACCTTTGAAGGCACAAGAATCTCACCATCGCACAACATCGGAATCAAAACCAGTTGGTTGATTTTAGCAAGAAATATTAGTGGAGCGGCATCGGCAACAACGATCATGTCATATGGCTCCTAAATCCCGCTGGAGTTCCTTCAAATCATAGTTCAATTCAACGGATTCCTCCGGCAGCCGAAGCAATATATCCCGCAAACTGAGTCCTGCCATTTCTGCGGCTCGCGAAAGGGTTATGGATCCTCGACGATAATGATCAAGCACCCGACGTGTTTGAAACTCCATATATCCCTTGCGGATCAGTTGCTTTAGCAGAGCGCCCCTGTCAAGCCCGAGATCAGATGCAAGTTCATCGATTTTTTGAGTTTCATCCGAAGTCAATCTCGTAGATAACGTGACGGTCCCCATCGTATACACCTCCTATTTATGTATACATTACACCGTAAAGACTTGTGCGTCAACAATGTTTTATGAGGAGGGGGCGTTCATGCAGAACTTTCATAACTTCCGGATAAATAAAAGATAAGAAGTTGCTTTTTCAACAAAAAAAGGCCCC
Organism: Desulfobacterales bacterium; assembly: GCA_030589165.1. GTDB lineage: Bacteria > Desulfobacterota > Desulfobacteria > Desulfobacterales > JAFDHS01 > JAFDHS01. Next base: position 4,349 of record JAUUWG010000122.1, read on the forward strand.
AGATTTGTTCCTCTGAATTCTAGAAGGAAGGCTATAGACTTACCGTCAAAGGTTGGGCTCAAATATGATAGCTGTTAAGCTGATAAGCAATTTCTACTATAACAGACCTCGTTATTTATCTTACGAAAATGACCGGAGACCTTGATATACCACGAAATCGCAAAATAATTTGACACCAGGTCGGTCTGGGTTCAAAAGTTCAAAGGTTCCCCGTTCAAGGTTAAGTGCTTCGCACTTTCTCCTTACCTATTGATTCCATTGGGTTAATGTGATGGCGGACAACCTCTGAACCTCTG
>JAUUWG010000053.1 GCA_030589165.1 Desulfobacterales bacterium
GATAAAGTCAATTTTGGACACTCCGTCCAGTTGCGCCATCAATTCATCGGCCATGGGCGGATCGACTGTGTCCAGCAAAGCGGTCTTCTCGCTTCCTTCAACCAGGTAGGCGTTATACGTGGTGCCGTCGGGAAGGGGAATGAGAGAATCAAAAAGGCGTCTGTCCCAATCAACGGCTCCCATCCAGTAAATCCTTTCCTTTATTTGCCTTTTCTGCATGGAAACACCTCCTTTAAATGTAATGGTTTTTGTTGTTGAAAGATCATCATCAAGTCTAAATCTGTTGTCTGCCAAAAGAGTTATCGAATGTCATCATCAAGAATTGTTCCTGTAGCCCGATTAAGAGTGGAGCAAGCTGAAAAATAGCTCTATCGGGCTTCTACCTGCACATATTCCGCTCGCGCCAAAGTTGTTTGCGCATCAAGGAGATCCGTTGCCGTTGCAGTAGCCGCTCCGGCCTCATATTGTTCCCTGGTCATCCGCATGCTTTCTCTGGCATCGCGGACAATCGCCTCAGAAGCCAGGGTTGCCTCATAGGACTCCTTGAGCTTAAGATGGGCGGCCCAGACTTCCTCCCTCACTTTAAGAACCAAATGCCGAATCTGGACTTCCTCTTTTGCCAATTCGTGCTTTGCCCTCGACACGTCGTGGCTGCGTTTAAAGCCTTCGAACAGTGGCAGTTTAATGGCGACACCGACGGACCAATCCTTATCCTCGGGCAGAAATTCCGAATCACGATACCCGTATCCCGCCTCGGCTGTGATGGCTGGGCCAAAGGAACTCTTAGCGATATCGATTGAACTCTGGGCGGTTTCGATACGATGAAGTGCCGCCTTTAACACGGGGCGCCGGTGAATGGTCTGATTGAGTGCTTCAAACACATCAATTTTATCCCGAGAATCCATTTTCTCATTTCTTGAGTCTATGTCAAGCTTCATTTCCACCGGGAGTCCCATAGCAGTATTGAGCCTTCCACGCGTGAGCCTGACCGCGCTTTCGGCTTTGACAAGCTGCAACTTTGCATCCACAACCTCGATCTGAGCGCGAATAACGTCCGCTTGAGGCGCTGCGCCGGCCTCCCAGTGCTCTCTGGTTAACCGCAAATGATCCTCCGCCCGCGTTCTGTTCTGCTCGGCAACCGCTTGTGCTTCCATGGTTGATAGCAAGCTGTAGAATGCCTGATGGATGGCCATGGCAATATCCTGCCGAATACTCGCTTCTTCCTCCTCAGCCAGGCTTTGCCTGGATAATGCGGCCCGCAATTGAGCTGCACGCTTCCCGCTGTCAAAGAGCAAGTAGCGAGCGCGCAGACCGGAGGACAAGTCATCGGTGGGACCTGCCTTGACTTCGCCTTCTAAAACGGAAGCTGCTACGTAATCATCAATACGCACTGCACAGGGAGAATGCATCATGGCACAACCCGTAACAAAAGATTAGGGGTCAAATCTCAGCTGAAAAGGTGGTACGCCCATGGCTTGGGGTCGGACCAAGCTAAGTTGTTGATTATTTAGTCATAACTTATTGTTTGTGGGGCATTATGATGCTTAGATGCGTCTTTTTGACGGCAAAAAGAGCGTTTTAAGAAAATGTCGGATGTGTGAATGGCGAGGGCTAAACGGCATTACATTCCCGGACAGGTATCGCAAATTGTCTGAGGGCGTCAGCCCGAGTTTTTGCGAATTGTGACGCGATTCATGGATCCCAAAATTGGTCACAGGAGAGAGCAAAAGCGGACTTTTTCAAACGGCTAAATTCATACACAAAAACAAATTTAACGGACTATGCAAAATTGACCATTTTTCAAAGCTCTGATTTTGTTGCTCCGTCAGCTTCCAGATATGGATTGCGCAATCAACCAAGCGCCAGGCTGTTCTTTAATGCGTCATCAACCTTTTTCATGGAATTGTTTGAGAGTGTGCCTAATTTCGGAGTAATCAGCCTCTTTTTGTCAATGGTTCTAATTTGGGATAAATTAACAACTGAATCTTTTTTAAGACCATTATCCTTCTTGATGGCAACGCAGATGGGATAGGATGCTTTTTTCTCTGAATATTCGATGATTACGGCTATAATGATGGTTGGCGAATACATATTGCCAATATCGTTTTGGATCACAAGCACAGGCCGGGTTTTGCCTGTTTCCCTTCCCACAACCGGATCAAGGTTGGCATAATGAATATCCCCCCGCTTAACTGGAATAACAGCCATCGGTTTCCCTCACTAAAGGTTTTCAGTATCAACGTATTTGAAATCTTCTGAAATTTCCAGATTCTCCTGTGCCAACTCCTGATAGGCGTGCTTCATTTTCTCTTCAAATATTTTTTTCTCAAGTTGTTCTATCTTTTCTTCAAGAGATTCTCGAACCAGAGCAGACATTTTTTTACCTTGCAAAGCAGATAGCCGGGAAAGTTTGTTTTTAAGTTCAAAAGAGATTTGTATATTAAGTCGGGTTGTTTTTTGTTGTAAACTATGCCTCATATTTTATTTCCTTTTTTATGCTGAAAATTATATTAAAAATATTATCATAAAATAGGTGCAAAACCAAGCTGTAAAATGGTTCAAGTAGTTCCATATGGGTTAAAAAACGGAGGCCAACTATTAGCAGTGAATTTGCCAAAATTTGTTGGGTTTCGCTATCGCTTAACCCAACCTACATGATATTCATTTACCAAAATTAGAATTGCTGCAATTTTGGTTATTTCCTTGTGGGGTTATCTGTTAACATGTTAATATAAATTTTTTGTAGTCAAAATGATACTCTTGCAACATTACAAGGAATAAAGGAATAGTATCTGATGCCGACGGTTCTGAGAATAGGACCATTCAGATTTCATTTTTATTCAGATGAAGGGAGCGAACCTCATCATATTCATGTTGCAACTCCAGATGGTGAATGTAAATTTTGGTTAGATCCAATCCGCTTGGCAAGAAATAAAGGCGTCTCTCCGCTAACAGTCAGAAAAATTGAAAAACTGGTATTTGAGCACCAAGCTTTTTTGATGGAAAAATATGATGACTTCCAAAATTTTTGAAAAAGAATCTATTGAACCAGCCGCTATCAGGGCATGGTCCGAGGGACGAACCATTTATGTTGAACTTACCGATGGCCGTATCATTGGATTTCCAGCCGATCGATTTAAAATTCTTTCAAAAGCAAGCGATGATCAATTAAAAGAAGTAACATTGCGATTAGACGGATTTGCACTGCGTTGGGAATCCCTTGACGAAGACATAACCATACCGGGCATTGTGGCCGGAAATTTCCAATTGCCATTTCAAAAAGCATCTTGATATAACCCTATCCCTACGCGCAAAAATCTAACCCCTTCACTCTTCATTTTTAACTCCCAAGGCATGCCAGTACGGATCAAAGGCCCTTTCTACGGTACCTGAAACCAGAATTAGAAATGGTGTGTAGTCATCCACGGTGTGAGCTCTATCCAAAGCCTCGTAATATTCCAGTCGCTTTTCTGCCGACAGAACAACCGGAGGGAAACCTTCTTTCATCAGTTCAAGATTCATCAAAAGACGTGCAGTGCGCCCGTTTCCATCCACAAAAGGATGAATCTTGACAAAATCCCCATGCACACGCGCAGCGCGCTCTATTGAATGCATTTTTTGAGCATCACTGTTATACCATTCTATGAATTTGCTCATCTCGCCCGCAACCTGAAGGGTATCAGGCGGGACATGATCCGCACCGGGAATGGTGACATTTATATTACGGTAAACCCCGGCATTCTTGTCATCAATATTTTTCAAAATAAGCTGGTGGATGGATTTTATATTCCATTCCGACAGGGGTTCTTTCTTTTTTACCAGTTCTTCAACAAAGAGAATCGCTTCCCGGTGGTTAATGGCCTCAAAATGTTCCCTTATGGTTTTCCCGCCAATGGTGATCCCTTCCAGAACGACCTTGGTTTCTTTCAACGTAAGCGTATTGCCTTCAATGGCATTGGAGTTGTAAGTCCAGCGGAGAACAAGATCTTCGTGGAGGTTTTCCACAATCTCTCTTGGGAGAGGACGAAAAGAATCCAGCTTTTGTTTGAGTTGGTCGAGTTTGCTGAAATCGATCATGATTTTTTCCTTTTTGTCTTCAGAATTTCGAACACGAATTACAGGGACCCCTTGCTTAATTATTGACAAAAACCGGAATAATTGACTTTTATAAAACCATGTCACGAATAGCAAGGAAATGGACTCAAATCTCGGCATACAAATGCAAGATACAGTTTCTGCATTTGTTGCTTTTATTTTTAAGTTTGTCATTTTGCTAAGTTTGATGAGCTGGAAAAAAGTTTGGCTTGGCAGATTGAGATATCTGATTTTTTATTGATCAAAATCACCTGATGAGAAAATAATGAAGATAGATACATATACGATTGAAACGCTCAATCGAATCAGACAAAGCGCCCCGCTGATTCATAACATCACCAATTTTGTAGTGATGAATACCACTGCCAATATACTTCTGGCAATCGGCGCATCTCCCGTTATGGCCCATTGCCGTGCCGAAGTTGAGGAGATGACCTCTCTTGCCGGTGCCCTGGTTCTCAATATCGGAACCCTCCAGGAGGATTGGATAGAATCGATGATCTGCGCAGCAAAAACTGCCAATTCAATAGGTATACCTGTAATCCTTGATCCTGTAGGTGCGGGGGCGACCCAACTCCGAACCCGGGCAGTAAAAAAAATCATGAAGGAGTGTTCTATCTCTGTCCTTCGGGGCAATGCCTCGGAAATTCTTTCGCTCGATTTTTCCCATATCAAAACCAAAGGGGTTGATACGTCTCTTTCATTATCCGATGAGATGATCAATGCCGCCAAAAAAATGGCCCTGGATAAAGAATGCATTATTGCCATTTCAGGAGAAGAAGATTGCATAACGGATGGAAACCGGGTTTTTCGCGTGAGAAACGGCCAGCCGATAATGACAAGGGTGACAGGCGTCGGTTGTGGACTGACAGCTGTTACGGCCGCTTTTTGTGCAGTTGCGGATAAGGAGGAACTTATCAAGGCTGCGACGGCAGCCTTTGCTTTTTATGGTCTCTGCGCTGATCTGGCGATAAAAACGAGTGATAAACCGGGGAGTTTTTATGTCGCCTTCCTTGATTGCCTCTATTCAATAGGGAATGAAGAAATTAAAACTTTTCTCAAGGTAAGAGAAGGTTAACAATGAGGCCTTGATAGTAATGCCGGGCGTTAGCGGACTTATAAATAAAAAGGAGGTAAACTGATTCCTGAACTGACAAAAGAACTCATTGCTCGATCCAGGGTAATTGCAAAAGGTCGACGTATACGTGACATAGAGAGGCTGCTTGAGGAGCACGGGGGTAAACCCTCAATGTGGACTAAAAAGAGCAGTCCGGCAGTTGAGATTAATGGGGATATGTATGAATATCACTGGTATGAACACCATGGAATTGGAAGATTCGAAATAAAGAGAAAGAAGGTGGGAGAATTATGATTGTAAAGCTGAAAGAGAAGAATCCTGAATACAGGGATCTTACGCCCGATCAACCCTATTTTGTTATTGGAATCGAAGCGGATGATTACCGGATATTAAATGATTATGGCAAACCGTATCTCTATCCTCAGCATTTGTTTAAGGTTATTGATCCGCACGAGCCAAGCAGTTGGATTACTGAATATGGAGATGATGGGGAACGTTATTCATATCCACCAGTACTGAATGAAGTAGGATTCTTTGAGGACTATTTTGACGGGAAAGCCGAGGCTCTTTCTAAGTTCTGGCATGTCGTAAACAAACGCCTTTCTGAAGCGGCATGACCTTACCAAATCAATTTGCATCAGATATCTTTGCTCCAGGTGTCAAGGATGTCCACCCGCCACCAAGGGCCTTGTACAGGCGTATCAGATTGGATGTAACGGTCCCTTCACTGTCTGCCAACTGGTCATGGAACGATAGTAATGATCGCTGGGCTTCCAGAACATCTCGAAAATCGATCAATCCGGATGAATACTGGGTAAGCGCCAGATCAACAGCGTTTTGCGCGGCTTGTGTCGCTTCTGCCAGAGATTGGCGCCGCAGCTGCTCTTCAGCGTAAGCCTTCAGTGCGTTTTCCACATCTTCGAGAGCGGCAAGAATAGCGGATTCATACTGGATTAACGACTGTTCCTGGAGGGCATTTTGTACCTCGATGTTTTGGCGTATGGCGCCTGCATCAAAAATAGTCCATGAAAATTTCGGACCGATACTGTAGGTCCGGTTGGCCGTAGAAAACAAATCTCCGGGCGACAAGGCTTCAAGACCAATTGATCCGAGCAACGAAAACTTGGGATAAAGCGCCGCAGTGGCAACGCCGACTCGGGCGGATTGAGCAGCGACATTGCGTTCGGCGCGACGGATATCGGGTCTGCGCCGCAAAACTTGTGCAGGTACGCCGACAGCAATTTCAAGGGGTGTTGTCGGTATAGGTTTTATCTCTGACAGGTCTGCGTGGATGGCACCGGGACGTGTGGCCAGCAACACTGCAAGCCGGTTTTTTGCTTCCTCAAGCCTGCTGCGCAATGTGGGTATTTGTGAACGGGTATTCTCCATATTGTATTTGGCCTGTTCCATATCGAGCGCCGTCGTCAGACCGGCTTCAAAACGAAATCCCGTAAGTTCGTAGGTCTCGGTCTGAGCCTTTAAATTCGCCTCTGCCACGGCAAGCCGTGTCTGAAACGTCCGCATCTCCACATAATTCAGGGCGACTTCGGCGAGCAGGCTTACCAGTACATCGCGAAAATCTTCCTGGCTTGCTTCGAGATCTGCCTGGGCCGATTCGATGGAGCGCCGGACGCCCCCGAACAAATCAAGTTCCCAACCGGCATCAAAACCTGCTGCATACAGCTCACGGCTTTTACCGCTGCCGGTATCTTCGCTGCTGCGGCTGGAATTAGCGGAACCAATGGCGTTGATGGTGGGAAAGCGGTCGGCTGCGCTGATGCCCCTGCGCGCTCTGGCCTCGCGTACCCGTTCCATAGCTTCTTTGATGTCCAGGTTGTCTTTGACGGCCCGTTCGATCAGGGCCGTTAATGTCGGGTCATTGAGGGCCGTCCACCAATTGGCCAGCGTCTGGGGGTCCATAGATCCACCGGTTACCCTCCCCTGTAAATCGGTATTCCAGTGCTCGGGCGCCGAAACCTCCGGCGGGAGGTAATCCGGTCCGACGGTGGCACATCCGGCGATCGAGAGTGCCGCCATCACCGTGGCGATGATTTGCAGGACAAGGGGTTTCGTTCTTCGTTTGAGCATTTTTTTCCTAACCCGGATAAACCGGAAAAGTGAGCTAAAGTTAATGAATCGCTTCGCTCCGTCTTTTTATATAAAATTGATAGAATACCTCAACTTTAGGCACTTTAGATCACTTTAGTCACTTTAGTCACTTTACACTATTTTACTCATGTCTCAACGCATCAATGGGATCGAGACGTGCGGCCTTTTGCGCGGGAAAGTAGCCGAAGACAACCCCTACCCCCGCAGAAAACAGAAAAGCGATGACCACAATGCCCGGGTTAAAAATAAAGGGAATCTGCAAGATGCCTGCAAGCCCCACGGATGCTGTGAGCGCCAACACAATGCCGAACAAACCGCCGAACGAAGAGAGGACCACGGCCTCCACGAGGAACTGCATGAGCACTTCTCGTTCCAAGGCACCGATGGCCAGGCGGATGCCGATTTCACGGGTGCGTTCGGTCACCGATACCAGCATGATGTTCATGATTCCGATTCCACCCACTAACAAACTTACTCCCGCTACAGTGCCCAATAAGGCGGTGAGTATCTTTGTCGTTCCCGTGAGCGTGGCAGCGATTTCCTGCATGTCCATTACCGTAAAATCATTCTCCTCGGTCGGTGAGATATGACGACGTTCACGCATCAGCAACTCGATGTCTTTCAGCACCTTCTCCGTTGATGTCCCTTCCCGGGCCGAGACGTGGATTCGACCGACGTCCTGATTTCCGGCAATTCGTCGCTGAAAGGTGCGCAGCGGGATCAGGACACGATCGTCCTGATCCGTGCCCATGGTGGTCTGGCCTTTGGATTTCAGGATGCCGATCACCTGACACGAGAGCTTTTCCAAGCGGATCGTGGCCCCCAATGGATTTTGCCCGCCAAAGAGTTCTTTTTGGACCGTCGTACCCAAGATGCAGACCGCCTTTCCGGAACGCAGTTCACTTACGGTAAATTGCCGTCCGTTTTCAATGGACCAGTTTCTCACCGTTAAGTACTGGTTGTCGGTCCCTGTGACGGAGGTGGCCCAGTTCTCGTTGCCGTAGATGGCCATTACGGATTGAAAGGAAGAGGGGGCCGCAGCCGCGACTGAACCTATTTCCCCGGCAATGGCCATGACATCGTCCAGATCGAAAGGTTCCGCACTTGCTGAGCTCCCCCCCGGACCATGCCTTCGCTGGCCCGGCATGACCATCAGCAGGTTGCTGCCCAGGCTCGAAATCTGTTCAGTGACCTGTGCGGTGGCTCCACTGCCCAGGGTCACCATGACGATGACTGCGGCAACCCCGATAACGACCCCCAGGATGGTCAGAAACGAACGCATGACATTGCGGCGGATTTCCCGCAGGGCCAGCAAAAATGCATTCCATAACATCAGGCCACCTCCCCCTTTTGCTCGTCGGTTTTTACCAGCCCATCCATGAATTGAACGATGCGCTTCGCATAAGCCGCCATTTCCGATTCGTGGGTAACCATCACGATGGTGATGCCCTGGTCACGGTTGAAGGTGCAGAGCAGTTCCATAATTTCCCGGCTGCGGGCGGAGTCCAGGTTGCCTGTCGGTTCATCTGCCAGCAATACGGCAGGCTCAGTGACAATGGCACGCGCGATGGCGACGCGCTGTTGCTGCCCCCCGGAAAGCTCGCCGGGCGTGTGACCTTCCCACCCCTTGAGCCCCACTGCCTCCAGAGCTTTACGTGCCCGCCCATGCCGTTCGGCGGTGGGGGTACCGCGATAGATCAATGGCAGTTCCACGTTCTCCAGCGCCGAGGTGCGGTTTAAGAGGTTATAGCCTTGAAACACAAAACCCAGATAGTGGCGCCGTAAAAGCGCGCGTTGACTGCGGGAGAGCTTCCCGACCTCGACACCCTTGAACAAATAGGATCCGGCGGTAGGGGTATCCAGACAGCCCAGGATATTCATGCAAGTGGACTTTCCCGAGCCGCTCGGCCCCATCACGGCGACGAAATCACCCTCCTCGATACGAAGATCGACCCCGCGCAACGCCTGCATGGCCGCATGGCCCTGACCATAAACCTTGGTGACGTCCTTGAGCTCGATTAAGGGACGGGCAGTCACATCGGCTGTTGTGTCGGAAACATCGGTGTTCATTTTTCAGACCTCACGACATCTACCAACAGGGGGAGTCCGGGTTTGACGTCGCCGGCGAGCACCTGGGTCATGCTGCCGTCGGTTGCGCCGACCGTAACCGGGATGGCAACAGGGGTTCCGTCTCGCAGCATCCATACGCGCCGCCGGCTGCTATTGGCAAGTGAGTTTGGCTGCCTTCCCGATGGCGAACGCCTGGGCCGTCGCGGCAGAAGCCTGCCGACCAGGCTGCCACCAGGTTTGGGTGTCTTTTCTTTCGGTGCGGGGGGGGTAAAGCGCAGCGCAGCGTTGGGGACCAGCAGGGCATCCTCAACGGCCTTCACCGTGATGTCCGCCGTGGCCGTCATGCCCGGCCGCAACGACAGATCCGAGTTGTCCGCTGAAAGCAGTGTTTCATAGGTCACAACGCCTTCAACCGTTTGCGGTGCGTAACGGACCTCGGTGATCTGCGCCGGAAAGCTGCGATCGGGGTAGGCATCAACAGTAAAGGTGGCTTTCTGACCTTCCTTCACCTGCCCCACGTCGGCTTCATCCACATCCACGTGCAGTTCCATCTGTGTGAGATCCTCGGCCAGGGTAAACAGCACGGGGGTCTGTAAGGAGGCTGCCACTGTCTGGCCGGGTTCAACCTTACGCTCAAGGACAATTCCATCAATCGGGGAGCGGATAACCGCTTTGGCCAGATTCGTCTGATCCACACGGAGGGTTGCCCTGGCCTCTGCAATCTGTGCCCTGGCGCCGGCCTCGCCCGCCCAGGCACGCTTGAGCGCCGCTTGCGCTGCGTCCAGATCATGCTGGGACGGTACTTTTCCCCCGCTCAACTCCCGGGCATGTTTTAACCGTTTCAGCTCATTTCGCGCTTCAAAAACGTTGGCCTGGGCTTCGAGCAGGTTGGCTTGAGCTGATTCCAATGCAGCTTGGGATTTCAGTACCTGGGCTTCGAGTTTGTCAGTATCCAGTCTGGCCAGCACCTGACCGGCTTTGACCCGGTCGTTATAGTCGACCGCCACGGTTTCGATGGTTCCGGACACCTCCGTACCCACATCCACCTGGTTGACCGGTTCCAGTTCCCCTGTTGCCGTCACCGTGACGATCAGGTTGCCGCGTTGCACTTGAGCCGTCTTGTACTGAAGTGATGAGTCGCCGTTAGAATAAAAAACCATCAGAATGCCGGCGATAAATACCGTGATCATGACTATAACAACCCAAACCTTGGCTTTTTTATGTGCAGGAGCTTGTTTATCAAGACCCAGCGTCTGACGGATATCGCTGTTCGTCTCATGAATGGACTTGGTCATCAAAAAATCCTTATTATCGTCATTCCCGTGAAGGTGGAAATCCGGATAGGGTTAAAATTCCAAGAAAAACGTAAGTTCGACTTTTGGTCCTGTGAAAAGTCAGGGCATCAGTGTGTTAGTTAAAAGAGCAGGATTGATTTATAAGATATGAACAAACACAATCAGAGCCAGGAAACAGGCGGCAATGGAAAAAGGCCGCAGGTATCGATCAAGGATTTGAAAATCATCGTTTTGATCGGTTACGATCCCTGTATTATCCGAATTTGGGAGTTGTTTGTCAAAAAAGTTCATTTCCACCTCCTTACTTTTACGTGGAAGGGGTTTAAACTACCCGGAAGAAATCAATTATCCCGTTTATTTTTTCCGGGTACCTAATACCGGCTGCAAAATAGCCGTTGCCCATTCAAGCATGAACTGCACCAATATTCGACAAAAAAATCCTCTTTTTTATTTATACGTCGCTATTTTCCTAAAAAAGTTACAAAAATAAAGATGAATTGTTAAAAAAATCTGACAGCCGATTTCCCTGTAACCTTTTCCATCCGACCTGCGACTAAGTTATGTAAAGGGAAATTTCTCCGCGGGGACCACCCTTTGATTCAGAATTGATTTGGTAAAAGTTAAAGTTATTTTATGGATTGGCAAAAAATTTGATAAAATTTATAAAGGAGAAAAAATGAAAGTAAATAAAAAATTAACCGTGCTTTTGACCCTTACGATAATCTTTTCCAGTGCGCTGGTTGTAAGGGCCGGCAATTTCGGACATATGGAAAAAGGATTTTTCGGTTTGAGAACGTTGATGCAACTTGATCTTACGGACGCTCAAAAGGCTGAAATCAGCAATATTCTTAATACGTATCGAGAGCAAAGACAAAATATAGAACTTCAGCTTTCAGAGCCAAAGGAGCAGCTTCGCTCAGCAATTCATGCGGAAAACTTCAGTGAAGAAAATGTGCGGCAAGCGCATCGAAATGTCTCCTCCATTATGGAAAATCTGGTGGTATTAAGGGCAAAATTTATGGCTGAATTAAAGCCGGTGCTGACTTCTGATCAACTGAAAGTACTGAAGGAAAAAAGAGCGGAAGCCTCCGAAAAAATGAAAGAGCGAAGGCAACTCAGGCAAACAATGATGGATGCCTGGCTTCAACCCCCAACTGAATAACGATTGAGGAAAGGGTCAGGAAAGTTAATTGATTTCCTGACCCATATCCCCGATATAAAGTGCTGTTGCCGGTTAATCGTTTAACTGTATGTAAAAATAATAAAAATAGACCACCGGATACCTGTAGATGTCTACTGATTCTAATAAATCCAAGGATGCTGAAATCGTTTATCGGGTCATTGATGGTGAGGTGAATGCATTTGAGTATTTACTTAAAAAGTATAACGCGCATGTTTGCATGATCGTAAAGAAACATGTACCTTACGATCAGGTAGAAGAAACGGCTCAGGATGTATTTGTAAGGGCATATCAATCTTTACCGACCTTTAAACAAAAGAGCGGCTTCAAACAGTGGCTGTCTGCCATTGCCGTAAGAACCTGTTACGATTTCTGGAGAAAACAGTATCGCTCCCGGGAACTGCCGATCAGTTCTCTTTCCGAAAAACACCGGGATTGGCTGAAAAATGTCATGTCCGATCAATCGGCCGAATTGTTTAACGAAAAAAGCAGGCAAGAAGAAGCCAGAGAACTGCTGGACTGGGCCCTGGATAGAATGTCTGCTGAGGACAGAATAGTTCTGGAGTTGATGTACTTAGAAGGTCTGTCCGGGAAAGAAAGCGCAAATCTTCTGGGTTGGAGCGTTGCCAATGTTAAAATTCGTTGTTTTCGTGCCCGCAAAAAACTTCATAAACTGCTTACCGGATTAATCGAAACACAGGGAGAACAAACCCATGAACTTCTGCAAAGGAAAGCTCCGCAAGTTGAAACAAGCATTTAAAATAATCTATCGCCAAAAAAGCGAACTTGCACCGACCGGACTCAATGATGATTTGCAGGCGGATGTTATGCGCCGAATTCGGCGGCTTGGGCCTTTGAAATCCGGATCAAACTTCTTGATGCTTTTTGAACAGTTTGTCTGGCGTCTTGCACCTGTCGCCATGACAATAACCCTTTTTTTTGCGATTGTTCTGATGAATTTCGATCTTATCCCGGACTCGGAAATTTTCCAGCTTCTGTACCATGAATCGGACGATTTCAGCATGATACAGTTCTTAAGATTTTAAGGGAAAAATATGATGAAATGGAAATTAATGGCAGGCGTAACCTTGGTATTTATCCTCGGCGCCCTGGTGGGTGCTTTGGGGACCGGTGTGTATTTGAAGCACCGGCACCCTTTTTTTAAACGAGATATGGGGTCCAGAAAAACCTTTATTATCAAGAAACTGACCCGGAAACTCGATCTTACAAAAGCCCAGAAAATCCGGATTGAAAGAATTGTCGATCAAATGCACAATATGGCCGAAAAACGGTTTCAAGAACACCGAAAGGAAATGAGAAACGCTTTCGAGCAGGGCTTTTCGGAAATGAAAAAAGAACTAAGCCCTGCACAGCAGAAAAAGTTGGATGAAATGATAAAAAAAATCGAAAGGCGAAGAAAAGAAAAAGGACGAAGACCTCATCCAGGTTCTTATCATTGAAAGTCATATTTCATCAGCGATCAAAAAACTTGTGTAAAAAGTACGAAAGTGTTTATAAAAGGCAGATACGGTCAGATCACAATATTAAACAAAAAACCTACCAGAAGAATTCCACAAGTCACGACACCGATAAATGTACCGATTAACCTGGGCTTCAACACCTTACGCAGAATAATCATTTCCGGCAAAGACAAAGCGATAACCGACATCATAAAGGCCAGAACGGTCCCTACTGCGGCGCCTTTGCCGATAAGTGCCTCAACAACGGGAATAATACCGGCGGCATTGGAATACATCGGGACTCCCATGACTACCGCTAAGGGAACGGACCACCAGGTTTCCTTGCCCATAAAGGATGCCATAAATCCTTCCGGAACATAACCGTGAATTCCGGCACCTACCGCAATACCCAAAATTACATAAATCCAGACCCTTCCAAGGATGTCTTTGACCGCATCCGCCCCGGCAATGA
>JAUUWG010000208.1 GCA_030589165.1 Desulfobacterales bacterium
GGTTTTCTGCCCTTACGGCATTGATACTGCCGAGATTACCATTTTCGGCCGGGAATTACTGAATCTCATCGGTCTTAATATTGACTGGATCGCCACACCGGTGGCCAATTGCTACCGAACCGGAAACCACCTTGGTATTCAGCCCCATGCTTACAAGGATATGCTCGATTTTTTTGCCGATGAAATCGAAGATATAACCGGCATCCGGGTAAACCCCAGTTTCAACAAAAAGGGCGCTGATATTCTGTTTATTACCCCTTCCGGTGATGTTTTTGCCGACCCCGGAACATTTACCTGCATGGGATACATGATGCTGTTTCATTATCTGCAGGAGAAATACGGCGTTGATATCACCTGGAGCACTTACGCTTCCGAGGGCGGTAACTTCGGTTTTTTTACCTCCCACGAGACCATGAAGCGGCTGAACGCCAAAATGTTCGCCGAAGCCAAAAGGCTGGGCGTGAAATGGATTCTGGGCGGGGAATGCGGTCATATGTGGCGGGTCATTCACCAGTACATGGATACCATGAACGGCCCGGCCGATTTTCTGGAAGAACCGGTTTCTCCTATCACCGGCACCAAATTCGAAAATGCCAAGGCGACCAAGATGGTGCATATTACCGAGTTCACAGCCGATCTCATCAAACACGGAAAGCTTGATCTGGATATTTCCAGAAACGACCATTTGAAGGTCACTTTTCATGACTCATGCAACCCTGCAAGGGGCATGGGACTGCTGGAAGAGCCCCGTTATGTAATCAAAAACGTATGTAATCATTTTTATGAAATGCCTGCCAGTACCATCCGGGAACAGACGTTTTGTTGCGGCAGCGGGGCGGGTCTCAATGCCGGAGAAAACATGGAGTTGAGGATGCAGGGCGCTCTGCCCAGAATCAATGCAGCCAAATATGTCCACGAAAAACATGGTGTGAATATGCTGTCCTGTATCTGCGCCATTGACAGAGCGGCGTTTCCCACTGCGTTGGAGTATTGGCTTCCCGAAGTGGATAACTGCGGAGTTCACGAGTTGGTGTCCAATGCCCTGATTTTGCCCGGAGAGAAAAAGAGGACGTTAGACCTGCGCAATGAACCGTTGCCGGGAATGGAGGATGAGGATGAAGAATAATAAAAAGATTTATGATAAAGGAATGGTTATTGTAGGTCTTTGCATCTTTGTAGTAGTGATAACGTTTCCTTTCTGGTTCAACCTTGGAAATGCAGCTCCGGCACCCGAACCCAAAATTGCTGACAAAGCCAAAGCCGCCAAAGAGTGCGTCGAACCCAAAGCGTATATGAAAAGGGAACACATGAAAGTGCTTGATGAATGGAGGGATACGGTTGTACGAGACGCCAAAAGGATCTTTGTAAACAGCAGTGGAAAGGAATTTAATATGAGCCTTACCAATACCTGTTTGGATTGTCACACGGAAAAGGCTGAATTTTGTGACAAATGCCACGATTATGCTTCGGTAAGCCCTTACTGCTGGGAGTGCCACATCGATCCAAAGGAGGCCAAGTGATGGAAAGCAGCAGAAGAAGCTTTTTAAAAATAGCCGGAATTTCAGCGCTCGGTTTAGGGGCCAAACCGGTGCTCGATGTGCTGGCCTCATCCGGTGAGCATGAGGCAACATCCAAGCCCGAAATCAAGAAAGGCAAAGATGCCCTTACAGCTAAAAGATGGGGTCTTGTTATCGATACTCGCAAATTACAGTCAGAGGAAGATCTCAAGCCAATGATTGAGGTTTGCGATAAAATCCATAATATCCCTGATCTTGAAAATAAAAATCATGAGATCAAGTGGATCTGGACTGAAGAGTTTCACCATATTTTTCCGACGCAGGGGCATGAATTTCTTGATGAAGAGGTCGAGAATTTATCTTTTTTAACACTTTGCAATCATTGCGAAAATCCTGCCTGTGTCAGAGTTTGTCCCACAAAAGCAACTTTTAAACGCGAAGACGGAATTGTACTCATGGATTTTCATCGGTGTATCGGTTGCAGATTCTGTATGGCTGCCTGTCCCTATGGATCCAGAAGTTTCAATTTCAGGGACCCGCGCCCCTTTATCAAGGAGCAAAATCCTGAGTTTCCCACCAGATCAAAAGGGGTTGTTGAAAAGTGCAATTTCTGTGCGGAAAGACTGGCGGTGGGAAAATTGCCGGCCTGTGTGGAGGTATCCAACGGTGCACTGACATTCGGCGACCTGGATGATCCTGAATCAGAAGTTAGAAAAGTTTTAAGAAATAATTATACAATTCGTCGTAAACCGGCCCTGGGTGCTGGGCCATCAGTATTTTATATTATATGAGGTGGCTATGCTTGAAAAGGCGTTAATAGGAAGCAAGAGATACTATGGATGGATGGCGGCGCTCCTTGCCGTTATCAGCGTTGGTTTTGTCTGTTATCTGTGGCAGTTTAGTTTCGGTCTGGGAATTACCGGGATGAGCAGGGATGT
>JAUUWG010000224.1 GCA_030589165.1 Desulfobacterales bacterium
GTTATAGTGGTATATTTCCATGTTTTCTGAAAGGCTCCGGCCGTTTCTTGTTTTTCAGCATTCTCAGCCCTTTGATGAGCTGGGTCCGGGTTTCAGAAGGTTCGATAATCCGGTCTACCAGCATATTGGAGGCTGCATGAAACGGATTTGAATACTTGTAATCATATTCTTCGATTTTCTGTTTCCTGAATGCTTCCGGATCATCTGCTGTCATGATTTCCTTGCGGTATACGATATTGATGGCTGCCGCAGTATCAAGCACAACAAGCTGGGCTATTGGCCAGGCCAGCATCAGGTCCACCCCAATTCCAGCGCAGCACATGGCCATGACAGCCCCTCCGTATTCTTTTCTTAATGCAAGTGTGATCTTGGGTACTGTGGCTTCTGCATAGGCATACAGCATTTTGGCACCATGCCGGATGATACCGGCATGCTCCTGGTCAACCCCGGGGAAATATCCGGGCACATCCACTAAATTTAACAGGGGGATATTAAAGCAGTCACAGAATCTGATAAATCGCGCTGCCTTGTCTGAAGAATGATAATCCAAGCATCCTGCCATGATGGACGGCTGGTTGCCAACTATTCCAAGGGTATTTCCGTCAAGGCGTGCCAGTCCCGTAATGATATTGGGTGCAAACTCAGGCAAGATTTCTAAGAATTCATTATTGTCCACCACTTCGGTAATGACCTGATGCATGTCATAGGCTTTTTTAAAATCTGCCGGCACAATCTCGGTCAGGTTGTAATTTTTTCTTTCCGGATCATCGTCGCAGGTGTATGAAGGTGGGGCTTCGTCATGATTGGATGGTAGAAAGCCTAACAAGTAACGGATCAACGTAATGCTTTCCTGATCCGTTTTTGTGACAAAATGGGCCTGCCCCGTGACGCGGCTGTGAACGCGTGCACCACCAAGCTCCTCCAGGTTCACGGTTTCCCCTGTCACATCCTGGATCACTTTGCGGCCGGTGATGAACATCTGACTCTGTTTCTCAACCATGATGATAAAATCCATCAATGCCGGTGAATACACGGATACACCGGCGCAGGGCCCCATGATGCAGGATATCTGGGGAATAACCCCGGATGTAGCTGTATTCCTCAAAAACATGCCGGCCACTCCCTTGGAGGCAAAAAAGCCTTCATGAAGCCGACCCCCGCCGGAATCATTCAGGGAGATCAAAGGGGCTTTCACTTTCAGGGCCTCATCAATGATTCTACAGATCTTCTGGCCATGGATAGTCCCGACCGATCCGCCCAGAACCGTTGCATCCTGTGCATATGCAAAGGCGCACCGTCCGTCAATGGTACCATAACCAGTTACCACACCATCGCCGGGAACTTTTCTTTTTTCCATGCCAAAATCAACGCACTGGCTTTCGGCCAGGTCATTTAACTCCATAAAACTGCCTTGGTCAAACAACAGGTCGAGCCGTTCCCTTGGGGTCAGTTTTCCTTTTGAACGTTGGCGATCTATTGCTTTTTCGCCGCCCCCCATGAATGCTCTCTGCTGAAGGCTCTTTAATCTTTCAATCTCTTTCTGGTGTGTTTTTACGGTCATGATCAATGTCCTAGTGTTAAGTTATATACGCTTTAATAAGGCCATGAACTGGAGAGTGATTGCATGTTTAGCAGATAAAATATTACGGTTCCAGCATAGTTCAATAAACTTCTCTATTTAAAAAACAGATAAAATTTTATTGCAATAACAACTCGTATACTGTATACGGTATACAATTCTTGAATGTCAATAATAATTTTTGATAAAAAGACTCACAAATCTGTAGTAAATTCATAAGGACATCGGCTGATTAGTTAGGTACCGGTGGAGGTTTTTATTTGCTGATACCAGGACAAGCTGGAAAAAAAATGCCACAAAGGCACAAAGACTCAAAGGATATATTTACTATTTATTTTTCGTGGCTTGGTGTCTTGGTGGCGAATATGATTTGTCATAAAGAGCACAAAATTTACAAATAAGAAACTAATGCGCCTCTGCCCAGTTTTCACCACAAGCTACATTTACCTTAAGGGGAACTTTAAGTTCCCACACACCTTCCATGATCTCTTTTATAAGTTTCTTCGCAGTATCAAGCTCGTGGGAAGGCACTTCAAAAATCAGTTCATCATGCACAGAAAGAAGCATTGCAG
>JAUUWG010000050.1 GCA_030589165.1 Desulfobacterales bacterium
CATTTTTCAAAGGTCTCATCTTTATTTTGATCAAGAAGTACGAAACTTGAATATCTCTCTAATGAACTGAAATATAATCTATGTCAAACGAAAACTACGCTACTGCAAATTTTATTTTGCTATAATGAAATCAATACGATAACATCACCTTACTTGTATTTTTTTACGCTCAGTGTTAAGTATTAATGATATCGTAAAAAGCTATACTATACCGTTTTGCAGCACTGTAACCGAAAATAGCTTGTCAATCATATCAAGAGGTTATGATTTAGTTATTTGAAAGTCATTTCTCACCACTGAGCTCGCAGAGAACACAGAGAATGTTCTGTTTTATTAATTAGTTATCTCTGTGAGCTCTGTGCCCTCTGTGGCAAATTCGACTTTTTACGAATTCATCAACAATTGGTGTATTTGGGATATAAAAAATGACGCTGTTCGATGACAAAACGATCCGGCGGGCCAACCGGAAACAACAATTTGATGATAATTTTACGCGTGCGATGCAAAAAGCCTTTATGGAGGAGCTGAAGGGTTTTCTTAAACGGAAATCCCGCAGGCTTCTTCCCTTTGAGGAAGTTAAAGACAAACTTGAGATATGGTTTGCCGAAGATCTCGGCATACAAAATGTTCCCATAGACAGCATTGTCGGCAGCGAAGGTCGATACCGCGCGTTTACGCGAAGTTTTTTGCCTCTTCAGGAAGATCTGCGTGACCGCTGGAAAAAGATAGACCAGGTCAGGGAATCCAGGCAGGATCTCCCACCTGTCGAGCTTTATAAGGTAAGCAATGCATATTTTGTTAAAGACGGGCATCATAGAATTTCGGTAGCACGGGTCAAAGGCAACAAATATATCGAAGCCAGGGTGTACGAATATCAGTGCGATGTTCCCCTGGATAAGGAGACTGATCTTGAAAAGCTGGTTATACAGGAAAATTACCACCGCTTCCTGAAAGAAACGAGCCTAAATAAAAACCGCCCCGGCTATAATCTGCAGATGACAAGGCTCGGAGGTTATTCCATATTGATGGAGCACATACAGACCCACAAATACTATCTTGAAAAAAAGGAAAAAAAGGATGTAACATTTCCCGATGCCGCTGCTTCATGGTTTGATAGAATTTATTCCCCGCTGGCGGAAATCATACGCAACAACCGCATTATGAAGCAGTTTCCCCACAGAACGGAAACGGATTTTTATATTTGGGTGTTTAAATACAGGCGCAAGCTGAGAAAGGATGTGCCGGATAATGACAATCCGGATGATGACAATCCGGCAGATGCGGTGGAAGCATATGCGAAAAAATACGATAGTATTTTTCGGAAAATAATTGGTGCAAGCAGACGTTTTTTCGGTCTTGTAAAATATTAAAAAAGCACGGCGGGAATGCAGCGTTAACAATTTCCAGCCGTGCTTTTTACTACAGATAATATTAATTTACTATTTTTTCTTCTTAATAATAAGACCAACACCTTGCAGCCAGCTCTTTGCAACCCATGCAGGTTTTTCTCCGTTGACATTTACTCTGTAATTAAGCCTTGTCATGGTTGCAGTATCAAGAGATGCTCCAATTTCACCCAAGATAAATTTAATCTCCGGATATTGTTTTAATACCGCTTTCCTAATCACAGGAGCAGGATTGTAAATCGGAAAATAGCTTTTATCATCCTCTAAGACCGTTTGGTTATAAGCCTTGATCTCTCCGTCTGTCGCAAAGGCCATACCGCACATAGCCTGTCCATCTCGCACAGCCTTTTTGCAAAGAGGTGTTTCCATCTTTTTAACATCGGCATCAGGGATGTCTTTACCGAATTTGAGCCCGTAATATCCCATCATCCCCTTGAAACCATCAGCTCTTGAGTAGAATTCGGTGTTTACCGCCACCGTCATCTTGCCGGGGGTCTTCTTTATCCAGGCAGCCCAATCAGACAAGGTCTTAATCCCTAATTCATCAGCTTTTTTTGCAGACATTACGATTGCATAGGTGTTATTGAATTTTGCAGGCGCCAGCCATACCAGACCGTTTTTGGCATCAATCGCTTTGACCTTTTCATAAAGCCCCATTGGATCACGTACTGTTTCCTTTTTCTTGAAAAACGTCAACCACGCGGTTCCAGTATATTCCATGTATAGATCGATCTGGCCTTGCATCAGTGCTTCTCGGTTGACGTTGGTTCCACCAAGAGATGTTCTGTCTTTAACCGGAATGCCCCTGTCTTTTAAAAGATTAACCATAATTTTTCCCAGAATAATCTGCTCGGTAAAACCTTTAGATGCAACATTAACCGGGTCTCCAGCTAAAACAGTTAAGGGTAAAGTCAAAAAACATAATGCTACCAGCAAAACAAAATACTTTTTCATAAGATCTCCTCCTTTTTTTAATGGTTATTAATAGCAAATATCGGACAACAGATAACTAATAAAATAGCCGGATCACGCTTCTTGATACTCACCGGACTGAATGCCTTCACTAACAACTATTCTCTCCAGCCTGGCGAGCAGAGCATCAAATAACATGGCGATCAGGGCTACCGGAACTGCACCTGCCATCATAATCCCCATATCCATCAGGGCAATACCCGTAAAGATCCAAAAGCCGAGACCTCCTCCCCCAATAAGACAGGCCAGAGGGGCAGAGCCTACAATAATGGCTGTCGCTGTCCTGATTCCCCCCATGATAACCGGCAATGCGTTGGGAATTTCTATCCTGAACAGGATTTGATTCGGGGTCATTCCCATGCCGGTTGCCGCTTCAATAACATCCTTGCTTACGGACTGGATGCCTGCAACCGTATTTCGAACAATAGGAGCGACTGCGTGAAAGAAAAGGGCAACCAGGGCAGGAACAACACCGATCCCGGAAAGTCCCACTAAAGGCAAAAAAGCATATGCCAGGGCAATGACTCCTAAAGAAGGAACACTTTGCCAGACATTTACAATTGCCATAATGGCAGAGCCAAATCGTTCAAAGCCCTTTCTTGTCATAATTATTCCAAGGCTCACACCAATACTTGCAGCAGTTGCCATACTTACAATAACCAGGAAAAAGTGCTCAAGAGTCAGCCGGAAAAACTCAGATAGATTTTTTGTCGTATATTCTAACGCACCGTAATATTGGTAAAGCAAGATAACAATTATGGCAGTTGCCGCCATAACACCAAATTTTTTAATAAATGGATAAAACAACCTGATTTGCATAATCTATTTCCTCAAAATTTCTTTTATGCCATCTTCTGTCAATATACCGAGAACCTTTTTATCTTCATCAACCACTATAATATATCCAAGATCATGGGTGAATATCTCGGAAAGACCATCCTTTAGGCTGGAAGAGGCCGGCAAAAAGGCATCTGTAGATCGTGTTACGTCTCCCACCTCGTCCGCCTTTTTACTCAGGGCTTCCTTGTCTACATAACCCATCAAACGATTTTCATTATCTACCACAAAAAGATGATCCGCCTTGAGTTCGCCAAGCATTGATTTTGCCTTTTCCGGTGATTCATCCTTCATGACTACAGGAGGAGCCGGACTCATGGCGGCCTTAACCTTAAGAAGATTGAGCCGTTTTAAAGTGCGGTCACCTCCCACAAAATCTTTGACAAACTCATTGACAGGTTGGGTGAGCAATTCTTCAGGAGAGGCAAACTGAACAAGCTTTCCATCTTTTAAAAGACATATCTTGTCGCCCATCTTAATGGCCTCGTCAATATCGTGGGTGACAAAGACAATCGTCTTTTTTACTTTCTCCTGAATTTTTAAAAATTCATCCTGGAGATGTTCCCTGTTGATTGGATCAATGGCTCCAAACGGCTCGTCCATTAACATTATCGGCGGATCAACGGCCATAGCCCGCGCAACTCCGATGCGCTGTTGCTGGCCACCTGAAAGCTCCTTTGGATACCGATCCATAAATTCTCCAGGAGGAAGGTTAATCAGCTCAAGCAGGCTTTCTGTTTTTTCAGTAATCCGGTCGTGATCCCAGCCCTTTAATTTCGGTATTGTGGCGATATTTTCCCCAATAGTCATATTGGGAAATAGACCGATATTTTGGATCACATAACCTATACTGCGCCTCAATTCGATGGTATCCATTCGGTTGATATTCTGATCATCAATCAGGATTTTACCGCTGGTTATAGGAATCAGTCTGTTTACCATTTTCATTGCTGTGGTCTTGCCACAGCCGGATGGCCCGACTAAGGTACAGATTTCTCCCTCTTTCAGGTTAAATGAGAGACTATCCACAGCTTTAATATGTTCGGCGCCCGGGTAGATCTTCGTCACTTCCTGAAAACTTAGCATAATGCCCATGATTCACTCCTCTGTATATAAATACTATAAACATAAAATCTCGTTTTTTATAAAGACCCCGTATTTAACAAAGCATTACCTTTTCATTTTCAGACCTGCCGGAGTAATCCAATCCTCAACTTTCCCTAAAAAGATATCCGCCAAAATAGCCAGCAGACCCATGCTGACCGCTCCTGCAATAACCGAATCATTTGTTGCCATTTGCAGTCCCTGGCTTACGAACAACCCCAGGCCACCGGCACCGATATAGGCGGCAATTGCTGCAATGGCAATACTCATGACTACCGCAGTTCTGACACCTGCCATAATAACCGGGGCGGCAAGGGGAAGTTGCAACTGTTTTAGGAGCTGAAAATTTGTCATGCCCATACCGCGACCTGCCTCAATGGTGGCAGGATCAACATTTTTAATAGCGATATACGTGTTTCTAATGATGGGCAACTGGGAATAAAGCGCCAGGGCTATCACGGCAGGTACCACTCCAATTCCGATACCACTTACAGCATCCCATGCTCTGTCAATTGAAGACAGAACCGGCATCATAAAACCGAAAAGGGCAATACTTGGAATTGTAATCATAATGCTCGCTATATATAACACGATGTCTGCCGCGGCCTTATGACGGGTAATATAAATACCGATGGGTATACCGGTAAATATAGCTATAACAAGGGCGATTGAAACAATCTTGATATGCGTTGCTGTATGAATGCCGACCAACCTGAAATTATCTGCAAAAAAAGCAAACGGGCCCGAAATGAATAAGGGATTGATAAATGTAGCATATGCAATAATTGAAAAGACTGTCCCGATAAGTATCAACCAAAAGTCTTCAACAGTTTTAAGAAAAGCCAGTATAATTGTTAAGATCATTATCCCAAAAAGAAACCATGACGCCCAGAATCCATAGGTTTCTACAAAACTTAGTTCTGTCAGTTTAAAATAGAATTTTTGAGCAAGATCCAGTTGATAGATAAAGACCGACATGCTCAGGAAAATAAGAAGAAGAAAATGGCTTATCGGGCCAAGCTTGCCTTTGCGAGAGGCGCTCCGGTAATATAGGGTTATTACGGCAAGCAGGATAAGTGTAAGTATGATCCCGAAAATAATGCCGGTTGCCTGAAAAAAAAGGGGAATAATTGAAAAACATATAATAATAAAGAGAAATAGCGGCAGAAACTCTGAGTTTTGCAGTTCTCTTCTCAAATATACCAATATATAAAAAAGCAGGGAAAAGAAGGGCACTATTAATACCATTCGCAAAATATTGTAACTTTCTAAGAAATCAATATCCACATCACCCATATTGATTAACATCTGAAATGCGGATACGGATTTTTCCTGCATAAGAATGCTGCCGGGAAACCAGGGTTGAAAAAAACAAATAAAAATAAGAATAACAGCAAAAAGGAAAATCCTGTCAGACCATTGCCAGCTAAAGACGCTTTTATAACTTACGGAGATAATCGGGCTTGAACAATGGTTACAGAACTTGGCATTTTCCGGAATTTCTTTTTTGCAATTAGGGCATATTGCTATTTCCATTTTTTACTCCCTGTTTTTCTCAGATTCTCCAAGCTTTATCTATAATTATTAAACGTTAAGCAGCAATCTTTGTCAAACATTTTATGCTTTGTTCTATACTGAGCGTCTTATAAATTTGTGCATAAAAATCCTTAAACAAATTTGTCCGGTAATTAAGTAAAAAGTCTTTGAATAAGCGCCGGATGGCTAAGTAAAAAGGCTCATATACCCCCGCTAAAAATCAGCGGGATAAAAAGGCGTAGCGGTTTTTCAGGGACGAGACTATACATATAGTATGTCGAGTTCCTGAAAAACCGCTACAACGCAGTAGATGAGACTTTTTACGACGCCATCAACATCTCAAATGACAGGCGGCGTAATGTGCTCCACCAAGATCCGTAAGAAGAGGCTCCTGTTCGGAGCAGATCGGTTTGACATACCGGCATCGTGTTCTGAAATAGCAACCTGATGGAGGGTTTATGGGACTGGGCACGTCTCCTTTCAATATGATCCGCTCGCGTTTAAGGGTTGGATCCGGAACCGGAACCGCAGACATGAGGGCTTCCGTGTATGGATGCTGTGGGTGGCTGAAAAGTTCTTCTGTCTCTGCCGTTTCAACTATTTTGCCCAGATACATAACAGCAACGCGGTTGGAGATATGCTTAATCACGCTCAGATCATGGGCAATGAAGAGATAGGAAAAACCGAATTTTGACTGAAGGTCTTCCAGGAGGTTAATCACCTGGGCTTGAATGGAGACGTCCAGAGCGGATACCGGCTCGTCACAGATAATCAACTTGGGGTTAAGGCTCAGTGCCCGTGCAATGCCGATGCGCTGGCGCTGTCCGCCGCTGAACTCATGAGGATAACGGCTTTTGTGTTGACGGGACAAACCTACTGTCTCTAAAAGTTCGGTCACACGGTCCCGATTATCTTTACCTTTAGCAATGCCATGGAACCACATGGGCTCGCCTATGATTTTTTCAACGGTCATGCCAGGATTCAATGAAGCATAGGGATCCTGGAAGATAATCTGCATGTTACGCCGCTCGGCCCTGCGCCGGGCCTTACTGTATTCAAATATATTCTCCCCATAAAAAAGGGCCTCACCTGACGTGGGTTTTTGCAGTCCCAGGACAACCCTGCCGGTAGTCGTCTTGCCGCATCCGGACTCACCCACCAGACCCAGGTTCTCACCTTCACTTATATAAAAACTGACATCGTCCACTGCGTGTACATTCCCGGTAATTCGGGAAAAGATACCGGAGCGAATGGGAAAGTATTTCTTAAGTTTTTTGACTTCCAGCAGTATGTTTTTAGACACCATAACATCCTTATTTTCAGTGATTCTTGAGATCATGGATAGGACTCCGCCTTAAACGAGTCTTTGTATGCCGGATCATACATAAGGCACCGCACCCTGCGTTCGCCTAGGGCAACCAACTCCGGATCCATCTGTTTGCATATCTGCCTGACGAACTTACATCGAGGGTGGAAGCTGCAACCTTCAGGCAGTTCCAGGGGGTTGGGCACTAAGCCGTTGATTACTTCCAGCCTCCTTTTCTTGCTGTCAGTAATTCTTGGGATGGAGTTATAGAGTGCTTTAGTATATGGGTGCAGTGGGTCCTTGAAAATACTTACCACATCGCCGTATTCCATTACCTTTCCACCATAGGCTACCGCTACGCTATCCGCCACTTCAGCGATAACGGCCAGGTCATGGGTAATCATCATCACAGCCATGCCGATCTCTTTGCGCATTTTCCTTATCAGTTCCAGAATCTGTGCTTGAATGGTAACATCCAGGGCGGTGGTGGGCTCGTCGGCGATCAATAATTTCGGCCGGCAGGAAAGTGCCATGGCAATCATGGCCCTCTGGCGCATCCCGCCGCTGAGTTGGTGTGGATACTCGTCAACACGCTTTCCCGGAGAGGGGATGCCCACGAGCTTGAGCATCTCGATAGCGTGCTCACGTGCCAGGTGTTTGTCAAGCTTCTGGTGGGTTACGATATTCTCTATGATCTGATTGCCGATGGTTAAAACAGGGTTCAACGATGTCATGGGTTCCTGGAAGATCATGGAAATCTCGTTACCCCGGACTCGACGAATTTCATCCAGGCTCATTTCCAGGAGGTTTTTGCCCGCAAACCAGATCTCGCCTGAAACGATTCTTCCGGGCGGGATGGCTACCAAACGCATCACGGATAGAGCGGTTACGCTTTTACCGCTGCCTGATTCGCCGATTATGCCCAGGATCTCGCCGCGGTTAATCACAAGGTCCACTCCGCCTACGGCCTTGGATATGCCTTCGTCGGTGTAGAAGTAGGTTTTAAGGTTTTTTATTTCAAGAAGCGCATCATTCAAAATGTTAGCTCCTACAGTTTAATTAAACACCCGTTTTTGTTAGGACCTGAATTTAGTGGACAACAAGGCTGCAAACCGTAAAAAGGTCATGCCAGGTACGGGATCAGATCGTTGGTCCGACGATTCTCGAAATCCCGGACTAATTCAATCAAATTCCGGGCTGCCTCAGGTTCTATGATTTCTTCCGTAATGCGAAGAAACTTGGTTTCAAGTTCACCCCTGGACAATGGGCTTTCGTCCCAGTCGCCCCTAGCCGGTATTAAACCGGAGTCGTACACCGAGCCGTCCTGCGTATGGATTTCAACCCTCGACTGGCACTTTTCAGGAAATTGCTCCTGAATGTCCTGATCCACCCTGATTTCGATCAACTCAAAAATCTTACGCACCGCTTCATCCTGATAATAAGCTTTATCCAGATAAGCAGGAGTAAATTCCCCGTGGACAGCCGCCACTGCCACAGGGTAACGCATGTTGTATTCAGCGCTTTCCAGATCGCATGGGATCTCCATCGACAGCGCTGCTGATTCAGCGAATGTGTGGATAATAATGCGGCTGATTTCCCGAGACTTAATGTTTGAGTTTCTCAACAAACCTAATACGGCGTCCACTGAAGGTTGGGCCCATCGACAACAAGGGAAGGGCTTGAAATAAAGGTGCATGATCCGCCAGGACCGGCCCAGACTGAACACATCGGCATTGTGCTCCGGATCTCCCAACAGGCTTGGGCTGCCGGTGTAGTCTCGCTTGGCCAACAACGCGGCACTGATCCCGGCCATGGCACCCCATGCCACACCATCTTTGGGGGCCATAGCCGGTGATGCAACGCTACGCATCACCGGCGCGAGCGGTGCATAGCTTTCTGCAATGCCAAGGGTGTTCCAGGTTTGTTCATAATTAAGACCGAGCAGCCTGGCGCAGGCCGCCGCTGCGCCAACCGCGCCCCATGCCCCGGAACCATGGAAATACCCGTAATGCTCTTGCATGATCATGCCGGCCCGGATCGCCACCTCATAGCCAATCACCAGGGCCTCTAAGAACGCTGACCCGTTTGCCTCGGATTTCTCAGCCTCAGCCAGAATCGCCGGAAATATCACCGACCCAGGATGGCCCTTGCAGAGCCGATGACCGTCATCAATGTCCAGGGCGTTTACGATGAAGCCGTTAACCAGAGCGGCCGAAACACGGGAAGTCTTCCGACCGGCGCCGATTATGGTCGCTTCCTGAACTCCGCTGAATTGTTCTTGGGCCAGGCTCATCAGGATGGCCGCCCCCTTGGCGTGACGGCCGGCCAGACATGCCCCTATCAAGTCCAGCAGGCAGATTTTAGCTTGCTCCACAACTTCACCAGGCATGGTTTCCAAGCTAACACCGTGAATGAACTCCACTGTATGGTGATTGCCTTCTTTGAAACTATCCACGAGTCAGACTCCCCTCAATTTCGGATCGGCAATATCACGCAATCCATCCCCAAGCATATTGAAGGCCAAAATGGTTATTAGAATTGCCAAACCGGAATAAATCGAAATCCACGGTGCATTGATCATTACGTCGACTCCCTCCCGGATCATATTACCCCAGGTGGGAGTGGGAGGGGATATCCCCAGCCCCACAAATGCCAGATTGGCCTCCAAACGGATAGCCACACCGACCCAAAGAGTCGCCGCTACAAATAACTCACCGAAGATGTTGGGAAAAATGTGACGGCCCAGAATGCGGGGTACGTGAAAGCCGATGGCGCGAGCTGCAAGAACGTATTCGCTTTCGGTAAGTGAGAGAAGCTGTCCGTGGGCCAGGCGGGCAAATCTGGGCATCATGACTAGACCTAGAGTGATTACCAAGTTGACCAGATTGGCCCCAAGCACAGCGGTAATGACAATAGCCAGGATCAAGTCAGGAAAGCACATCATCACGTCGACGCCCCGCATGATCAGAGTTTCGACCTTTCCCCGGTAGTACCCGGCGATCATGCCCATCATCGTACCGGCCACCATGCCTAATAAAACCGAGGCCAGGCCGATAACCAGTGAAACCCGGCTGCCATGGATAATCCGCGACAGCACGTCCCGACCGAAATCATCGGTGCCCAGCCTATGGTCGGATGTCATACCTTCAAGTCGGATGGCAGGGTCTTGCACAAGAGGATCATGAGGCGCAATCCAGGGCGCAAAAATGGCGATCAGCATGATGAGAATAGTAAACACAGCCCCTATTAAAGCGGGCCTGTTCCTTCGGAATGTGAGCCACATCTTTTGTTGTACAGACAGTTCCTTATACATGATATCCTTTGGTCCAAGCGCTATTTGTATTTGATTCGCGGGTCCACCAAACCGTAGATCAGGTCGGTCATGAGGTTGATAACGACTACCATTCCAGCATAAATAACCATGACCGATTGCAGCGTATTATAGTCTCTTTGTTTGATCGCTCCCACCATGAGGCTACCCAGACCTGGGCGGGAAAAGACGATTTCCACCATTACCGAGGAGCCGATCAATACAACCGCGTAAAGGCCGCCCAGGGCCACGATGGGGATCAAGGCATTTCGCAAAGCGTGCTTATAAAGGACCCGCCGGTCGGTTATACCCTTTGAGCGTGCGGTGCGCACGTAATCATCCTGCAGAATCTCCAGCAGGGAGGATCTGGTCATGCGGGTGATATAAGCCGTCATGATCAGGCCAAGTGTAAGACCCGGTAAAAATAGGTGGCGCAAGTTATCCAGCGGATCGGACAAATCGCCGCCGCCCACCACCGGAAACCACATGAGTTTAATTGAAAACAGATACATTAATAAAATACCAAGGTAGAAGGCGGGGACCGACAGCCCCAACAGGGAAAAAACACGGTTGAAATAATCGATGAAACTATTGCGCCTGACCGCTGCGGATATCCCAAGGGGAATGCCCAATATATAACCGAACAGTATTGCACAGACGGTTAACTCCAAAGTGTAAGGCAGGACTCTGATGACCTGCTTGGCCACCGGGTAGCCAGTAATAAGGGAGGTGCCTAAATCGCCTTTGAACAGATTTCCCAAAAACCTGAAATATTGTACCCACAAGGACACATCGAGTCCTAGTTTCTCACGCAGGGCCTGCACCGCTTCTTTGCTGGCATAGTCGCCCAAAGCGGCCACGGCAGGATCGCCAGGCAACACCCTTACGAACACAAAAACAAGTGTCAAGACCACGAACAGAATGGGTATGCTTTGAAGGATTCTGCGTATTATATAATTAAGCATGGGCTTAGATTATCGTTCCGCCCGGGTGTTATTTCCCGGAATAATATGCGAGGCGGCCCCTTGGAGGTAACTCCATTGCAGGGGCCGCCGAGTTCAACACAGCTTAATGGGCAAGGATCCTGGTTTTTTCAGTGATCTGGGGGGAGTAAGTGCTCCAGCTAAACACCAGGGGATGCCCGAGATCCACATATGATTTCATCGGGAATGCGTACTTCAGCCGGATAATCGGTACTACAGCCGCATGTTTCAGGAGCTGTATCTGAGCTTTCCGCCACATTGCGCTCTGCTTATTGGTGTCCAACTCAAGACGAGCCTTTTCGATCAAATCATCGATACTGTCCACTTTGCCATCTCCATCAGCATCCACCGTACCATAATGGGAGAAGTTAGTGTCCGGCTTTTTACCGCTGACCACAACAGAATCGGAGTGGTAGAACCGGGATAGGAATACGTCTGCGTTGGGTCGCCAGCAGGCATAAAGTACCATTGGGCTGGCATCATCACGTATCAGGCTATGGAAAGCAGAGTGGTCCACAACTTTCAGAGTTATATCAATACCGGCCTTCTTCAACTGGGCCTGAATGCCGACCATGGGTTTGCGATAGCTGGTGGCAAGCTCGGAGATGATAACCTCAGCTTTAAAGCCGTTGGGGAAACCAGCCTCGGCCAACAGGGCCTTGGCCTTTTTAATATTACCCTCGAATAAAACACCCGCCTTTTTAGCTTCCTTCTTGGTCAAAGCGCCGGCCGCAGGCGGAGCCATAGCCGAAGAATAAATGGGCACGGCCAGGCTGCTTCCCATGAATGCGGCTACTTCACCGCGGGAAATGGCATAGGCCACAGCCTGGCGAACTTTCAAGTTGTCAAAAGGTTTTTTGGTCATATTCAAATGAACCATCTGGGTCTCACAGGGACCAAAAGCCTGTACTTTTATTCCGGGGAGTTGGGAAATCTTATCAACCCATTTTTCTTCATTCTGCCCTTCAATGATATCAAGTTCGCCGGTTCTGAGGCCCAGCTCGCGGGAACTGACGGACGGCATGTATCGAATCACAAGTTTTTCTAAAACGGAGGCGCCCCGAAAATATTTTGGGTTTCGAACAAGCACGGTCTTTTCGCGCGGGGCATAGGATTTGAACATGAAGGGGCCGGTGCCCACAGGATGAATTTTAAACCAGTCATCGCCTTTGGCCTCCAATGCTTTCTTCGATACGATAAATCCCCCGGCATAAGACGCAAACTTGGCCAGGAAAAGGGTTCCGGACATCGGATTTTCCAAGGTAATCACCACGGTATAAGCATCAGGGGCCGAAAAACTGACACCTTTGTATTCACCGGCATAGGCTGAATGCTTTGAGTCTGAGGCTCGCTTCAGGGAATAAACCACATCCTCAGATGTCAGCTTATAACCATCGGACTGACCAGGAAAAGGATGAAAAAAAACATCCTTCCTCAATTTAAAAGTCCAGACTTTTTTGTCCTTAGAGATGGTCCAGGATTTGGCTATATCGGGTTCGGGCTTTACCTGGTTGCCCGGAGGATATCGAACCAGACCGTTGAAAATCGTGTCAACGGTGCTCCTGTCGACCGTAGTAGCGGACCGGTGAGGGTCGAAACTTTTACTGTCGCCGGCATCAAAGGCGATAGTTAAAACCTGCTTTTTGGCCAGTTTTGCAGCGGCCAACACGTTTGTAGCGCTGGTGAAAAACAACGCCAGGACAAAGATAAACACGATAGCAATTAAACGTTTTTTCATAATACCCCTCCTTTTTGTTATTGGTTATAAATTACATCTTTATTCCAACATTGGATTGTCCGCGTTTCTTAATCTACAAAAATCTTTCCGATGTTGGCGGTGGTCAACGAATCATCCATATACATTCCCAGGGCATTCCGCTGGATCGATTCCAGCCCCCTTTCGTCATAAACCGGCATCTCAATTTCCGGCGCGTCTTCCCGTTTTACTTCTTCGGCAATTTGAATGGCCGCTTCCAGTTTGGCAAAGGAGAAATCAATCAGATGGCGTAAGAATCCGAAGGGATGCCGCATTATGTGAAAACCGTATTTTAAAGCCATGGCCTGGCCGCTTTTGGCATCGGCAAGAGCGCGCTCAGTCACATGTTCTTCGTTGGTGGTTGCTCCGCTTTGAAAGGTAGGAAGGTTTAGCATTAGATTTAAATGAGCCATGAGAATATTCAGAAGGTTATGGCTTTTTAAGCCATAATTCGGGTTATATTCAAACCGGTGATCTGCAATGGTCGGAAAGCCGGCATGAACAACGGTTGTTCCCGGATTTATCAACTGGGACGCACATATGCCGAAAAGAACTTCCGCATGGGTCACGGCTAATACACCGTTATAACAATAAGGAGCACTGATCCCTGCCATGGGCATGGCCGAAATACAGACAGGTAAGCCTGCCTGAACTACTTTAACAAAATATTCTGAAAAATTTTCATTAACCTCCAGGGGAGGACGGGTCAGGCAAAACAGAACCATGATTTTTCCTCTTTCGGCTTCTATTTCTTTGGCCCTTTCGAGAGAGGCATCTGATGTTACGGCACAATAAATCGGTTTAGTACAGTTGTCAATCATGATATTCATCTGCTCAATTTCGTCATTGAGTTTTACCCCCCTTCCCATGCCTGCCACAACTGCATTCTCTTCCGCAATCCTGGCGATCCGGACCACATGTTCGTTGGTGGGAATAATTCCACCGGCTCCGGCCACATCATCATAAACGTAAGGGGCTGTGCCGCCGATGAAAAAACTGTTCCTGGGCACGAAGAAATCGGACACACCGGGCACCGTTAAAAGACACTGTTTCACAAGGTCGGCTGTGATATAAACCCGATCATCATAAATAATGACCCTTTCGTCTGCTACATACTTACTGAAGGCTGCAAGAATTTCCGGTTGCTTGCATCCCACTCCGAGGTTTTCCAGCATCCATAA
>JAUUWG010000019.1 GCA_030589165.1 Desulfobacterales bacterium
CACTTTTACGTCAATGCCGTCCTTTCGAATCTGGGCTTGCGTTAAAGCAAGCGTATCAGACATAATTTCGTACAGGTTTATCGGGCTCTTTTCTTCTTTCCCGTCGTCACGGGCAAAAGAAAGGAGGCTGCCGACAATATCGGCAATGCGGTCGCCTTCTTTTGAGATTCGTCCGGCAATATCATATTCCTGACTCTTTTGATCAAATTCATTCAATAAAATTTGAGCAAGATTAATGATGGCATGTGTGGGGTTGTTGATTTCATGGGCAACGCCGGCAGCTAATTCGCCAATCGACGCTAAATGACCGGCTCGCATGGCTTCAGCAGCCAATGCCTTTTTTTGGGTAACATCTTTAGCCAATTCTATCACTTTTATGTTGCCATCCTTATCAGTAAAAGGTGAAGAGCTTATTTCATATCTTCTGCCATCCGCTGCAACGAATTCAGAATGGTGTATTTTGCCGGTTTTGATTGTCCGGTGGGTTGGACATTTCTCGCATGGTTTATCCGATTCCATGTATGCTACATGGCATTTCTTTCCTATGGTGTCCCCAAAGCGTTCCTTTAGCAAATCATTTTGATACTCAACGATAAAATCCCGGTTGACGATATACATTCCTTCCCCCAGGGCATTAAGCACCCCTTGAAACTTGTCACGCTCGGATTGAAGTATTTCCTTCGCCCGTTCCTGATTTGTAATATTGCGGGAAACTTCCAATACAATCTTTGGTCTGCCGTCTGCGTGCCATGTAACCACGTTTGCCGTACACCAAAATACCATCTTATTCCCGTCGACCCCAATGACTTCTGTCTGATGATCGTGAATCTTCCCGTCTTCAAATGATTGCCTGACTACGCAAGGTTCACAAGGTTTATCATGCCCATGGTAAATCCTGTAGCAATTTTGACCAACCAGGTCGGGACCGAACAGACTTTTTGCAACATCGTTTGCCCAGACAATATTGTATTGCTCGTCAATCATGCTCATGTGATCGGGAAGCGAAGCGATTATCCCTGCCAGCTTTTCCTCACTCTGCTGTAACGCCTTTTCAGCATGTTTGCGTTCGGTGATTTCAACCCAGTTTGAAATGTAAAACATGAACTCACCATTCTTTTTTACCTGAAAAGAGGTTATTTCAACCCAGAATCGCTCACCATTATTTTTTTGAAAAAGCTCCTCACGCATCTGTGTTTTACTGCGCATAGCATTAGTAAAGTCCGCAGCTATTTTTGTCAGTGTTTCTTCCGTCCACCAAGGGTATGGGGCTTTACTATCAATGAGCTCTGCTGAAGAAAAGCCGGTCAATTTTTCCAGTGCGGGATTTACATATCTTATTGAAGTATCTTGATTGATAACAATGATTGGATAGGGAGAATTTTTTAACAGGCTTACATTAAACTCCTTACTTTCCTGCAAAATCTCAATTACCTCATTATTAGTAACAGCCTCCCTTTCTAATTCCTTTATTCTCCGTTCTAATTCTTCATAGTTTGGTTTTCCGGACATGAAAACATCCTCCACTTTTTCAAAACAAAAATGCTTTTTTATCGAGACAAATCTGCCGGGTTAACAAAAGATCAGCTACGGCTGAAGTAGAAACTCCAGCACTGTTCTGTTAAACAATTCCGGTGCTTCAGCAGGAATACTGTGACCGCTATCTGGAATTTCCTCATGACGCCCCCTGCATAGATCGGCAAGCTGCATTGCACCTTCTGTATTCACAAGGCGGTCCTGGGAACCT
The DNA here is from genome assembly GCA_030589165.1 of Desulfobacterales bacterium. Classification (GTDB taxonomy): domain Bacteria; phylum Desulfobacterota; class Desulfobacteria; order Desulfobacterales; family JAFDHS01; genus JAFDHS01. Next base: position 1,745 of record JAUUWG010000019.1, read on the forward strand.
GAAATAATGAGGGCAGGGCAGTTTATCTTTTTTGCCCGCCCAGCAATGGGTGGATACCTGGTCATAGCTTGAAAATGTTCAATTAGAGAGCTTTTACAATTACGAACGGCAATAGCCTCTGCCATATTATCGGCTATTTTATAATTTTGCTTTAGGAATTTATTGCCAAAAACAATTGGAATCGCTGCCCATGCCACTGCTTTAAGATCACAACGTTTCAGTATTTCCAGCCAGGATCTTACGATAATATTTGCTTGAGCAGATTTTTCTGCACTTATGCTGCAAAGAACAAGGCGGTCAACAAAATCGGGCAGCCTGGAAGCAAACGCAAGTGCAACATAAGCTCCATGGCTCAGCCCTGCAAGATGCGCCTTTTTAATTTTAAGGTGATGAAGAAGTTCGGAAAGGTCTTTGACGTGAAGGTCGAGGGTTAGTTTCTTTTTCCCAAGTTCGCTTTGTCCCTGAGCCCTGGCATCATACAAAATAACCCTGAAGCTGTCTTTGAAGATATGGGCGTGCGGTCTCCAATTAAATGTAGTTTGCATGGTGCCGTTTAAGAAAACAACAGCAGGTTTTGATGATTCAAAGCCATGTGTTTCATAATAGATGTTGGTGCTATCACTTGTTTTGAAAGAGCTCTTTTGCATGGTAAGAACTCCTGACAAACGGCCCTCCGGCCACTTGGGAAAAACCGGTTTTAATAGCAATTTTTTGCCAGTTATCAAATTCTTCGGGAGGCACAAAGCGCTCCACCTGAAGGTGTTGTTTTGAGGGTTGGAGATATTGGCCCAATGTCAGCATACTGCAACCTGTCTTGACAAGATCGTCAAGAGTTTGGATTATTTCGGAGGGTAGCTCACCCAGACCGAGCATAAGTCCGGATTTAGCAGGAATCAAATAATCGTGTTGCTGAACCCGCTTTAAAACCTCAAGCGAGCGGTCGTAGTTCGCTTCAGGACGAACAGTTGGATAAAGCCGTGGGACGGTTTCAATATTGTGGTTTAAAACATCGGGACGAGCCTTCAAAACTGTTTTCAGAGCTTCGGCATTTCCCTGAAAATCGGGTATCAGGACCTCAACCATAGCATCAGGTATTTGTTTTCGGACTTCCTGTATGGTTTGGGCAAAAAAGGCAGCGCCGCCGTCAGGTAGATCGTCACGTGTTACAGAAGTTATGACCACATAATTTAAACCCATTTTTCGGGCCGCATCGGCTATTCTTGCCGGTTCCTCCGGATCCGGCTGAGCAGTCGGTCCATGATCAACTGCACAAAACCTGCAACTGCGTGTGCAGTGAGATCCCATAATCATAAATGTCGCTGTATGTTTGGAAAAGCATTCCCACATATTCGGGCATTTTGCTTCCTGGCATACTGTGTGCAGCCCTCCTTTGCTAATAAGAGCTTTAACTCGTTCATAGTGAGGCCCTGTTGGAAGACGCCGCTTGAGCCAGGATGGTTTTTGAATTCTGACTTTTGGTTGTATGTTCATGGCAAACACCCTGATAAAACTGATCCAAATACTTTTTTTAATCACGAAAGCACGAAAATACGAAAACACAAAAAAAATATTTTTATTTCGTGCTTTCTCTCTTTCGTGTTTTCGTGATTGGTTTTAATTCCAGAGCTAAACCCCCAGCTATGCTGGGGCGAATGGCAAAAGCTATGCTGTAGTATTTAATAAAATGCTCCTTTCGAATAAAGGAAACAGCGCTGTTTCTGTGACCAAAATACGAAAGGAGCGAAACGATGAAAAGAAGTTTAGCACACACAGTTTGGGAATGTAAATACCATATAGTGTGGGTTCCTAAAAACAGGAGAAAAGTTGTATATGGTAAATTGAAAAGGGATATTGGGCAGATATTGAGAAAACTTTGCGAATACAAGGGGGTAGAGGTTCTTGAGGGTAGCGTTTGTGCTGATCATATTCACATTTTTCTGTCGATTCCGCCAAAATATGCAGTACCAACGATAGTCGGATACCTGAAGGGCAAGAGCACGATGATATTGTTCGAAAGGCACAGCCGGCTAAGGAGGAATTTCAGGGGGCACAGTTTTTGGGCACGGGGGTATTATGTAAGTACAGTTGGATTGGATGAGGCAAAGTGCGAAACTATATAAAGAATCAGCAGGAACATGAGAATATAAAAGATCGATATGATACTGATCTGAAAAGAGACCCCTTCAGGGGGACAAGTAAAATATGCGACGAAGATGACGAATAAAAAGTAAAAAATTGGTCACAGAACAGCATTTCGTTGGAAATAAGCAATTTACCCCTTAAGGGGTGCAAGTAATGAATGCCCTTTTAAGGCTATATGCAAGCCACCGGCTATGCCCTATGACAACCAAATCTAGGTGATTCTATCAATCGGCTGATTAAGCTAAACAGCCCAATATCTATAACTTGGCTAAATAATTGAATCTTTCATAATGGTATAGTATATACTATCTATTACAAAAATAATTAATACAATATCATAATAAGGCACTTTCTAACAGTTCTGTTGCACGATTTGGGCATTAACTGTAATAAATTGGCTCCTCTATCATGATGAAATCACCTATATTCAAGGAATAATGATATAGTATTAAATAAAATAATTGAATATCTGTTTAGATAATAGAGAGTTATAAATTTTATCACCTGGATTTCGTTATCATAGGGCTATGCCGGTGGTTATGACTTGTTTTTAAATATTTTTCATATGCGCTAAGAGAAAAAATAATAAATCAAATAGCTTCGGCGAGAGAGCCCGTTCAAGGTCGTTGAGGCATGAAGACCTCTGGAGGGACAATGCAGGCTGATCAGCGTCATTTATAATTCCCGTCGAGCGATAATTAAAATTCCCGAAACATAAAAGCAAAAAAATGCCGCACATCACAACCATCTGTTATTGCTACAAATCAAATTTATTCATTTTTTTCTTTACAAAGTTAATATAGGATGTCCCGAAAGTCCCCTTGTTAAAATCGATCATTTGTTTTAGCATTTGTTTCTGGTCCATTTTAATCCTCCTGTAAAAAAATGTTTATTGACTCTTTAAGCCGTTGATACCTCCATAATAGCCCTTAAATTGGACTGATCAAGAAAATATGATGCACTGCAACAAAATAGTTTTTTATTTCCATTGACATTTCAAATACGATATTATTTAATATGCTGATATAATATATTTATTAAATAATTTACCGGATGTGCTGAATAATTGATTTATATTTTATATTGCAGCACACTATCTTCAGAATTCCAATCAAATGAGGGCAAACTATGACTGAAAAAGTTGTTTTTAAAAAATATGCCAACAGAAGACTCTACAACACGGAAAAGAGCGCTTACGTCACTTTGAACAAGGTGGCCGATATTATCAGGCAAGGACGACAAGTCATGGTTTTGGACGCCAAAACAAAAGAGGACGTAACGGGGTTCATCCTCACACAGATAATTTTGGAGGAAGCAAGAAAAAAGAACGCCCTTTTACCGGTACCGCTTCTTCATCTGGTCATTCAGTTTGGAGATAATATCCTGGTGGAATTTTTCGAAAAATATCTGCAACAGATAATTCAAAGCTATCTATCTCACAAGTCGGCGTATGATGAGCAGTTCAATCAATGGCTTAAACTTGGGATGAATTTGTCTGAAATGACTCAAAAGACCGTTACCGAAATATCACCCTTGGAATCCTTTTTCGACTCGTTTTCTTATTCGCCCAAAGACAAAGAAAAAAATAACGGAGAGTGACCCCACACCACTGCTTTCTACCTTCAAGGATCTATTTTCTTCTGAAATGAATTCAAAATCAACATCTATTTAGTAGTGCGGGCATAAATGATCAAAAGGAGTGACAAATGAACGAGGATAAAACATCCAGAGGAGGTCTTCACACCATGCTTTCCGCTTTGCCGCCGGAACGGGCAAAAAAGGGAAAAGTCGTTTCAGTCGAGGAAGCCGTTCAGGTCATCATCGATGGGAATACTGTTGCAACCGGAGAGTTTGTTGGAATCGGCTTTACCGAAGAAATTGCCATTGCTCTTGAGGCTTATTTTTTGAAATATAACAAGCCAAGGGATTTGACACTTGTTTACGCCACCGGGCAGGGAGACGGCTCAGAAAGAGGATTGAACCATATCGGGCATGAAGATATGGTGAAACGTGTTATTGGAGGACATTGGGGACTTGTTCCAAAACTGCAGAAACTGGCCATGGAAAACAAGATCGAAACGTATAATCTTCCACAGGGCGTGATTTCTCACATGTATCGGGACGTTGCTGCCCATAAACCTATGACAATTACTTCGGTCGGACTCGGCACCTTTGTTGACCCCAGAAACGGCGGTGGAAAAATAAATGCCGCCACAACAGAAGATATCATTGAAAGCATCTCGTTTGACGGAAAGGAATACCTTGCCTATAAGACCCTACCCATCAATGTGGCCATCCTCCGGGGGACCACCACAGATACGAGCGGCAACATCACCCTGGAAAAGGAAACCCTGGCCGGAGATGTCTTTTTCATCCACGGGGGATTGCGGCTGGGACCCAAAGGATAGTTTTGCCTGTTTATCCCGGACTGGGTGAAAAAAAGATAACAATGAAACTAATATTATCGATTTTTAGTATATTGTCACTGAGTCTTGCATTCGCTTATGCCGGTACGATTACCCCGGTTCAGAACTTCGGCAGTAATCCTGGTAGAATTAAAATGTACAAATATGTTCCTGATAACGTGCCTGCCAACGCTCCTTTGGTGGTTTCTTTACATGGCTGTCTTCAGAGTGCTGAAACGTATTCCAATGTCGGCTGGAAAAAACTGGCAGATAAATGGAAATTTTATATTATCTTTCCCGAACAAAATACGGGTAATAACCCTTATAGATGTTGGAATTGGTTCCAATCCGACGATACCCAACGAGGCCGGGGAGAAATCAAATCAAGCATTGAAATGATCGATAAAATGAAGGCCGACTATTCGATCGATGACAGTCGTATCTATATCGAGGGGCTCTCAGCTGGCGGGTGGATGGTGACGGTTATACTAGCATCCTATCCGGATGTCTTTGCAGGAGGAGCTACCAATGCCGGTGGGCCTGCCTTTTGTGCCTCGACTGAAAAATATTTCTGGGATTTTTGGGGTTGGTGGGAATTATACACAGGTAGTTTGAGATCAAAACGATGTATCCATGGAACTGATAGGTCACCCGGTGAGTGGGGGGACTTGGTGCGGAGCAAGGGCTATAACGGGTACAGCGGCAGTTGGCCTACTATTTCGATCTGGCAGGGCTCTGCCGACAAAACTGTCAACAAGATCAATCAGCAGGAGCTCCTAGAGCAGTGGACCAATGTTCATGGTATTGACTTGATCCCCGATAGAGAAGAAAAGGTAGGCCCCAACTCGATGGTTATTCATAAAGAATATCATGCCAAGGAAGGCAAAATCCTTGTTGAAACCTATTTGATCTCTGGTATGAAGCACGGTACGCCAATAGCAATAGATTCTGAAAATAGTTGTGGAGAAGAGAGTGAATACATCCTTAATGAGGGTATTTGTGCGGTACGTCAAATTGGCCTTTTTTGGGGCTTAGATAAGTGAAGCCATAAGCCTCATTTTACAATAGATCTCACTCGAAGAAGCAAGTTTTTCATAGTATCGTTTGCAAACATAAAATTTTTCCAATTTCGTCCTCTTTTTTCGCATAGATATGATTTAATTTTCTTGGCCACTTCTTCTGACATCAGGACTTCAAAGTGATTTAAATCGACAAAATAATATTCCAGATTATCCGAAGCTGTTTGTGAAGAAACCGTAACAACGGTGTCGTTTTCCTCAGCCATAAACGGAATTTTACTTTTTCCACCTGTAGTTACGATAGATAAAACAGGAACTTTCAGCTTGATATTATTTGCCTTTTTAATTGTATCTGCGTTTGGAGCTATGTCCTTGTATAACTGATAATTAGGATACATAAAACGTAGAGATGCAGCGGCCTCAGAGCCGCCTAAAGGAGAAGATAGGGTAACAATTTTAACTATATTTAATCTTGTTTTTAAAAGCATAAAGGCCATGATACCGCCAAGAGAATGCGAAACAATATCAAATTGCTTGTCTCCGAATGCTTTGCGGGCCAGGCGTGCAATTCTTTTTATATTCTTTTCTATTGGTTTTTCAATTGAATATTCCGGAGTTACAGCTTTGTGCTTTCCTATGGTTTTTTGTATGAACGCGAATGAAACCGGCGACATGTTTGCACCATGGATGTAAAGTATATTCTTATTCATTTTTTTAACTCCCACCTTTGCATCCCAAAACCGGGGAACAGCTTTATCCCCCTAATATATTTGCTCAATAACCTTTATAAATAGCACCCCCACCCCGGCCCTTTCCCTTGAAGGAAGGGTTGGAGTGGTGGTGACTCGTCATGGCTACTTACCCTTTGTTAAGTAGTTCCTCTCCGATAAAAAATTGCGATTATAAGGCATTTTCTTGGTCTGTCAATAATAATTGTTCTCCTCAATATGTGTTCATTATAATAAGTTATTGCCGCCTCACTTGCATATACTTGTAATTTAAACAAATTAAAGGCTTTGATAAAAAATCGTTTTTTGAGAGCGGGTTAAGCGAAATTTCAATTTACGCTAATTGAATAAATTATAACACATGGAGTCGGAGGTGGTACACTTTTATTTTTACCAGAAATGGTACAATTATTAGTTGCCGTTAACATCATATAAAAATAAGCGATTAATTCCAATTGTAGGTTAAGCGAACCAACTTCAATGATGCATTGCGAAATTTATAAGGTATTTTTTAAGTCCATGACAAGACCGTTCTTTTTAATAATGACGAATATAATAATTATTTAAGTAACTTTTTCATCAATTCCTAAAGCAAATAAAAATATTTTTGCATTGCAACATTTTTTCTTGACAAAAGAAATATATGCGCTATAGTTAGTGCATCCTTGATCAAGGGAAATAATTAAACATCAATTTTTTAGGAGGGATTACTATCATGCAGTCAACGATTTATACAAAACAAATGATCGATTTTCAGAAAACCACGTTTGATAATTCTTTTTACGCAGTGACTCTGCTTCAGGAGCACACGGAAAAGATGACCCGCTCTTTCCTGGATCAGGCCATTTGGCTTCCCGCGGAAGGGCGTAAGGCCGTCGATGAGTGGATTAAGGCCTTTAACAAAGGTCGTAACGATTTTAAGAAGACTGTAGACGAAAATTTTAAAAAGATGGAAAAGATGGATACATTCTTTTTTGCCACACAGACCAAGGGCGGAAAGGCAAAAACGAAGAAAGCACCGAACCCGGATAAACCGGCCGCATAAGAAGGATGAAGCGCAAATTGTTTTATCAGGAGACTCATTTACTAAAATAACTTTATTACATCGCAGGAGGATTTAAAATTGGAACAAAAACAAGCATTAAAACAGATGATCGATTTCAATAAGGCCGCTTTTGACAACACTTTTAACGCTTTAGTCATGCTCCAGGACCAGAATGAAAAGATGGTAAACTCGCTTTTGGATCAGGCCACATGGCTCCCCAAAGAAGGAAACAAGGCCATCAATGATTGGGTTAATGCTTATAAAAAAGGGTGTGTCGATTTCAAAAAGACCGTAGATGAAAGCTTTCAAAAAGTAGAAGAATTTTTCAGCCTTATCAAATAGGATGAAAATCAATAGGTTTCACACCGGAAACGGCCCTTTTCAGACATCTTAAGCGTCCGATCTTTAAAGTTGCTTGATCTCGTGAGAAGAGCCGTTTTTTAAACCGGAAACACTCCTGTATCCACTTATCTCCACCATTCGGCAACTTTTTTGGAAGCGTGTTCATTGGGGAGAGTTGTCATGCCCAAACGACATATTCGGGACATTAATCTTTATTACAAAATCACCGGGGAAGGACAGCCACTTCTTTTCATCGGAGGCGGGCAGGGCATGGCAACAGTTTTAGAAAAAGCCTAGCCGATTGAAGTCAACTACTATCGGCTGAAACCGATAGCTTGGCGGGCTGACATGGCTTCATCGAATGAATTAGACGCACCAGTCCGTAAGAGACCGCATTAATTGAATATCGAATATTGAACAAGGAACCGCAGAATTACGAAGGGGTCAATTCGACATTCTACGGTTTTCGGCCCCTTTGGGGCATATTAAGGGCTATGGTTTTTCTCCCATTCCCCGAAGGGGACAATAAACGAGGTGAAGCATGAATGAACAACAAACGGAAACGATAGGATCGGCTACCCTGATGTCGACATGGATGAAAACGGCAACGGCCTTCTGGGAGCAAACACTCCGGCAATGGCCCGGGACGCCGGATATGTCCGGCGCCTGGCCGTCAGGGACCCCATCCAAAAAAGGGGCCACAGGCAGGCCGCAAGAAACATTAGCGTCCGTTTTAAAGACATGGCAGTCGTTGTCTGAACTGATGAGTGAACCCAGCATGATCGAATCCCAAGTTAATGGGATCGGCGCCCTTCCCGAAATCATTTTGAAAATGGCCAAAAGCGGCGCGGAGAGATATCTTCACCTACAGCATGAATGGGTCCGACGGGTTGGGAAAATCGGCGAGCGTACGAAGGCGTACGAGTTTGAGAATCTGGATCAGGAGTTATTCAAAGCCTGGTCCGAGATATACGATCAGGAATTCAGACAGTTGTTGAACATGCCTCAATTGGGATTGACCCGGTTTTATCAGGAAAGGATGCACCGGGCTACGGACGAGTTCAGCCGCTTTCAGACCACAATGGCCGAATTCATGCATGTCCTTTTTCTGCCCATGGAAAAATCGTTCAACATTATCCAGGAAAAGCTCCTACAGATGGCCGAGGAGGGAACCCTGCCGGAAAACCCCAAAGACTACTATCAGATGTGGATAAAGATACTGGAAGGGCATTACATGACCCTGTTCAAGTCCTCCGAATACATCCAGGTCCTGCAGAGGACGATCAACAGGCATAGCGATTTTCTGGCGGCCAAACAGGCACTTATGGAGGACTTTTGTCAAATGCTGCCGGTGCCTACCCATAAGGAGATGGATGAGCTTTATAAAGAGCTTTACCATTTAAAGAAGAAAATCAAGGTGCTTGAAAAGAAAATGGAATCTGTACAAAATGGTAAAATTCCATAATTTCAGACGATATCAGTTGAGAGTACGAACAAAAACGGTGCCTGGAAAAACTAAAATTGTTTGACAATAAACGACTTTTCTAAAAATTGGTCAAGGAGGTGTTCCTCATGGCTCAGCCTAAAATTCCCGTAAACCTTATCATGTCAAAGTTGGCCGAAGATGCGGAAAAGGCCGGGACTCGCGCTCAAAAGGCCACAGATGTATTGCTGGGGGAGCTGGATACCCAAATTTCCGCCACGCCGCACGAGATCGTCTATCAGGAAGATCGGATAAAATTGAAATATTATCGGCCGCCGGGCAGGGTGCGGATAAAAACTCCGCTTTTGCTGGTTTACGCGCTGATCAACCGGGAGACCATGCTCGATCTGCAGCCGGCACGGAGCGTGGTGCAGAATTTTATGAACGAAGGCATCGATTTTTATATGATCGACTGGGGATATCCGACCCGTAAGGACAAATTTCTCACCATCGACGATCATGTAAACGGCTATATGGACAATGTGATCGATTTCATCCGCGCAAAGCACAATCTGGAAAAGATCAACCTCATGGGGATTTGCATGGGGGGCACTTTTTCCGTCATTTACTCCGCCCTTCATCCGGAAAAAGTCAAAAACCTTGTAACCACGGTAACCCCCACCAATTTTGATACGGACCAGGGGCTTTTGCAGATCTGGATGAAGGCCCTGGACGTGGACCGGATGATTGATGCCCATGGCAACATGCCGGGGGACCTGTTGAACTTCGGTTTTCTGCTCCTCAACCCGGCGCAGCTGATGATCAACAAGTACGTGGGGTTTTTGGAAAATATGGACAACCACAAATTCGTGGAAAACTTCATCCGGATGGAAAAGTGGATCTTTGACAGTCCCGACGTGCCGGGAGAGACCTTCCGGCAATTTACCAAAGATTGCTATCAAAAGAATCTGCTCATCCAAAGCAAGCTCATGGTTGGTGGCCGCCGGGTGGATCTTAAAAAAATCACCATGCCGCTTTTAAATTATTACGGCAAATACGACCATCTGGTCCCGCCGGAAGCATGCGAGCTTTTAACCGGCAAAGTGGGAAGCAGGGACACAACGGACATTTGCCTGGATACGGGCCATATCGGTATCTACGTAAGTTCCAAGTGCCAGAAGGAATTTGCCCCCAAAATCGCCCAGTGGCTTAAGGAGCGGGATGGCGAAATGAAGAAGACCAAAAGAAAAAAGCCGTCATCCGGCAAACCCGCGGGTACAAAAACCAAAACCGCTGCCGCCAAAGCCAAAACCAAGACCACCTCGGTAAAGAAGAAGCAATAGATTCAACTACGCAAGGAGATAACCATGACCAACAAACAAGATTATTTTAAAACATTTTGCAAGGTGAGCCGGGCATTCGGGACGGCCATGGAAAAAGAGGAAGTCCTGGACCTCATTGTTCAAAGCGCTATTGACACCATGGACGGCAAGGCCGCATGCCTCTTTCTGGCCGATGAGGAAAAGGATGTGTTTGTGCCGGTGGCCCAGAAAGGATTGTCGGAAAAATATTTTCACGCCAAACCGATGCAGGCCAGGAAGGTAGTAAAGGATGTGCTTAAGGGGGGCTATTTTGCCGTTCGTGACGCTACCACGGACACGCGTCTGGAGAACCTCGATGAAAAAAAGGCCGAAGGGGTCGCTTCCATTCTGGTGGTGCCGGTGATTGTGAAAGAAAAAGCCATCGGCGTTCTTTCCCTCTATACTGCCAAAACAAGGGATTTCACCAAAGACGAGGCGGGTTTTCTGGCCGCCCTGGCCGAGCAGGGAGGGATGGCCATCGAACAGGCCCGGCTGCTTGAACGCATCCGGCAAAATTCGATGCTTTTCCTTGACCTTGCGTCCGCTATCAATTCCAGTCTGGATATCAAAGAGATCATGCACAACATGACGGCCGATATCACCAAGGCCCTTGGGATGAAAGGTGTCTCCATTCTTCTCTTAAATGAAGATACCGATGCGCTGGACCTTGTGGCAAGTTACGGCCTGAGCAAAGCATTTATAAACAAAGGCCCCCTGTCCGCCGAAAAAAGCGTGGTCCAGACCTTGAAAGGCGAAACCGTGGTAATAATGGATGTAACGACCGACAAGCGGATTCAATACCAAAAGGAGATGAAAAAGGAAAAAATTGTGTCCATGCTCAGCGCCCCCATTAAGGCCCGGGAAAAGGTCATCGGCGTGATGAGGCTATTTTCCGGCGTTGCGCGGGAATTTCCTGAAGATATGATCATTATGGTGAACGCCCTGGCCCATCAGGGGGCCCTTGCCATCCGGAACGCCTCCATGTACATGATAATCCAGAATGATATGAACAATCTGAAGGATGAATTGTGGGGTCATCGGTCCTGGTTCTAAATTATATTCGGTCAAAAAAAGACCTTTCGTGCATCCCACTACGATAGCCGGGTTTTCCGGTCTTAAAAACCCGTCTGGTCGAAGACGCCTCCCAGGTGGAACAGGCGGTAACCGAGGTGGGCCTTCCCGTGGCCATGAAGATTTCCTCCCCTGACATTAAATTCGACGCCGGGGGTGTTCTGCTCAAAATCAAGTCCGTGGAACAGGCGCAGGAGGCTTTCCAAAAGATCATTAAAAACGCGAAAGCATTTAATCCATCGGCTAAAATCGAAGGCGTGCTCGTTGAGCAGATGGCCAAGGGCGGTGTCGAGGTCATTCTCGGCGCCGCAAAGGACCCGAAGTTCGGACCCATATGCATGTTCGGGCTTGGGGGAACATTTGTAGAGGCCATGCAGGACGTCACCTTCCGGCTGGCCCCCATGACTGAGGCCAGCGCAGGCATGATGATCAAAACCATCAAGGCTTATAAGGTCCTCAAGGGGATCCGCGGCGCCGGTCCCTCGGACATCGATGCCATAAAAGATTGTTTGCTCCGGCTTTCACAGATGGTCAGTGAGCACCCCGAGATCGTTGAGCTGGATATCAGTTGATTGTCTATCCCGAGGGAGAAGGCTGCGTGGTGGCGGACAGCAGGATTCTGCTTTCAAAAGTGTAAAGTGATCTATTTATTCAAGTTTCGCACCCCCTTTCCGAGCGTAATTGGTCGTCTGGCAAGGATGGGGTTTAATTTTTTAAGCAAAATAATGATAGCATACCTTTTTATCAACACGAAACTTATGTAAAGATAGGAGGGTTTTATTATTTCTTCGTGGTTGAATAATCATGATAGCCGGCATGCTGCAATGCAAAAATATAATTAATTTCATCTGAGATCGACGTAAGGTAATTATTATCAATAATAACAATAAATACAACTTGTTAAACATAAGCATTTGTGCAAAACGGTAATAATAATTAATTAAATTATTTTGTGCAATGCAATATTTTTCTTGACAACATCAAAATACGCATTATAATGGTGTCATCCTTGATCATGGATATAATAAAAACAAAAAAATCAATTTAGGAGGAACAAAAATGGACCAGAAACAAGTACTAAAACAGATGATCGACTTCAACAAGGCAGCTTTTGACAACACCTTTAATGCCATCGCAATGCTCCAGGACCAGGCGGAAAGCTCATCAAACACGCTCTTGGCTCAAGCCACATGGCTTCCAAAAGAAGGGAAGAAAGCCATCGACGAATGGGTTAAGACCTGTAAAACCGGGCGTGAGACCTTCAAAAAGTCCGTAGATGAGAGCTTTAAAAAAGTAGAAGATTTCTTTAAGGCTTAATATCACATTAAAAAAGGGGGGGTATGCACTGATTCTTAAAGCTCTTTCCCGTAAGTTGCTTTTGCGATATTTCGCGAATACCCCCCTCTTTATCTTACTCCTGACAAGCCTGTCTGCGTGCACCGCACAGGCACGCCGGAACCAAATAGAACGGAGAAAAAATGAATACGGATATATTTGAAGAAGCTGCTGATTGTATTAATTTACTGGCGGGTTATGCGGAAAGCTTTTCTGAAAAAAATCTAAAATTGATCGGGGCGGCGGCTGATCAGATTCTGGCCGCCCAAAACTACTGGAACGGTGTCCTTAAGTATTTTAATGAGTTTAATACCCCTTTCTGGATCGCCCTGAACTCCTTCAACACGGTTGAAAAAGATAAATTAACCAGCGCGCAACCCTGGGAGACCGCCAGGGACTATATAGAGCTTATGCAATTCAATTGCCAGGTGGCGGAAAAGGGTTTTAAAGGCAGCCTGGAGTCCATGAATGATTACCACCTTGGGCAATTAAATAAAGCCTTTACAGCGTGGTTCAACACCATTTTCAATATCGACGGAGATGATTTCGCGGACTTTGCCGCCGGACAGGCAAAATTGATTGAAAACGTCGTAAAGGCCTATCCTCAGGCCATCCGGGATATTAAACCCGAATTTGGTTTCCATTTCGAAGAGGACGGCTATGTCAAGGCGGCTGAAACGGAGCGTTTTTTCCTCTACCAGGTACTGCCCACGGACAAAAAGGTCAAGGTCAGGGGAAAGGGGAAACCGATCGTCATCATCCCGCCTTATGTTCTGGGACACAACATTCTGTGTTTTCTGCCCCATGAAAATAAAAGCTATGTGCACAGCTTTGCAAACCAGGGAATTCCCACCTACATTCGGATCATGAAAAATATAGACGCCACTTCGGCCGTGCAGGCCATGACCGGGGAAGACGATGTACGGGACACCCGATATTTCTGTGAACAGGTGAAGACAAAGCACGGCAGGGCGGTCACCTTGAACGGGTTCTGCCAGGGAGGATTCATTGCCGTGGTCAATCTGCTTTCCGGTGAACTGGACGACCTGGTGGATGCCCTGATCACCTGCGTAGCCCCTATAGATGGGACTCGAAGCAAGTCTTTAGTGGAATATCTGAATCATCTGCCCCCGCGGTTCAGGGATCTGGGGTATGCCGTAAAGACGCTGCCCAACGGAAATCGGATAGTGGACGGCACGGTGATGAGCTGGGTCTATAAATTGAAAAGCATGGAAAAAGAGGCCCCGCTTTTCAGCTTTTATCGGGACCTGATGATGTTTGACCGATCAAACAATGACGAACTGAAAATCAGCAAGACCGCGGCCGCCATTAACCACTGGCTGATCTATGACCGCTCCGACCTGCCCGAAGCCATCACCAAGATGAGTTTTGCCTCATACACCATTCCCGTGGACAAGGACGGGACCCTTCCCGTTAAGCTATTCGACCGGAAACTTAATTTCAAGCGGATCAAAGAGAAAGAAATCAAGTTCCTTATATGCTATGCCGAAAGAGATGACCTGGTGGACAAGGAAACGGCCCTCGCCCCTTTGGATTATATCGACGCGGAGGTGACTCCCTTTCCCAAGGGCCATGGGGCCATTGCCACATCCTGGTCCAACCCTGAGTCCGCCTGTGCGCTGCACACGCGTTTCGGTGATCAAAATTGCCGGGGACCGGTGCGTTTTCAACTGGATCTGGATAGTGAAACGGACAAATCGGTTTCCCAACGGCCCAAAAAGAAAGCCGCGCCAAAGTCCGCTAAGGGAAAATCGGCGCTCACGTCAAGAACAATAAAAGCAAAAAAGGAGGTAAAGAATGCTGGAAATTAAGGATTCTGTTGCGGTTATTACCGGCGGCGGTGGCGGCATCGGCCTGGCAATCGCCAAATACTGGGTGGAAAACGGCGGCAAGGTGGTCATCGCCGACGTGGCCGAAGAGATGCTTAAGCAGGCAGAGGCCGAACTTACGGATTTAGGCGGTGAAGTCGCTTCGGTGGTGTGCAACGTGACCGATGAGGACGATTGCGCCAGGCTGGCCGACACGGCCATTGAAAAGTTCGGTAAGATCAATCTAGTGGCCCCGTTTGCCGGAATTATCAAGGATGGACTGATGCTGGCAACGGACAAGGAAACCGGGAAAGTAAAAAAGAAAATGGCCCTGGATAATTTTAAAATGGTCGTCGATATCAACTTAACCGGTGTATTCCTGACTGTTCGCGAATGCGCCGAGCGGATGATCAATCATAACTGCAAGGGATTGATCTGTCTCGTTTCCTCTACCAGCAGTCTGGGAACGGCCGGTCAGATCAATTATTCGTCCACCAAGGCGGCCATGTCTGTGATGCCCAAAGTCATTACGGCCGAGTTTTTCCGGCGCGGCCTCGCCGGCAAGATCCGTTGCGTGGCTGTTGCGCCGGGTTATGTGGGCACCCCCATGGTAAAGGGGATGAACCAAAAAGCCCTGGATTATATTATCGGTCAGGTCCCCATCGGCCGTCTGATTGAGCCGGAGGAAGTGGCTACTCTGGTGGGGGATATCTATCGGAACGAGGCCCTGGCCGGAGATGTCTTCTTTATCCACGGCGGCTTGCGTCTTGGGTCCAAAGGATGATCTGCAGCTTCGAATGAAAGCGATAAAAAGGCCATTTGCTTTCAAGCAGGTGGCCTTCTTTTTTGGTACTCATTAAATGGTTTAATTGCCCATGGGAATACAGGAAAGAAAAACACGAGAAAAGGCAAGAAGACGTCAGATGATAATTGCTGCCGCCAGAAGGGTATTTTCCAATAAAGGCTTCGGCAAAGCTACCATGGAGGATATTGCAAAAGAGGCGGAACTTAGCACCGGCACCCTTTATCTTTATTTCAAAGGTAAAGACGAATTGTATACCGCCCTGTCCCTTCGAGCCATTCAATATCTGAACATCAGATTGGAGGAAGCCATAACAAGCCAAAAGGAGTCGAAGTCCGATCAAAAGATATCGATACTGAAGGAAGCTATGTATGACGTTTACAGATTCGACCCTTTGGTGCTCACAAATATCTTCCGATCACAATCGCGTGGAACCTGGAAGAATATTTCATCTCAGCTCCTTTCTCAGATCTAGGAATTGTATCACAGCGCACTCGAGAAAATTGCCAAAATACTTGAAGAAGGAATAAGTCAAGGCAATTTTATCGCTGTATCTCCCGAGTCAATCGCGAACGTTATTTGGGCTTTATTTTTAGGCATCGTTATCTGGGAGGACAGTAAACGGATTATCTATCATGATCATGATCACTTCATGCAAACCCTGGATAACGCGTTTGAGATATTTGGCCGAGGATTAATAAATGCCATAGTTAATCCTACTGTACATCCCAAGGGATCACGACAGCGACGTACGGGCGTTGGAAATCCGGCAGTCCCATAAGTGTGTCCCTTGCAGCACACATTTCAGGTTGGATGAACTATCTCTGCAGTAGGTGCGGGGGTAGTTCATTCTTTTTTCACATCGAAAATGACTTCATCCACGTCGTTGTCTTCGGCGAATTTACCCAAGCCTTCACCCGGATTAAAAGATGGGTTTTACAGTGAATTTTTTCCCTTTTTCTTCTTGTAAATATGATTGGAAGAAAATTGTGGTCGAACCCACCTGCCGGGAAAACACGCCCAATCACTCAACGGTGATATCCACGTTCAACTGATCTCCGATTTGATTAAGCCCTTGTTCCACGCTTTGCAGGGATACCTTTTGGGGAATTTCAACCAAAAGCGTCATACTGTAAATGGCGGCCCCGCTTTCTGGTGATAACTTCATTTCCGAGTTCAGGGTGCTGATGTTGATATCGCTATCGGCAAGAAAACGACTCACTTTGTATACAATGCCGGCCTGATCCTGGCCTTCCACGTGCAGGTTTTTGGCATAATAATCGGCTTTCGGCTTCCTTTCTTCGTGGCTAAAGGGCCGTATAAAAGCGGTGATACCCTTTTCCCTTTCCAGCCGGCGGCATTCCATGGAAAGCTTTTCTTCCAAATCTGTTTCTTCCCCGGCAGACAGAGGGGAGAACAGCAAAATGATGGCAAACTCGCCGGCCAGGTTGGTCATGGTAGAATCTTCCAGGTTGCAGCCGTTTTCGTAGATTACCTGGGAAATGTCGGCCACGATGCCGGGCCGGTCCTTGCAAAAAGCGGTCAGTAAGAATTTTTTTAACATAATAAGTTACCTCCGTTTATGATATTGATTTGCTCCGGGACGATAGCTGTGATCAAGGTGAAAAAGTCCGATAGAGCTCCCTGGCTTGGTATGAGCTGCGTACAAAAGGTCCGCTGGCAACCTCCGCAAATCCCATCTGGAGGGCTTTTTCCCGCCAACTGTCAAACTCTTCCGGCGGCACGAAACGAGCAACGGAAAGGTGGTGCTTTGACGGCTGCAGGTACTGGCCCATGGTCAGGATGCTGCATCCTGCTTCCAAAAGATCCTGAAGGGTATTGCGGATTTCGCCGGAGCTTTCCCCGAGTCCCAGCATCAGGCCCGATTTGGTGATCATTGAGGGAGAATAGGCTTTTGCCTGACGCAGGAGTTTATGCGAACGCTGATAGAGCGCCTGCGGACGCACCGCAGGGTAAAGCCTATGGACCGTTTCGATGTTGTGGTTTAGTACATCTGGTGTGGCTCTCAGAACGGTTTTAAGCGCCGCAAGTTCGCCCTGAAAATCGGGAATAAGCACCTCCACTTTCACCTCTGAATTCTTTTTGCGCACCTGGTGAATTGTTTCTGCAAAAATACCGGCGCCTCCGTCGGGAAGGTCGTCCCGAGTGACTGATGTGATCACCACGTATTGCAGGTTCATCTTACGGGCAGCTTCTGCGACCCTTTTTCCGGCTCCTGCAGATCGGGTGGCTCGCTGGAGCCGTTGTCAACGTTGCAGAAACGGCAGTTGCGGGTACACCTGTCTCCCAGAATTAAAAAAGTTGCCGTTTGTTTTGAAAAACACTCGAACTGGTTGGGGCATTTGGCCTCCTGGCAAACGGTGTGAAGCGCCTTGGAGTGAATCAGGGACCTTGTCCTTTCGTACATGGGCCCGGAGGGAAGTCTGCGTCTTAGCCAGCGAGGTTTCCGGATGCTGATGGGATGTTCGTTTTGCTGAATCATCTTTGCCTCTATGCCTGATTATTTCATTCCCGCTTGGAGAACAAGCTTCTTTGCTGCATCCTGAAGATCCGCAACCTTCATGGGGATCAGATCAAACCCGAAAACTGCCGAGAGGTGATGGCGAATTCTTCGGCGCACCTGCCGCATGGAAATAGTGCGGGAAAGCGCTTTAGTCAGAGATGTTATGCCCACCTCTTTAAGACCGCAAGGATTTATCCAGCAAAAAGGTTCAAGGAAAATGTTCACATTAAATGCAAAACCGTGGAAAGCAACCCCGTGGCGGATAGAGATGCCGATGCTGCCCAGCTTGCTGTTTCCTACCCAGATTCCCCGGTTTTTAGGGTTACGTTCGGCCGCGACCCCAAAGTCTGCGGCCGTTCGCAGCATGATTTCTTCCAGTCCGCTGACATAATCCGTCACCGACAGCCTGAGCGCTCGCAGGTCGATGATGGGATAACCGATCAGTTGTCCCGGCCCGTGATAGGTGATATACCCTCCCCGTTCCACGTTAACGACCTGTATGCCCTTTTTTTCAAGAAACGTCTCGGATACGGTCAGATTATCCCGTCCGCCACGGCGGCCGAGGGTAAACACCGCCGAATGCTCGAGTATTAAAATGACGTCGCAGTCAAGCGTGTGGTTGTTTCTGGCGGCCACGATGCTGCGCTGCAGTTCGAGGGCCTCCCGGTAATCGGTAATCGGCAACTCAACATATCGGCATTGTCTGCCCGATGACGATGTGTAAAGCAGGTTTTCCATTTTCAAAGGACATTTCCGTCAATAGCCGAATATGTTTTTATCTAGTGTCCGTCACCAAATGGTAGATTTTGGTTCAGAGCAAGGCTTGAGCAATTTTGAAACCGCAGGCATACAGGCTATGTCGAGGATTTCAAAAGAGCGAAAACGCCGCTCTGGGCCAAAAAATGCCGTTTGTGGATGGGCACTATCTAACCGCAAAGGCAGGGTTTGCGTGCGGCCGCTATTTCATCCAGTCTTCTAACCTTGGTGATCTTGGGTGCTTCTAAAAGAAGCTCAGGGTTCTTTTTGGCCTCATCGGCAATGGCTTTCATTGTATCGATAAAGTGGTCGATATCCTCCTTGGACTCTGTCTCGGTCGGCTCGATCATCAACGCGCCATGGACCACCAGCGGAAAATAGATGGTGGGCGGATGAAATCCGTATTCCATCAGGCGCTTGGCAATGTCCAGGGTACTCACCTTGTTGCTTTCCTGGTTTTTGTCGGTAAAGACGCATTCATGCATGCAGGGTTTATCATAAGGAAGAAAAAAAACACCTTTTAAACTTTCTTTGATATAATTGGCGCTTAATACCGCAAGTTGGCTGACTTTTTTCAGGTTTGCCCCCATGGAAAGAATATAGCTGTAAGCCTTTAGCTTGACACCGAAGTTTCCGTAAAATGCATGAATTTTGCCGATTGATTCCGGGTAGTCTTCAGAAAGCTCATATTTCCCGTCTTTTTCAATCACACGGGGTACCGGCAGAAACCGTTCAAGATCCTCAGTTACACAGATAGGTCCGCTGCCGGGACCACCACCGCCGTGGGGTGTTGAAAAGGTCTTGTGAAGGTTCAGATGAAGCACATCCACCCCTATTTCCTTCATATTGACAATCCCCATGACAGCATTCATATTGGCGCCGTCCCCGTAAACTAGACCGCCTTTTGAATGGACGATGTCGGCGACTTTCTTGATGTTTTCTTCAAAAAGCCCCAGGGTGTTGGGGTTGGTAACCATGATTCCGGCCGTATCTTCATCCATGACCCCGGCGATTGTTTCAGGAGAAAGAATCCCCTGATCATTGGATTTTACGAGAATCGATTTGAAACCGCACAGGGCCGCACTGGCCGGATTCGTACCGTGGGCCGTGTCCGGGATTAATACCTTTGAACGGGTTTCACCCTTGGCTTTATGATAAGCGTTGATAACCATCATCCCCGTGAGTTCTCCATGGGAACCCGCAGCAGGCTGAAGCGTGACCGCCGGCAGTCCGGTGATTTCCGCGAGATACTGTTCAAGGTCAAACATTATCTTCAGCACGCCCTGGGATAGTTCCGCAGGAAGCAGGGGATGGGCGCCTGAAAACCCGGGAAGTGATGCCTGTCTTTCATTTGTTTTGGGGTTGTATTTCATGGTGCAGGAACCCAGGGGATACATGCCGCTGTCTACACCGAAATTCCATTGAGAAAGCCGGGTAAAGTGGCGCACCACATCCTGTTCGCTCAGATCCGGGAAATCCGGTCCGTCGCCTTTCAGTTCATCATCCAGGGGACAAGGGTCTACATCCCGCCTGGGCAGGGAAAAACCGATCCTTCCTTTTGCCCCTTTTTCCCAAAGGAGCGGTTCGTTAAATATCAGGCCTGTTGTACCGACAAGTTCTTTCATGATGTAACCTCCTTGATAAGGGCATCCATGTCCTCTTTGCTGCTGGTTTCCGTTACACAAAAAAGGTAATGATCATCAAGATCGGGATAGTAGGGTGCCAAAGGGAGACCTGCCACGATCTTTCTCTTCAACAATTTTTTGTAGGTCGTCTCAAATCCGGCAGGAGATTCAACCACGAACTCATTAAAGGTGGGGCTGTCAAAGCTTATGGTAAATCCTGCATTTTTCAGTTCTCCTTTAAGGTATTCCGCCTTGTCGCGGTTTAACCCTGCAAGTTCTCGAAACCCGGTGCCGCCGAGACTGGCCATATACATGGTGGCGGTGGTGGCGCAAAGGCCCTCGTTGGAGCAGATATTGGAAGTGGCCTTTTCCCGCCGGATGTGCTGCTCTCTGGTGGCGAGGGTCAGGACAAATCCTCTTTTCCCGTCCTTGTCCACGGTTTGACCGATGAGACGGCCCGGCATGTTGCGCACATATTTGTTTAACGAGGCGAAAATGCCCAGTCCGGGACCTCCGAATGAGCGGGGAACGCCAAGGCTTTGACCTTCCCCGCAGACGATGTCGGCCCCAAGGCTTCCCGGACTTTTCAGAAGACCATAGGCAAGGGGTTCGGTAAAACATGTCACGAAAAGGGTCTTCTTGTCGGAGTGAGCCTTTTCTCCGATATTTTTCAAATCCTCGATACATCCAAAAAAGTTGGGCGACTGAACCGCGACGGCCGCCAGCTCTTCCAGGTTGTCGAGTGCGGAAATGTCAGTTCTGCCGTTTGCCAGATAAGGAATTTCCACAATTTCATATCCGGTGGGGGCAAAATAGGTTTGAACCACTCGGCGATACAGGGGATGAATCGCATTTGAAACCGCCACTTTTTTTCGTCGGGAAATCCGAATCGCCATGAGCAAGGCTTCAG
>JAUUWG010000066.1 GCA_030589165.1 Desulfobacterales bacterium
AGAAGACTTCATACCCTCATGGAATGTCTGCTTGAAGATATTCTTTTTGAGGCACCCGACATGAAGGGGAAAAAGGTCGTCATCGACGCTGAATATGTAGAAAGCAAATTAAAAGATATCGTCAAGGATGAAGATCTCAGCAGGTATATACTTTAAAAAATTATGATTACGAATGTAGCAGACATACTGATAGAGGCACTGCCTTATATACGCCGTTTCTACGGCATGACAATCGTTATCAAATATGGCGGTCATGCCATGGTGGACGAGCAGTTGAAGGAGGATTTTGCCAGGGACATTACCTTGATGAAGTTTGTCGGTCTTAATCCTGTTGTGGTACATGGCGGAGGGCCTCAGATCAACTCGGTTCTTGACCGGATGGGGATACGTCCCAGGTTTGTAAGGGGAATGCGCCTTACGGACGAACCGACCATGGACGTAGTGGAGATGGTCCTCGGCGGCAAGGTAAACAAGGCAATCGTCGCTCAGATAAACCAACAGGGAGGCAAGGCCGTCGGGTTAAGCGGCAAGGATGGGGGGCTGATCATTGCAAAGAAGCTTCAGGTCCTGCATCAGGAAAACAAGAGCGAACCGCCTGAAATTATTGATCCGGGGTTGGTGGGAGAAGTTACACATATCAATCCTGATATTATAAATACCCTTACGAAACACGGGTTCATTCCTATTGTCGCTCCGGTCGGCGCGGGAGAGTCTGGTGAAACATACAACATAAATGCGGATCTGGTGGCGGCAAAATTGGCGATTGCACTTTCAGCAGGACGTCTCGTTCTTCTTACGGACGTAGACGGCGTCCTTGATTCCGCCGGTTTCCTGATATCCTCCATTGATGCAAAGACCATCCGGAAGATGGTCGAAGACAAGACCATTTCAGGGGGGATGATCCCAAAGATCGAGTGTGCTTTGGATGCACTTGAAAACGGTGTTAAAAAGGTGCAGATAATAAATGGCGCAAAGCGCCATGCATTACTTTTAGAACTATTTACGGACAGCGGCATTGGAACTGAAGTCACAAAATGAATACGAAAATAATCAATAAAGCGGATAAGGTCATTGCGAAAACTTACAAAAGGTTTCCGATTGTAATTGAAAGCGGAAAAGGATGTATTCTCCGGGATACACAGGGACGAGAGTATATCGATTTTGTTGCCGGGGTTGCCGTATGCTGCCTTGGCCATACCCATCCAAGGATTGTTGAAGCGATTTCAAAACAGGCGAATATTCTGTTTCATGTGTCGAATCTTTTCTATACGGTCCCTCAGGTTGAGCTGGCATCATTGCTTGTTGAGAAAAGTTTTGCAGACAAGGTTTTTTTCTGCAACAGCGGGGCGGAGGCCAATGAAGCCGCCATCAAGCTCGCAAGAAAATATTTCAAGGATAAGGGAGAAGAGGGGCGTTACAGAATAATCGCCATGGAAAAATCTTTTCATGGCCGTACCATGGCCACTCTTTCCGCAACCGGTCAGGACAAGATCAGAAAGGGATTTGAGCCGGCGCTTGAGGGATTTGATTTTGTGCAGTTTAGTGACACGGAAGGATTGCGCCGGCAAATAGGACCTTCAATATGCGCTGTTCTGGTTGAACCGGTCCAGGGGGAAGGGGGGGTTCGCTGCCCTGACCCCGGGTATCTTGAGGCTGTCAGACAAATTTGTGACGATACCGGTACCCTTCTTATCTTTGATGAAATACAGACCGGAATCGGCCGTACCGGTAAACTTTTTGCATATGAGCATTTCGGAATTGAGCCGGACATCATGACTCTGGCCAAGGCCCTTGGCAACGGCTTGCCCATTGGGGCCATGCTGGCCAAAGAAGAGGTTGCTTCAGCGTTCGGTCCCGGTTCACATGGATCGACATTCGGTGGTACCCCGATTGTAACAGCGGCGGCCCTTGAAGTTCTCAAAACCCTTGAAGAAGAAAAGATTATCGATCATTGTAAAGAAACGGGAGATTATTTCAAGGAAAGGCTTCTATGGCTTAAAAACAGGCATAAGGATATTGAGGATGTTCGCGGCTTCGGTTTGATGCTTGGCATGAAGCTTAAAAAAGAAGGGGAACCCGTAGTAAGTCGCTGCATGGAAAAAGGTTTTCTTATAAACTGTATCCAGGGAAATATTCTGAGATTTATTCCACCGCTTATTATTAATAAGCATGAGATTGATTCTTTAGTGACGTGTTTGGATGAGATATTATAAACCGGACTAACTCTTAACCTGCAAAATTTCAAAGAGGTTATCTTGAAAAAAGATCTATTGACCCTTTCCGACCTTGAAAAAGATGACTTTGAGAGACTTTTTAAACGCGCTCTTGAACTCAAAGAAAGACATAAAATGGGAATTACGGACAGGCCGTTTGCAGGAAAAACACTGGGCCTTATTTTTAACAAACCGTCTACCCGTACGCGCATCTCATTTGAAACCGCAATGGTTCAGCTTGGCGGGACGCCCATTTTCATAAGCACCAAGGATACTCAAATCGCCAGAAATGAGCCGGTAAAGGACACGGCCAGGGTGCTTTCAAGATACATGGACTGTTTGGCCATCAGAACTTTTTCCCAGGATTTGCTGGTCGAATATTCAAAATTTTCCGACATTCCGATTATCAATGCGCTTACCGATGTATACCATCCCTGCCAGGTCTTAAGTGATCTTCTGACCGTTATCGAATATAAAGGCGGGTACGAGGGCGTAAAAGTTGCCTGGGTCGGAGACGGGAATAACGTTGCCCATTCCTGGATCAATGCTTCGGCTGTTTTAGGGTTTGAATTGGTGTTGGCCTGTCCGGAGTCCTATTCTCCCGATTCCATAATCATGAAAAAGGCGCTTGAAAAAAGCGGCAGCAATATCAAACTGACCCGTGACCCTGTTGAAGCCGTACATGATGCCGATGTAATCTATACGGACGTCTGGGCAAGCATGGGACAGGATGACCGTGAATTTAACGAAATAAAGCAGGTGTTTGAGCCTTTTCAAGTTAACAAAGCGCTTTTGAGCTACGCTCCGAAAGATGTTATCGTTATGCACTGCCTGCCGGCACACAGGAATGAAGAGATCAGTGAAGAAGTTATGGAAGGCCCTCGTTCCGTTGTGTGGGACCAGGCTGAAAACAAAATGCATATGCACAAGGCGATACTTGACCTATTGATAAATAAGGAGCTTTAAACTGTAGCTGATTTTTTAATCAAATATAGTGACAATTATTCATTTTGCACATAAATATAATAGCGGGAACCAAGCTGATATTTTGTGCATAAGAAAAATAATATTAACAAACTGGCCGTAGGTTCTACGGTGACAGCCTGTGGAGAGGCGGTAAGACCTAAGCAGTTGGTTCGGGCAGCCTCTGTGAAGCAGGAATTTCTCTTCATTCCTGCCAATGGGTAAGAATGAGTAAGAAGAAAGGAACAGATCAATGGTGCATGATAATATAAAAAAGGTTGTTCTGGCCTATTCAGGCGGACTTGATACGTCGGTAATTTTAAAATGGCTTGCCGAGACATATGACTGTGAAGTGATCGCGTTTTCCGCGGATATAGGTCAGGAAGAGGAATTAAGTGATGTAGAGGAAAAAGCCTTAAAGACCGGTGCCATAAAGGTTTATATCGATGATTTGAAAGAGACCTTTGTAAAGGATTATGTTTTTCCGGCCTTTCGTGGCAATGCCGTTTACGAAGGGCAATATCTTTTGGGAACCTCTCTTGCCCGGCCGCTTATCGCAAAGCGGCAGATGGAAATTGCACAGATAGAGGGTGCTGATGCCGTAAGTCACGGCGCAACCGGCAAAGGCAATGATCAGGTAAGATTCGAACTCAGTTACCTATCTATAGATCCGGATATAAAAATCATTGCACCATGGCGTGAATGGGATCTGAACTCGCGCACCGCCCTCATGGCGTTTGCTGAAAAACACGGCATAGATGTTCCTACGACACCACAAAAACCTTACAGCACCGACCGGAACCTCCTTCATATCAGTTACGAAGGCGGGATTCTCGAAGATCCATGGAAAGAACCTACCGAAGATATGTTTACGCTTTCCGTTTCACCCCAGGACGCGCCTGATAAACCGGAGATAATAGAGATAACTTTTGAAAAGGGTGATCCCGTAGCCATAAATAATAACAGCCTTTCTCCTGCGAATTTACTTAAAGAACTGAACAGACTGGGCGGACGACATGGTATAGGAAGAGCCGATATCGTTGAAAACCGTTTTGTGGGCATGAAATCACGCGGTGTTTATGAAACTCCGGGCGGTACGATTTTAAGGTTTGCCCATATAAACATGGAATCTATAACTATGGATCGAGAAGTGATGCACCTTCGCGATTCATTGATTCCCAAATATTCTGAACTTGTATACAATGGTTTCTGGTTTTCACCTGAGATGAAACTGATGCAGGATATGATCGACGGGACCCAGGAGAATGTTTCAGGAGTGGTTCGCCTTGAACTTTATAAGGGGAGTTGCCGCGTCCTTGGCCGTAAGTCGATCGAGTCCCTTTACAGTGAAGATTTTGCAACCTTTGAAGATGACAGCGTTTACAGTCAGAAAGATGCTGAAGGCTTTATCCGGCTGAATGCCTTGAGATTACGCATTCAAAAGATGATAAAAAACAGGAGCCGGAGGTAAATATGTCTGAAAAGCCGTGGGAAGGCAGGTTTTCCGAAAAGACCGATACAAGCGTGGAAAGCTTTACATCCTCAATCCATATAGACAAGCGTCTTTACAAACATGATATTGAGGGGAGTATCGCCCACTGTAAGATGCTGGCAAAGGTATCCGTTATTACAGAGGACGAAGCTTTATTGTTGATCCAGGGCCTTGGCAAGATAAAAAGGGATATAGAGAGGGGAAATTTCCAATTTTATGACAGCCTTGAAGATATCCACATGCACATTGAAGATGCCCTTGCACAGCAAGTCGGGAAAACCGCCCAGAAGCTTCATACCGCAAGAAGCAGAAACGATCAGGTGGCTCTGGACGTTCGCATGTATCTCAGGGATGAAGTTACCGGGATAATAAAGAGCCTTGTGGAACTCAGAAAGGTTATCGTGGATTTCGCAAAGCTCCATATGGATGTGGTTTTGCCTGGGTATACCCATATGCAGCGGGCACAGCCCATCCTTCTGTCCCATCATCTGATGGCATATTACGAAATGTTTTCACGGGACCTGGAAAGGTTTAAAGACGGATTAAAACGCATAAACGTTATGCCTCTTGGAAGTGCCGCTCTTGCAGGAACAACATATCCCATCGACAGGGGTTATACGGCAAAACTTCTTGATTTTCCGAAAATTTCCGCAAACAGTATCGATGCCGTGTCGGACAGGGATTTTATAATAGAGTTCTTAGCGTCAGCAAGTATCTGCATGGTACATTTCAGCCGCATTTCAGAAGAACTTATTTTATGGTCATCATCCGAATTCGGATTTATCGAACTTTCCGATGCTTTTTCTACCGGAAGCAGCATCATGCCTCAGAAAAAAAATCCGGATGTTCCGGAACTTGTTCGGGGTAAATCGGGCCGTGTTTTTGGGAACCTGATCGCTCTTTTAACCATTATGAAGTCATTACCTCTTGCCTATAACCGTGACATGCAGGAAGATAAAGAGCCTTTGTTTGAAACCCTGGACACCTTAAAAGCCTGCATTGATATTTATAAAAAAATGCTTCCGAATATTACCATAAACAAAGAGGTTATGGAGCAGGCTACATCCACGGGATTTTTAAACGCAACAGATATGGCGGATTACCTTGTAACCATGGGGATGCCGTTCAGAGCCGCTCACAACTGTGCAGGTAAGGCGGTAAATTATGCCTTGAACAAAAACAAAGAGCTTCATGAATTGACTCTGAAGGAGTTACAGACATTTTCTCCTCTTATTAAAGACGATATTTTTAATGCCTTGAGTACACGGTATATGATTGATCGGAGAAAATCTTTCGGCGGAACGTCTACGGAGAATGTAATAACTGCCGTCAGAGAGGCTGAAAAAAGCCTTGAAGAAGAGATTGAAGATCTTAAGGGGGATGGGAATAAATAATTCACTCCCCATAAATCATGGACCTTTCAAAAAACAAGAGATACATTGAGAGTGTTGTTAAACCTTTTATCCTGCCTTTTGCGATTCTGATCCTGTGCCCATTCCTTTTTATCGGATGCGGTAAAAAGGCTCCTCCCGTAGCGCCCCGTCAGGTCCAGCCTCGGGCGGTAAAAGATTTAAGCTATCGTTTAGACGGTGATACTTTGAAACTGACCTGGAACATACCAAAAGGGGATGAAAAGAATCAATCCTCTTTAACCGCTTTTATTCTTTATCAATCCAAAAGACCGATTGCGGGAAAAGAGTGTAAAACGTGTCCTGTACGCTTTAAGCGTGTTGCGGATATCCCTGTTGACAAAAAAAGCCCACTTAAGATTGGAAAAGACAAGGCAAAACCCTTGTCGTACTCTGAAACCCTGGAAAAGGGCTTCCGATATATTTATAAGGTAATCGGTTTGGCTCAAAACGGTCGTACAAGCGATGATTCCAATTATATAAGGTTTAGTTATTGAATTGTATCATCTGACAGTAGTCAGTTGTTTTTTTATCAACTGATAATTGACAACGGTCATATAAAAAGACGTAAACATGAAAAATCATACCGTATATATTTCCGTAGGGTCCAACCTTGGAAACAAGCTTGATAATTGTCAGAAGAATATCGATATCCTTGCCGCTTCTGCTTCGGTTTCCTTAAAAGTTCAGTCACGGTTTTACAAAACCGAGCCGGTTGATTACACGGATCAGGACTGGTTTGTAAATGCAGCGATAAAGATTGAAACCTGTCTCGAACCTTTTCAACTTTTAAAAAAACTCAAGTCGATCGAACATGATGCCGGGCGAACTGACAAAACCGTAAGGTTTGGTCCCCGTGTTATTGATCTTGATATCATCTTATTTGATGATTTAATAATAAATACACCCGAACTGACCATTCCCCATCCCAGGATGCACAAAAGATGTTTTGTGTTAAGACCGCTTTGTGATATAGCTCCTGACATTATTCATCCGGTCCTGAAAAAAAATATAAAATATCTGTTAGATACTATCAATGCTAAAGATCAGAGGGTGATTTTGTTTAAATGAGATTATTAATATTCATTGGGATTGTTTATCTTTGTTACCGGATACTGAAATCCCGGCTTTTTCCCGGTGCTTCAATCGGTAACAAGGTTTTTCGGCATAACGTTCGGAATATAGACGATGTAATGGTCAAAGACCCCTATTGCGGGGTTTATTTTCCTATAAGAGACGGCGTACCTTTAAAAGTTGATGGAAAAGATTTGTATTTCTGCAGCAATGAATGCAGGGACAAGTTTATTGCATTGCAAAGAAAAAAATAAGCCGATTGTACATTGGTCACCCCGAAAGTTTGATTTAGAGCCTGTTTAAAAATTAGGGAATCGAAGTGAAAAAGTGTGAGAGCGAGGGCAAATTGTTGCAAATTTGAGGTGAATAGCAAGCCTATTTGCCGAAAATTTACAACAATTTGAACCGCTCTCACGGTTTTGCAGCGGATTCATCAGTTTTTTAACAGGCTCTTAAACCTTTTTAATAAAAAAATATCGACTTGGTAATACTGGAGGTTATATTAGATGAAGTTTTTTATCGATACGGCAAATATTGATGAAATAAAAGAAGCCAGCAGCATGGGGATGGTAGACGGGGTGACAACAAATCCGTCTCTTATTGCCAAAGAAGGCGGTAATTTTGAGGAGATTATAAAAAATATCTGCGAAGTGGTAGACGGTCCCATAAGCGCTGAGGTCATCAGTCTCGATGCGGAAGGGATGATAAGAGAAGCCCGTTCTCTGGCTGATCTTCATAAAAACATCGTCATAAAAATTCCCATGACGGTAGATGGCATCAAGGCCACCCGCAAGCTTTCCGAAGAGGGGATAAAAACAAATGTTACCCTTATTTTTTCACCCCTTCAGGCCCTTATGGCGGCAAAAGCGGGGGCAACATATGTAAGTCCTTTTATCGGTCGTCTTGATGATCTGTCCCATGAAGGCCTTCTTTTGGTGGAACAGATTGCTCAGATTTACAGCAACTACGGGTTTGAGACGGAAATTATCGTGGCTAGTATCCGCAATTCCCTCCATGTTCTTGAATCGGCTTTAATCGGTGCGGATATCGCTACCATTCCATTCAAGGTGCTTAGTAAGTTGGCTGGCCATCCGATGACGGACAAGGGCCTTAAAGCCTTTTTAGACGACTGGAAAAAGGTTCAAAAATAAAAACACGTTTTTTAAGACCATACCGAACAATGTTATCAATGAACCAACTCAAAAATGTATTAAGTCATCCCAATACCTTGACGACGTGTCGTATCGCGGCCATACCCATAGTGGTGGTCTTGCTTTTGTTTCCAAACCGGGTATGCACATTTATGGCGGCGCTTTTTTTTAGCGCGGCAGCGATTACCGATTTTCTTGACGGTTTTTTTGCAAGGCGCCGAGGGCTGGTATCGAATTTAGGAAAGATCCTCGATCCGCTGGCGGATAAGCTCCTGGTTTCTTCGGCCTTTATCATGCTGGTATCTCATCGATGGGTTCCAGCCTGGATAATCTGCATCATCATCGGGCGTGAACTTGCTGTAACCGGCCTTCGGAGTGTTATTGCCGGTACGGGGGAGGATATCTCGGCATCCAGTTTGGGAAAATATAAAACAGGTTTTCAGATAGCATCCCTGATACCTCTTTTGATACATTATCCGTACTTTGGGATCAATTTCCATGGAATCGGGTACGCTTTATTATGGGGGGCTTTAATAATGACGGTCTGGTCAGGAGCCGATTATTTCATAAGGTTTAGAAAATTTTTCGGACCTGATGTGTTTTTTTGTTGACAAAAACGAACAAAAAAACTAAAAGTTCTTTTAGTGACTGAGCGGGAATAACTCAGTGGTAGAGTGCGACCTTGCCAAGGTCGAAGTCGCGAGTTCAAATCTCGTTTCCCGCTCCATTTTTTTTGGAGCGGCGGCATAGCCAAGTGGTAAGGCAGAGGCCTGCAAAGCCTTTATTCTCCAGTTCGAATCTGGATGCCGCCTCCACATAATTGAAAATATAAGGCCTGCAAGTGATATCATTTACTTGCAGGCCTTTTTGTTTGGAATTTTCTCACCTTCTTTTCGCTTTCCCTTGTTTCATTCAGATTCTCATCTGCAGCAACCTAACGTAACTTTTCAAAAAGTATGGGCAAAGCTGCCATGTGGATTCCCGCCTTCGCGGGAATCCAGTTATATTGCCCGTGCCCGGATTTATTGAAAAGAAATTACCCTTGAATTCGAACAAAATTGAAGATTGTGCAAAATTCCCAGAGCCTGTTTAAAAAATAGGGGATCGAAGCGAAAAAGTGTGAAAGCGAGGGCAAATTGTTGCAAATTTGAGGTGAATAGCAAGCCTATTTGCCGAAAATTTACGACGATTTGAACAGCTGTCACGCTTTTACAGGCGATTTATCAATTTTTAAACAGGCTCTAAATACTCAAAAAATGTTTGACATTGATCATATAAAGCCTATATATTCCTAAAAAGGAATTTAATCTTTTTCAGTAAAAAGATATTAACATCATAGAGGTATTTCCTGATGCTTATTATATTAAAATTATAAGCCAATTCATAACAGATCGTCAAAGTATCGGCGTTTAAATTTTGTAAGCAAGAAAAAAAAATGCAATATTTTTACCGAACTATATCGATAAAATGTAATATAGAGTTCAAATATCATGAGTAAAGACTAACTGAAAAGACCATGAAAAAAACAAAACCCAAATCATTTTATGATGCATTCGTAAAAAGTCCAAATTTAAAATTTTAACCGCAACATATAGATATTATATTTTGTTTGTGCACTATTGATTGTGGTTAAAATTTCTACTGGCGACTTTTTACGAGACCATCATTTTATAAAAGGAGTACACTTTAATGGATATTAAAGTATTGGGACCTGGATGTGCAAAATGTGAAAAAACCGTAAAACTCATAAAAGAAGCCATTGCTGAAGAGGCTGCGGACGCCCGAGTTGAAAAGATAACCGATCTCATGGAAATCGCCGGGTACGGCGTGTTCGGAACACCGGCAGTGGTCATTGACGGTGAAGTCAAAAGTGTCGGCAAGGTGCCCAAGAAAAAAGAAATCAAAGCCTGGCTTACAAAATAGCAGCATGCTGTCATCCCCGATAAAACAAATTTGATTTTGCAAGGTAGATAATGAAATGAAACCTTTGAAAAATACTCCCTGCGCATGTTCATCGGTAAGTGCAAAGCAAGAGACCGGCATGAAAAATCCGATCCTTGTTTATCCGCTAATCGGTGTGGTCGGTATCTATGTATGGTGGCTGCTTTACAGTAAATTACCTCAGTTATCTTCATTTATAACCTATTCGTTGTTTCAGGTTGAAAGCGAAACTCGACTGGCTTCGGCCCTGGAATTTTTCTTTTATGATACGCCCAAAGTGATGATGCTGCTGGTGCTGATTATTTTTGTTGTTGGTATTATCCGCACCTTTTTCACACCGGAACGCACCCGAAATATTTTGTCAGGGAGAAACGAATTCGCCGGCAATATTCTGGCGGCACTGCTGGGTATCGTCACGCCGTTTTGTTCCTGTTCGGCTGTTCCGCTGTTTATCGGTTTTGTAACGGCCGGAGTGCCTTTGGGTGTCACACTCTCCTTTCTTATCGCTGCTCCCATGGTCAACGAAATTGCCCTGGCCCTTCTTTATGGCCTTTTAGGATGGAAACTGGCGGCATTGTATATGGGAACCGGTCTCTTTGTTGCGATTGGCGCCGGATGGGTGATCGGACGGCTGCGTCTGGAAAATCACATAGAAGACTGGGTGACTCAGGTAAATGCCGGATCGAATGCCGTTGAAGAAATAAGACCATCCTGGAATGACCGAATCATTGCCGGGGCGGATGCGGTCAAAGACATCCTTGGACGGGTCTGGATTTATGTAATTTTGGGTATCGCGGTGGGAGCCGGTATTCACGGTTATGTTCCGGAAGGATTTATGGCATCTTTTATGGGTAAGGGAACCTGGTGGTCCGTTCCTTTAGCGGTAGGCATGGGAGTCCCGATGTATTCGAATGCCGCCGGTATCATTCCCGTTGTAGAGGCACTTATCGGCAA
>JAUUWG010000153.1 GCA_030589165.1 Desulfobacterales bacterium
CGGGAGGAGATCCTCCCAGGAGTTTGCTCGCTTCTTTCAAATCATCAAGTCTTCCTGCAAAACAGGCGGCAATTGCCCTTTCCACGTCATTTGCAAAATAGCTGGTTAAAGGACCCGAATTTTTAAGATCTCTGAAAGACACCCATTCTTTTTCTCTTGGGTAAACATCAGGACACAGAAGAAGATATTTGCAGAGTATTACACATATATCAAGGGATGGTCGTTTCCCCTCAGGGTTAGTAATTCCGTTTTCGGAAACTTTATGAGGTTTGCCAAAAAGAGGGATTGTAACGTCATTCCCTTCTACTTCTACTCCGAGCTTTTGTTCGATCGATTTGAAATCTATTCCGGCAACCTGTGCTATGTAATCTTTATAGGTCTTTTCAAATACAGAGTTTTTAGATGTCATTTTCCTCACAGAACAGAGACCTCATATATTATCCGTGTCAACAAATTCTCAGATAAAAAAGTAATTATTCAGATTTGCTGTTTATTATGAACCGTGTGTCAAAGCGATCTTTTCAAACATCCTCACAAGCCCGGTGGCAAGGGCGTAGATGGATTCGATGTTGAGATTATCTTCGGCTGTGGAATCGAAAAATATATTGAGGCTGGATTCGAGACCGTCCTCCGGCTTCCAGTAGCAGATCAAGCTCGGCACTAATGGCAATGGATGCAAGACAAGTGAAATATCAGACTGGTAGTGGTTTTCCACCTGTCTTCCGTTGAAAATGTGAAGCATATCATTGAAGAGATCCGTATAAGTGTCAGCGAGCTTTTTTAGGGGTTTTTCACATCTCTGACCGAAAAGCCGGTACCAGGTCTTCCCGCCTTCAAGTTCCCTGAATGGCACCCATTCCTTTGAAACAGGCGCTCCCTTGCAATTCAGTACATAGCTGAGTATGGGTATCGTCACCCATGGATGTATATGGATTTCGGATGATAAGTTCCCCTTTGAATCAACACTGAAGTTTTTTCCACAAATCTTGATAGTTAGTTTTTCGTCAGAAAACCCGGCCCCCAATCGCTCGGCTGCAGAAGAAAGATCTACTGCGGCCACGCTTCTTTTCAACTGCTCCACTGACTCTTCCATATCTTGTGAAATGGACTTTCGCTTTTCGGTTTTCCCGCCAAACCGCTCAATTACATTGTTCTCAAGATGAGGGCATTCCGCGAGCTGTTTATTGCCCTTGAATACTGCGGCGGCAAATGCAAGGCATGTCGGTTCGTTGCATTCCTTGCAATTTGACTTATTGAGTATTTTCAGGATTTCAATAGGACTGCTCAGTTGTGACATGCAGAATTCCTCCCTTTTCCCCCAAAAACATAGGATTGTCTATTATCATACGTTCAAAGGAAAATTTTGGACATTGACTTTTCCGAATATTCAGGGGCCAGAAGCCTGAGTCTGTCCTCAATAATATCAAAGATATCATTTGTAATGGCTTCGGGTTCACAGTGTCGTAGACAGTTATAGCAGAATATGCATTTATTTCCATATGAATCTCCAATAAATTTTCTCATGATTTTGAGGCCCCAGGCATAACCTCATCCCATTTTCGATTCAACCGCTTTTAAAGCCGTTTTTGAATCAGAGGTCTTAGTTCGCTGAAGAATCGGTTCCTTGTCTCTTGTAAGTGCAAAGCCTCTTTATAGTCGACAATTATCTTGTCCTCCTTCATATAACTCAAGCCACCTTATCCATCAGCACCCTCAGGTTGCGCCCCAAAACTTCAAGGTATTCCGTGAGATCCAGGGCTTCCAGTTTTTGGACGGCCTCCGGCGGTAATGCTTCTATTGGCACCCCCTCCAGAATCGCCGCGGTTTCGGCTTGGGAGAACGTGGCCCCTTCCGCGATGCGATCCTTGAATTCCCTGTCTATGGGGCAAACCTTCTGACAGTACAAACACCCCACCAGGCAATTGTGCCAGTACGGATCCAGCCATCGGGGAAAATCCTCCTTCCCCTCATTAAAGTAGGTGAGGCATCGCTCTGCATGCAAAAGGAAGCGATCGGTCCCGATGGCACCGGTGGGAGACAGGCTTTTTGACACAACGTGCACTCATCGCAACGCTTAAGGGTCTTCAACTCCCCCCAGTGGTCCTGGGTGCAGGTGAGATCGGAAACAAAGGCCGTCAGGCGATGAAAGCTGCCCATGCCCTCCACGTAGGTGATGTTGTTGGTGCCATATCGGGCCAGTCCGCTGTGTACCGCCAAAAGCTTCATGGGCAAAACGGCTCTGGTCACATGGTATCCTTCCGGCTGTAAAACGTCCTCAAGGAGGCGTTCCACAGGTTTGTCGGTAGCATGGCTGTAAGTGGCCGGAACGGTGAAGGTATGCGGGATGCCGTTCACGTTGAAGCCGATACGTACCTGGGGCTGCGGTGTCGCCACGATGATGAGTGATCCCGTATCGGCGACCTCTTTTGAAACGCCGTAGTCAAAATGCTGCAGCCATTCGGTATGGAATTTTTCATCCAAAAGTCCCTGCTGATATTGCCCCCGGAGGCGCTCGCAAAGGTCGTTCACGTGTCTGACGGATACGATTTTGCCCTTATGGCCCCTGGATTCCAATCGATCATATATTGCCGTGGTCAATTCTTGGGTAGGCATTGGCACTCCTTTGTGATATGAGTTTCAGGTGAAAGATCTTCAGGCGTTTGACAATTTACTAACCATCTATTAATGTTTAACCGGTTATATTCATACCGAACCAGATCTAACCTGTCAAGAAGTTTTTACAGGTTATAATTGGTATGGTAACTCCAGATGAACGAAAAAAAGAAAACCATTTGTGATTTAAAACGATTGGGCGGGCGCCTGTGCCTTGACTTCATCAACACCCTGGATTGGCGGGGTACTCGTCAGCCGGTGGAATATATGCATACTTACGAAGACCTTACCCTGTGGAGCCGCTGTGCGGGGGTGGCCGGGGAATCCGAGGTGGCAGCATTGCTGCAAACCGCATGGGCGGATGCGGCCAAGGCGGACCGGATCGTAAAAGGCGCCGTCAAATTGCGCGAAACCCTCCACCGTATTTTTTATGCCATTATTCAAGGCCGTGCGCCGGCCCCCAGGGATCTGACCGCCTTCAATACCTCCTTGTCCAAAACCATGAAGCATTCCCGCATCGTGGCCGTAAAAGGCGGCTATATGTGGGATTCAAACCGCGATAAAGGTGCCCTGGATTGGGTTCTGAACCCGGTGATCCGTTCCGCCGCGGACCTGCTGGTGTCATCGGACGAATTGAAACGGGTCAAGACCTGTCTCGATACGGCCTGCGGCTGGCTTTTTTTGGATACCAGCCGCAATCAGAGCCGTCGCTGGTGCGATATGAAATTCTGCGGCAACCGCGCCAAGGCCAGCCGGTTTTATCAGAAACGGCGCAGGGCCTAATCGCCAAACTGCTCCAAATGTGGCTTTAGCCAAGACATTTCGGTTTTTTCAGTGGCATATCCGCACCGTTACTGAGTCTGAAAAAAGGACTGAACTATTACGTAAATACTGATTCATTCAGCAGGAGAATCCGGAAATGACATTTATTAAGAAGACAAAACAATCGGCTTTAAAACAACAGTCTATTAAGTCCTTCCGGGATCATGTGTCATCCGGAAAAGTGGCATTTTTTAAAAAATACGACATGGATCTTGTTATGGGCCGCCGTGAAGGACCATTTTTATGGGATATAGACGGCAAGAAACGGTTGTTTAATCTTCACTGTAATGGCGGTGTATTTAACCTGGGCCATCGGAACCATGAGCTGATAAAT
>JAUUWG010000041.1 GCA_030589165.1 Desulfobacterales bacterium
ACTGCGCTGGCCATGCGTGAGGGCTTGAGAAATCTCTATTCGGTCATCAAGGACCTGGACGCCCATATTCGTTTTACTTTCCTTACCGGGGTATCGAAGTTCAACAAGGTGAGTCTGTTTTCCGGACTCAATAACCTTAACGATATCACCGTGGATGCTCCATATTCGGCCATTTGCGGCTATACGGATACTGATGTGGATACTGTTTTTGCTCCTGAACTCAAAGGACTGAACCGCGACGAAATCCGCCGCTGGTACAACGGTTACAACTGGCTGGGGGAGACGGTGTATAATCCGTTCGATATGCTGCTTCTTTTTCAAAAAAGAGCGTTTCGCCCCTGGTGGTTCGAAACCGGCACGCCGACTTTTCTGGTTAAGCTGCTGGCGCAGCGCGGCTTTTTCACTCCCGATCTTGCCCGCTTACGCACCGGAATGGCCTTGCTTTCGACTTTCGATGTCGAATTGATTCTTCCGGAGGCACTGCTGTTTCAAGCCGGATATTTGACCATCCACAAGGCCGAAGAGCCGATCCTCGGCCATTGGGTGTACACCTTGGGCTATCCCAATAATGAAGTGCAATCCAGTCTTAATGCCAGTTTGCTTTCCGTCTATACCGATGATGTCAGCAAAAGCTTTGCACATCGTTTACGACTTCAGGATTTGCTGTTGGCCAATGACATTATGGGGCTGAAGGATTTGTTCAGCGCTTTTTTTGCCGGTATCCCCAGTGACTGGTATCGCAACAACCCCATTGCCCGATACGAAGGCTATTATGCCAGCGTTTTTTACAGCTACTTCGCCGCCCTGGGGCTGGACATCCGCGTGGAAGACGCCACCAACCGGGGCCGCATCGATATGGCCGTCAAATTTGGCGGAAACATTTACCTGTTTGAATTTAAAGTAGTGGAAGTCATCCCCGAAGGGCACGCTCTGCAGCAACTCAAGGATAAAAACTATGCGGACAAGTACCGGGCCGAAGGTTTGCCCATTCATCTGATCGGGGTGGAGTTTTCCCGCGAGGAACGCAATGTGGTGGGGTTTGAGGTTGAGGTGGCATAGGAGTACGGTCTTGGTTATCGACTCTTATAATATTGTTGTTAGCTACTCACAAGGTTTTACTTGTTTCAGGTTTGTGAAACAAAACCCCATACCTTGTCAAAGAACCAAATTAAACTAACAAAATTGGCATGAAAACTCAAGAAACATATTAAAATATCAATATTTCGACCTGTGCGGTTAAAATCGTTTTTTCTTTAACTAATTGAAATGACAGGTTTTGTTATGCCGTCTGTGCGTAAAAGAGTTTTTGCTATCTTCTTGAAATCATGTGCCATTTCAACTATCGAGTGTAAGGTGAAAAGCTAACCGCACAGGTCGAAATTTTTTGACATAAAATATACAAATTTTAGAATTAGATACTAAGGAACGGAGATTAAATAACTTACCAATATTCCTTCTCATCTTCAGGCCGCCTTTGCCCGATCCTCAATCAGATAATCCTCAAAATAGAGTAACTATTCCTGCGGTTATCTGATTTCGGATCGAACAAATCCAACCTAAATCTGAGCGTAATAATGTGCAATTTATTTAATCTCCGTTCCTAAGGTTGTTTGCGATGAATCAGGAATTGAAAGTTGTTGTAATGCCTAACGGTTCTTTGCAGCTTGAATGGGCCGATACACAGGAAACCATAACCAAAAGCAGTAAACTTCTCCAGGAAGAAATATACAATCTTTTCATCTCTGATTCGGATTCCTGGCTGTTGTTCCTAGGCTTTTGCGATAAAAAAATAACGTTTTCTCCTTCACTTGCCTACTGGCGGAATTTTAGTGGTTTGTTTGCCCGCAAATTAATCCAAACGCCCGACCTGGAAATACTCCGCCACAAAATTGAAATCCTCATCACGGAAGATGAACTCTGTCAGGCATTGGAAAACATCCCGATGATGACCGGTTCTGAATACCTGAACAAAGAACTGCTTAACGAAATATGGTTAAAACTGAACCGGACCTTTTCCAAAGCGATTAAGGATTATGACGGCACGGTTGAAGATTTTATCAAAAAGTACAGCCCTGATGTACATTTGGTGGGCCGTGTTTTTTTTCATCTGGTTGAGAACAAAAACAGCGATAAACCGTTTGCATTTCTGGCAACCTATTCAACCCGGCTGAACAAAGAGGGACAATCCAAACATTTGCCGTTAAAGTATGCTTTGCAGGAATATGGTGATGATAGCGATAAGTCGCTGGAACTCCTTGCTACCGTTTATCTGGCTGCAAAGCAGAGTGCTTTGATATCCGAGCTTATTGAATCCGGTGAACTGTTTCACCCCCTTGCCTGGTCTGCCAAAGAAGCGTTCTTGTTTTTAAAGGAAATCCCGATATACGAAGAATCCGGAATATTATGCCGAATTCCGAACTGGTGGAAAGGCAACACATCGAGTATCAGGCTGAACATCAGTATGGGTGATTTCCAGCCGTCATTTGTCGGCATGGATGCCATTTTGAATTTTAATGCCCGGTTGCTTCTTGGGGATACTCAGATCTCACCAACAGAAGCCAGACAACTTCTGGAACAATCAGAAGGACTTGCCTTTATTAAAAACAAGTGGGTGGCGGTAGACCCGGAAAAGCTCAAGCAAACCCTTGATGCATATGAAAAAGCAACAAAAATGTTGGGTGAAGGCGGTCTTAGCATTAGAGACGCCTTGCGTATGCAGCTTAACCCTGAACAGATGTTGAACGCTCAAACAAAAGATGCGGACACGACGGTATCAAATGGAGAATGGCTTGAATCCGTTATTCACAAACTGCGCAATCCGGAATTAACCCCTGCGGTAAGGCCTGGCAAAGATTTTAAAGCGACGCTCAGAGACTATCAACAGCAGGGTGTAAACTGGTTATATTTTTTGCATTCCCTTGGGTTCAGTGCCTGTTTGGCTGATGATATGGGCCTTGGCAAAACCGTTCAACTGCTTGGCTTCTTAAGTGTGATCAAA
This sequence comes from Desulfobacterales bacterium, assembly GCA_030589165.1. Classification (GTDB taxonomy): domain Bacteria; phylum Desulfobacterota; class Desulfobacteria; order Desulfobacterales; family JAFDHS01; genus JAFDHS01. The sequence goes on from JAUUWG010000041.1 coordinate 2,999, forward strand.
TCCCGAAAACTTAAGAAATCCAGTCTGCTGGTTATACCGGCATCCCTTATTTCCAACTGGATCAATGAAATTTGCCGATTTTTTCCTGATCTTAAATACTTTGTTGCTCATCCTGATTCACAGGCCGGCAAAGTTGTCAGGGCCAAAAACAAAAAAGCCTTGAATGCACTGGATCTTGTTATCACGACATATGCATTGGCCCAAAAATATGAATGGCTTCAATCCTGTTCATGGGCTTATGTTATCCTGGACGAAGCTCAAGCCATAAAAAATCCGGGAACAAAACAAACAAGAGCCATTAAAAAATTTAAAGCGCAAAACAGGATCATCATGACCGGAACGCCCATTGAAAATCGACTTTCCGATCTATGGTCCTTATTCGATTTCTTAAATCCGGGATTGCTCGGCAATAAAACAGAGTTTGGTAAATTCTCAAAACAACTCAAACATAATCCTGAAGGGTACTCAAAGCTGCGCAAGGTTATCCGGCCATACATATTAAGACGTTTGAAAACCGATAAATCGGTCATATCCGATTTGCCGGACAAGGTGGAGATGAAATCCTATGCTTCGTTAAGCAAAAAACAGATCGTTTTATACCAAAACATCATCCGGGAAATAGAAAACTCGATTGCCCGATTCGAGGGCATTCAAAGAAAGGGATTGATTTTGTCTTCACTGATGAAATTCAAACAACTGTGTAATCATCCCTCTCAATACCTGGGTACCGGCGATTATGAAGAAAAACACAGTGGAAAGTTTATCCGGCTGCGTGAAATATGTGAGACAATCTATGAAAAACGAGAAAAAGTTTTGGTATTCACCCAATTTAAAGAAATGACGCAACCTCTTTGCGGATATTTAGAAAAAATATTTAACCGAAAAGGGTTGATATTGCACGGGAGTGTACCGGTCGGCCAAAGAAAAAAGATTATTGAAAAATTCCAAAGTGATGAATATATTCCTTTCATGGTTCTATCTTTAAAAGCAGGTGGAGTCGGTTTGAATTTAACCCAGGCAAATCATGTCATCCATTTTGACCGGTGGTGGAATCCTGCTGTTGAAAATCAGGCAACCGACCGTGTGTTTAGAATCGGACAGAAAAAAAATGTTGTTGTGCATAAGTTTATAACAAAGGGTACCATAGAAGAAAAAATAGATAAAATGCTTGAAGAAAAATCCAGATTATCGCAAGAGGTTATTGTCAGTACAGGTGAAGCCTGGATAACTGAAATGAAAAATGAGCAATTAATGGATCTTTGCAAGCTGACGTTATAGATCATGTGAGGTAATTATGGCGTATTATGGAAGATATCCGCGTTATGTATCCGTAGCGGAGAAAAAAGCGAAAGCAGCCAAAAAATTAAAACAGCTTAAGAAAAAAAATCCTGATATAAAACCGGTTGTTATTGAAGGGAATACGATCGCCGGGACTTGGTGGGGTAAATCATGGAACATCAATCTTGAACGGTATGCAGATTACAGTAACCGAATCGGACGTGGACGGAGTTATGTTCGCCACGGTGCCGTACTGGATCTTCAAATAAAACCGGGAGAAGTAAAATCCCTTGTGCAGGGAACAGCCTCAAAACCTTACGCTGTAACCATTAATATAAAAGCGATATCCAAAAATACCTGGAAAAATATAAAAAATGCCTGTGAAGGTAAATTAGAATCATTACAGGAACTGTTAACAGGAAAATTCCCCAAATCGTTAGGCGAAATATTTACAGCCCAGGGAAAAGGGTTGTTTCCATCTCCTCAAGAAATAGAGTTTTCATGCAGTTGCCCGGACTGGGCCTATATGTGTAAACATGTAGCAGCCACCTTTTACGGTATCGGCGCCAGATTAGATGAAGATCCGAGCCTGTTTTTCACCCTTAGAAATCTTGAAATCAATGAATTGATATCCCGGGCAGTGGAAGATAAGACGTTGGAATTGCTTAAAAAGGCTGAAAAGAAAAGCGCAAGAGTTATTGCTGATTCTAATTTGGCAGATGTATTCGGTATTGATTTCGAAGAGGGCTTTGATTTCAAGGCTTCAGCAGAATCAAAGGCTTCAGTAAAAAAGGATAAGACTCCAAAATCGGTAAAGCATCAGACAGAAAAATCATCTATAAAGAAAAGCGCTGCTGCTAAACCGGCGAAAAAGCCGGTAACGAAAACATTCTCTAAAAAATTACAAGCAGATATGCCTGCAATTGAAGTTGTGGCAAGCATTATCAGAAGAAGCAGAAAAGGTGTCGGCATGGCTGCCCTGAAGCAGCGAACACGTTTTAGTGATAAAAAAATTTATAATTTACTTTATAAGCTGTACAAACAGGGCAGGATCAAAAGAGTATCCAGGGGTGTTTATTCAGGTGCGTAATTGGCATTTTGCTTTGCCCAATTCGCATAAGATTCATTCCACATAAGCATAACCTTAAGCTGGTCCGGATCGGTGGAACTGACCATTCGATGTGTCTGAATGGGGACATAGCTTGCCGTGTCCCCATTTGTATTTTGGCAATACCGCAAAAGTCACCTTTTGGGTTTGATGTACGATAATTGACGTACAATAAGACCTACGGTTTTACTGAAACGTATATTTCTTGTTCATAGCCGTTGAGACTTTTTGAGGTGAGTTTTGCGGTATTGCCATTTTTTTGCGAACAACAATCGGTTTATCCGTATCAGTTATCGATTAATTCTGAGCTTTCTCCATTCATAGCCGGATCATATGAATACGGTCCGCTTACAGTGTCCACTGTAAAAGTAAATGTGCCAATACTCCTTGTTTTCGGCGACTGAAGCGCTATTTTTCCGTCGGTTCTCGTAACGCCTGATGATGATTCGCTGGTCAGGCCGCTCCAGGTTCCATTGACTGTGGCACCACTAACCGGAGAGTTGTTATGATCTTTAATTGTAACCACAGCAATTGCAAAATAGTTTTTACCTGCTTTTTTCAATGACATGGTAATTTCATCGACAAAAATGTAGGTGTCGTCGGTAATTCCCGGATCTGTTGTGAAAGTATAATCTCCTGAGGCGGACGGATTTCCTGCTTCGTCTGAGGAACCGACCTTATAGTGGTAGGTGGTGGCTGCATTCAGGTCTGTAAGAACAATCTGATGATCAGTAGCTATGGTATTGTCCGAAGTTATCATGCCATATGAGTTGTCAGCAGTTCCGTAATCAACAGTACTGTCAGCCGGTTCATCAGTGATCCAGGTAATTGTTGCGCTGTCCGATGTTACTGTGGAGGTGATATTTGAAATGACCGGAGGTGTAATGTCGCCACCCATATCACCATCTGTATTGGCTACTGCTGCTGCCGCATTGAGAATGCCCCATCCGTCCCAGTCGGTCTCACCGGTCTCACCCTGATCATCGGCAGTATTTTCAAGAATGGACCGGATTTCTATATTGGTCAGACTCTGATTCTTAGACTTGATCAGTGCTGCAACACCGGCTACATGGGGTGATGCCATGGAAGTGCCGGCAAAGAAATAATAACCTTCATCCTCTCCGCTAAAAGTATTCTGGAGGACCTTGTCGCCTGGTGCGGCGATATCAATGGTGTTGCCGTAATTCGAGTAAGATGCCTTGGTGTTCCGTGATGTGGAGGCACTGACTGAAATGGAATTGGAATAGGCAGCCGGGTAGTGTGGATTAGTGATATTATCGTTTCCCGCAGCACAGACCACAACCACGCCGTTACTCCAGGCATAGTTAATCGCATTCTCCAGTATCTGCAAAGTTGCGTAACCGCCAAGGCTTAAATTAATTACATCGGCGCCGTTGTCTGTTGCCCAGGTAATACCGTCAGCAACGTCATCATATGTCCCACTGCCAAGTTCGTTTAAAACCTTAACCGGCATGATGGTGGCGTTGTAAGCCACCCCTGCCACCCCTAATTCGTTGTTGGTGGTCTGTGCAATCGTGCCGCAGACGTGGGATCCATGACCCTTGTCATCTGTAGGGTCCATGTCGTTGTTCACAAAATCATATCCGTCGGTAAAATTCGTGCCGGCCAGGTCCTCCAGAGACTGTTTGACACCGGTATCAATGACGGCAACGACTACTCCGGCTCCTGTTGACTGTTCCCAGGCAGTCTCTACTCCGATTTGAGTCATATGCCACTGAGATGAAAAATAGGGGTCATCAACTGCTGCTGTGGCATATGCATATGCGTTCTGTTCGACATGCAGCACACCGGGTTCATTTTTCAGGCTGTTGATTATGGCTGTTGGGTTTTTGTGTTTGTATACCGTGAACTTACCGGGTTTCTTGCTGTCTTTTTTCTTAACCAACCCATAGGCATTACGAATTCCCGATTTTTTTCCGGCGGTAATATTTTTATCGTAGATAACAATTACCTCGTCCGGAACAAAGAGAGGGTTTGACCTGCTGGTTTTTACATCACCAGCACTCGCTGCAGATGCAGATACGAAAAATACCATAGCAAACAACAAGAAAAGCAGTTTACGCATAATCGTCCTCCCTTAATTAAAGAGCCCATTGGTTTTATTAAACAAATTTTGCAAATAAATAAAATTCGAAATCTCAAATATTCTATCTTGCTTAAGATTTGTTTGTCTATAGGGTAAAATCTCATTTCTTTAGGATATTTACCCGAGTGCGTGGGTGTTTTATCCATGCAATATTGACGGCTTTGCAAATGTTCCTCCGTTTTTGTCCTTTCCGGGAAACTTATGTTTTTCGGTCCGTTAGAGTGTGCTGAATATTCTTGACGAAAGCTCATTTATTTGAGAGAATAATATTTATTACACGTTTTTCCGGTCCGGGGAGGGAACCGTTTTGCTGACTACATTTTAATGGATCACCACGATTTTTGTTGGGGCAGGGCGGTATGAGCGATATGCCGAAACGGAAAGAATTGTCTCCCCTTGTTTGCGTCTATGTTATGCCATTTTGGAGGGTTGGTGCGTAGGACTTCGAATCCGTAGATCGGGGAAGAATCCCTCCGGGCGTACCAGAGAGAATGTAGGGGTTATAGCGATTTTCCGCTATACCCCTTTTTTGTTTTCCCCATCTGGAAAATTTTGCCGGTTCCACCTGGTTCCCCGATTCCGCCTTAAGATGCCGATGGGAATTTTTTTTCTGATGTCCGGATAAAAAAACTATAAGAGACACAAACGGTTATTAATGGCATTTGATATGATGCCACACTTTTAAAGATTTTCTAAAAGGAAGATTGCGTATGAAAGAGGGAATTGTAAAATGGTATAGTGAGAAAAAAGGATATGGTTTTATTGAAACTGAAGACGAAGGGGAGATCTTTATGCACAGTAAGAGCATTAAAGACCATGGCTTTTTTGTGCTGCAAAAATCAGACAGAGTAACATTTGAAATAAAGGAAACACGTCACGGCCGACAGGCAGCCAATGTCAGAATAGTAAAGTAATTTATCTAAGACGTTGTTCGGAGTCAACTACCCCTCCTGAATCATAGATTCGGAAGGGGACTTCTCGGCACAGGAGATTTAAACAGTTAAATCAGCAGCCGTTACTCGCAAAAATCGGTCGACATTGAAATTATTGACCGATTTTTTTGCGAGGCACATCTTCAAATTTTGTTTAAACAACACTTTTTGTATTTTTCCCCGCCACCACATGGATAAGGATCATTTCTGCCTATTTCCGATTTTTTCTAAACTGTGGAGTACTCATACTCTTACAAAAAGTTCATTTTTCGTCTTCCGGAACCTTTTTCTGAAAAACTTGTCTGAATAAATGAGAGAATCGGCCACATCGTCAAGTCATGTTTTCAGGGAAGATCATGATCTGATTCGTGCCCCCAATGGTTTTTCCGTTTCAGTCTGTTCCGGTCCACCAGGTAAATAAGACTTGGGCTTGATCATAAGATCGGCCACCGTTTCTACAAATAATGTAGACCCTGCTGTAACTCATTGTTTATTAAGTAAATTAGCACCTACGGTTTTTGAAGGTCTAATTCTTGGCCCGAGTTATGATCAAGCCCTAAGACTCAGTGCGGGTATCTCCCACAACAACGAATGAAAAAGGAGAAGTGGCACAGCCTGAAACAAAACTTGACCCCTTCCTCCCAAGTGCATATATTTCATTCCTGTTATGAATGATTTAAGAACTCCCGGATTGAAAATCCTTTCCAAAGAACTCAAATCCCTGATTGCACTCTCCGGTCCCCTGATCGCCGCACAGATTTCCCAATCCGCCATGGGCTTTGTGGATACGGTTATGGCCGGCCGGGTAAGCTCGGTGGACCTGGCGGCGGTGGCCATGGGGTCCAGTATCTGGTTTCCTGTGTTCCTCTTTATTCTGGGGATTCTGATGGCGGTTATTCCCTCGGTAGCCCAGCTTCACGGTGCGGGGAAAAACCAGGAGATCGGCTTTCATGTTCGCCAGGCTCTGATTCTGGGCCTGCTTCTCAGCTTGGCGGGCATGCCTCTTTTGCGCCACGCCGGACCCATCCTCGAGCTGATGGATGTGGATCCTCTGGCTGTCCCCCTGACCCTCGGCTACCTCAAAGGGGTCTCGTGGGGCCTGCCGGCCATTGCCGGCTATTTTGTACTGCGTCACTTCAGCGAAGGGCTCTCCTGCTCGAAACCAAGCATGGTCATCGGTATGATCGGGCTGGGTTTTAATATTGTGGCCAACTACCTGCTGATTTACGGTAAATTCGGTCTGCCGGCGCTTGGCGGTGCCGGATGCGGCTGGGCCACGGCCCTGACCATGTGGGTGATGTGCCTGTGCATGTTCGCAACGGTAAAAAAAGCCAAAATTTACCAACCAGCCCGGATTTTTGAACAATGGCCCATGCCCGACCGGCAAGAACTGGGCCGGATTATCAGGCTGGGGCTTCCCATCGGCTGTTCCTTCTTTGTCGAAACAAGCCTTTTTGCAGTCATCGCCCTGCTTATCGGCTCTCTGGGCGCTGATATCGTTGCCGCTCACCAGATTACCCTGAGCTTTGCCTCCCTGGTTTTTATGATTCCGATGAGCATTTCCAGCGCCATTTCGGTGCGTGTCGGACAGGCCATCGGGCAGTGTAACTGTGTTCGGGCCGGCCGGGCCGGTTACATCGGTATCGGGCTGACGGCCGCCATTGCCTTTTTTAGCTCAATTCTGTGCTACCTGTTTCCGGAGTCTATTGCCGCCATCTACACCAAACATTCCGAAGTGGCCCGAATGGCGGTCGGGCTTCTTTCGCTGGCGGCCCTCTTTCAGGTTTCAGATGCGATTCAGGTCAGTACCGCAGGGGCTTTGCGTGGCTATAAGGATACCCGGAACCCCATGATACTCCAGATCTTTTCTTATTGGGTCATTGGCCTGCCTCTTGGCTACACCCTGGGCCTTACCTCTTTTTGGGGATCTCCCCTGGGGGCCAAAGGTTTTTGGATTGGACTGATCGCGGGCTTGACATCAGCGGCCATACTTCTGAGCCTTCGCCTGAGAATCGTCAGCAGCCGATACGAAGCAAAAGGCTTGAAACCGCAACAAGGTGACAGTGCAAAAGCGACATTCACCGAAACGCCTCCGCTGGCTGTCGACCTTCCGAATTGACAGGTGGAATTATGGGGGCCTGAAAGATGGGTCGTTCAAAAAACCAACTTGTAAATGTCTAAATTAGAATTTCTACCTTCCGATAATAAATATTGTATAATCTGAATATTATGGATATAATATAAAAATTAGTCTGAAAGTCGGGTATAATCAACCATGGAACCTCGACTTGCAGAGGTTTACGAATGTGAAGCCGTCCGGATTCGCCTGGGCGGTTTTTTTATGGATAACCGAAGCCGGAAGCGCTATTCCAAATTACTTCCGGCTGTTTTTTAAAGAGAAATTATTTGAATGAGTTTTAAGAAATTAGGCCTTAGGGCGGAATTGGTCAAAGCAGTTGAAGACTTGGGGTTTAAGAGCCCGACACCGATCCAGGAGGAGTCGATCCCCGTGCTTCTTTCCGGGGATTTGGATTTTATGGGGCTTGCCCAGACAGGAAGTGGAAAAACCGGGGCTTTTGGTCTGCCGCTGATCCAGAATATCGATTTGACGTTGTCCGGTCTGCAGGGAATCGTGATGTGTCCGACCCGGGAGTTGTGCTTGCAGATTACAAACGATTTAAAGGCATTTGCCAAACATTTGAAAAAAGTCACGATTGTCGCGGTATATGGTGGCGCCAGCATTTCAAACCAGATCCGACAACTCAAAAAAGGGCCTCAGATTGTCGTGGCCACGCCTGGACGCTTGCTCGATTTCATCAACCGAAAGGTGATCAGGCTCTCCCGGATTTCGTATGCGGTTTTGGATGAGGCGGATGAAATGCTGAACATGGGGTTTCAGGAAGATATTGACAGCATTCTTGCTAAAATGCCGGAAGACCGAAAGGTCTGGATGTTTTACGCAACCATGCCCAAGGGAGTGGCGCAGATCGCCCGAAATTATATGACCGATCCGGTTAAAGTCAAGGTGGGTAAACAGAACCGGAGTCCGAAAACCATTACGCATACCTGTTATGCCATTCAGGAAAAGTACCGTTATCAGGGGTTGAAAAGAATCATTGATTTTACACCCGAAATTTTTGCTCTGGTTTTCTGCAGAACCCGTAAGGAAACTCAGGCTGTGGCAGAAAATCTGATACAGGAGGGCTATCAGGCCGAAGCGCTTCACGGTGATTTGTCCCAGGCCCAGCGGGATTATGTGATGAGAAAATTCAGACACAAAACCATCCGGATTCTTGTGGCAACCGATGTGGCGGCAAGGGGCCTGGATGTGGAGGATATTTCCCATGTGATTCACTACAATCTCCCGGACGATTCGGAAACCTATACCCATCGCAGCGGCAGGACGGCAAGGGCAGGGAAGTCCGGCATTTCAATCGCTTTGATAAATGCCAGGGAAAAGTATCGTCTCCGCAAACTGGAAAAAAGTATCAAGGTAAAGTTCGAGTCGGGTAAATTACCGGACGGCAGGGATATTTGCAAAAAGCAGTTGTTTGATCTGGTAGAAAAGATTATTCACACGGATGTTAACCAAGACCGGATCACTGATTATCTTCCTGATGTTTACAATGCCTTCAGCGGGCTCGACAAAGAGGAATTGATTCAGCGATTTGTTTCAGCACAGTTCAACCGGTTTTTTGAGTATTACTGCCACGCCGGAGATATCAATGCCAAAATCAGTCCTGAAACTTCTGCTCCTTCCAAAAAGGTAAAAAGAAAAGCCGGCCTTAAACAAAAAAAGACCCAGCGGTTTTTTATTAATGTGGGCCGCCTTGACAAGATTAACGAAGGCGCGATTGTTCGGTTGGTCTGCGATAAATCCGGGATTGGATCAAACAAAATTGGTGACATTGATCTCAAACGTGAATTTTCATTTTTCGAAGTAGAAAAAAAGGCCGCTAAAAAAGTCCTGAAATCCATGAATAAAGTGAAACTTGATGGCAGACCGGTTCATGTTCAGGAAGTTTTCAACGAGAAAAAGCAAGGCAAAGGCGAACTACGCATTTCATAGAAAAGAATATTCCCCTATTACATATCACTTTTCCCTAACCCGGATAAACCGGAACCGGAATTATTTGCCACAAAGTCACGAAGGCACAAAGTATTTTTTTAGATTATATCCTTCGTGTCTTTGTGCCTTGGTGGCGAAAAGATTTTTTTTGCCATAAAATACTATAAGGTTTCAGTGCCGTCAGTTGATTTTTAGCTTGATTTTTTCAAAAATATGATTATAATTAAACCAATCAATAAAGGCCCGTCCTTAATTGGCGGTCGGTTTCGTTCTAAAGGAAAAATCCATTTGTCAAAGTGGCAACCTGAAGTTTTGAAACTATGAGAATTTTTAGAAAAGGAGAATGTCACTATGGCTGATGGAATTGTAAAATGGTTTAATAGCAGCAAAGGCTTTGGCTTTATCGAGCAGGAAAATGGTCCGGATGTATTTGTTCATCATTCAGGAATCAATGCAACCGGTTTTAAAACGCTTGATGAAGGCGACCGGGTTACCTTTGATATTGAGCAGGGTCAGAAAGGTCCTGCTGCAGTAAACGTAACTGTGGTTTAGCTTACCGCTTATTATTTCTGAGTTTAAAAAGGCATTTCCTCCTAATTGGAAGAAATGCCTTTTTTATTTTTTTCGACCGGTACCTTCCTATGCTCAATCTGATGTACTCTATGTTGACTTTCGATCCTACCTTCGCTATAAGGCAATTCATTAAAAAGATTTATTTTATCTGCGTTCCTTAGTGCAAGCGGCCTTAGTTTTTTTATCTATAAATTGGGGCAGGGTCTTTAAGGCTCTGCCTTTTTCTTTTTTCTTACCACACAGGGTAGGGGAAAACGAAATTTATTCCATGGAGGTGTAAATGGACATTGATTTTAATTTGAATGACAAGGATCTGTATAAGGAAGAATCGTATACTGATTTAAAGGTAGGCGCCATACGGAATCTTACCCCTGTAAAAGCAGACGGTTCATTGGATGAAAGCCGCGATCCGATTTTTATGGGGCAAACGCAACTGATGTCACCCAACGGCCCTTTGCCGGTAAACTGTATGATCGATGCCAAATCCCTGTCAGAGGCTCTTGAGAAATTTCCCGAGGCGATTAAGCAGGAGGTGGAAGGTTTGATAGCCAAGGCCCAGGAAGCCAAAGAGAAAGAATCCTCACGCATCATCGTACCTGGACAGGGCCTGTAATAAGTAGTAACGACCTGGATAAACCGGAAAAGTGAGCTAAAGTTTGAAGTGAGCTAAAGTTAATGAGTCGCTTCGCTCCGTCTTTTTATATATAAAATTGATAGAATTCCTCAACTTTAGGCACTTTAGATCACTTTAGTCACTTCACACTTTTTTAAATTATGCTTTCACTGAGCTTTGAGCTAAAATGTCATAAAACTTATGCACAGGTATTTACCGGCTCCATGACGCATTTATGAATACACTGCTCTGTCTGGAGAATTATTCCTACGCCTATCCCGGCGGCGGGGATTTTGTGTTGAAAAACGTGAACATGACCATCGGTCCCGGACAGTGTCATTGCCTGACCGTGCCGACCGGTTCCTGAAAAACCACCCTGATCGGGATGGATAAAACCGTTCTTGTGCAGCATGCTTTTATAAAGTCTATCGGTGAAATTGCTTTTGGTGTGGTCGGAAGCCTGCTGATTCCGCCGTTCATGCGAAAGTTGAAATCATACGCGGTTATTTACCCCATCTTCACAAAGGAACTTGTTATGCGGATATACATCGGTTTTGACGACACGGATGTTGTCGGGGCAGACCGGGGAACCGGAAAGCTGGCCCGATGGTTTGAAGATAAATTGCCTGAAGACGCGCATCTATGGGGGGTGGTCCGTCAGCAGCTTCCGGTGATGGAGGGGATTCCCTATACCTCTCAGAACAGTTCGGCCTGTTTGATTGTGGATCTGCAAGACTTAACTCAAAAGGCGAAAGTGATCGAACGGGCGGCCGAGCATATTCAAGAACATTTTATTGAGGGGAGTGATCCGGGATTATGTGTTGCAGAAGCGGACAGCGCCGCTGTTTCCGATCTGATCACGTTCGGCCGTGAAGCGTGTACGCGGGTGGTCAGCCAGAAGGCAGCCATGCAGGCGGCGGGCAGGGTTCACCTCTCCGGCCACGGCGGCACCAACGACGGCATTATCGGTGCAGCTGCCGGGGTGGGGCTGACCCTTTACGGCTGGAGCGGCAGATTTATTGAGTTCGGCGGCCTTCGGGAGTTTGACGACGAGGTTACGGTAAGCGCGTTGGAGTCAAAGGGCATCCAGGTGCTCTCCATTGACCGGAACGCCCTGGTTCCCGGCCCGGCGGATATAGTGAACACTCAGGGGTGGCTCCGGCCAAGGCTTTGGGGGTTTAAGCCGATTTTGCCGGTTCAGCGGGTGGCTGAAGGACGGTGGCGGGCAGTCGGCGCAAAGAATAAAAAAAAATGAGTGTAACCTTTTTCCGTTTTTGTAGGTGTGGATTTATCCGCAAACCGTCGTACCATTGCAATTAAAACCCACACCTACTATGTTATTTCTACACAAAAAGGTTACTACACTCTATTGAGATTTTGATTAATAAGAGAGTTATACCGGCCAAAAAGCTTCTTCCCGGCATGGCCCCCCTGCCTTCGTCATAGTCTTTATCCGTTAGATTTTTCGCTTCTGCAAACAATTCCATTCCGATCTTTTCTACGTGGGGCGGTTTTCCGCCGATTTGTCTTGAAACAAAGTGGTGAATATTTAAAATTGGATCTTTGGATTTACCCTTGCAATACTGACAAGTATGATTGTCTCGGTGAAGTATGTATTGCCGGACATTCCAAAATCCCAATTGTTCGCCTTGTTGATATTGCTTGCTTTGGATATCAGGATTTTTGATTTTCTGGATATCAAAAGCAGCCACTTCAACGACAATGTTTGAAGTCGGCAGAATTTTTTTAACTCGTTCAATGACTTTGATATGAGAATCGAGCTTATGTTGAATGGAAGGGGCTAACCAGCCTTTTTGCTTGTTGCCTCGATTAAAAAACCAGCGTTTACGATAACGGGTTTTGCGATATCTCCGAAATCGCCTGTATCGCCGTCGTTCTGAATGAAGTTTAACCATATCCGTTCGTAATTGTACTTCTTCAGCATACAATTCCTGCTTTTCTGAAACAGCGGATAATCCAATTTGATTAAAACCGCTGTCAACGCCAAGAGTAACCGGCTGCTTATAC
>JAUUWG010000180.1 GCA_030589165.1 Desulfobacterales bacterium
CCTGGGATCTGAAAAGAGAACGGATTTTCGAAGGGAGTTTATCGGGTTTGTGTTTCAGAGCTTTCATTTAGTGCCCTACCTGACGGTTGTGGAAAACGTCATGCTTCCGCTGACTACCGTAAAGGCAAGTAAGAAAAGGAAGCGTGTCCTTGCTGAGGCAGCTCTGGATCAGGTAGGCCTGACAGGCAAAGAACAGCGTCTTCCAAGCCAGATTTCAGGGGGAGAAAAGGAACGGGTTGCAATTGCCCGGGCGATCGTGAATGATCCTCCCGTATTATTGGCTGACGAGCCAACCGGAAACCTTGATTCCACAACAACACACGAAATCATGGGCCTTCTCCAAAGACTCAACCAGGAGGGCACAACGATATTTTTGGTAACCCACAGCCAGGATTGTGCAGCTTATGCAAAAAGGATTTTGCGGGTATCAGACGGTCGTCTAATTGACGGAGATGCTAAGGGATTGTGGAGGCCTTATGTCTCGACAGAGAAATTCCACTCACAGGGGCTGGCGGTCTAATGCTGCGCCCCTGATTGCCGGAGCCGTGGGTGTCTGTTTTGCTGTATGACCTTAACGATTCCAAAGGGGCTATCAGGGCCTGGAAGGAACTGATTGAGGTGAATCCATTCGCCAGGGCACATGGAAATGAACTTGTTGTGGAGTTGATCGAAAAAATCAGCAACCACGCCCGTAGGACGTGGTTGCTGATTTTTCGCCATCCCGGTCTTATCCCATGTAGAGTTTTAATAATAAGTTGATCACAACAAGTGCAAAAAGGGCCGGAAGTATCATTGCTCTTGTCTGTAATTTTTGATCCTGGATAAAATCTCTGAGCCCCATATATCCGCGACTGAGCCCAAAGTAAAGCCCTACAAGTAAAACGACCCCCTGGATTACGGGGATCCATTCCGGAAAAAGAGGCTTGAAATGAGAATCCGCCGTGCCCAAAAGATCCCACCCCAATCCCAGGGGATCGGAAAATACCGAAATGATGTAACCGTAGTTGACCATCACGGCCGGCAGACTGAAGGCAATCCAGGCAAAGATACCCACCGGTATCAAAATGTATGCAAGTCGCAACGTCATGGCCCGGTTGTTTACCGGATTTCCGGCAAGACGATTAGCTCCTTTAGCGCTCAGCATAAAAAGAGCCGGAAATACCACAAGGGCAGATCCTCAGATGGCGGCAAGATATATCAGAAAAGGAATAATCTGTTTGGTTTCGGTCACATTGGCCGCATCTTTGATGAATCCCCAGGGGCCTAACATAGTAATGCTGAAGGCGATGGCCACCACCAGCATGATAATCGCATTGAACATTTCATCATAGCCCTTTAGAATTTTGTCCGAGCCAAAGGGTCTTAAGAAAATGCCGACGTTGTCTTTCGGGCAGCTTTTGATGCATTCGGTGCACAATCCGCAGTAGTTGTTGCGGTTCATATTGCCGACATATTGATTCCAGGGACAGGCCCATCCTTCCGGGCAGCCGATAAAACAGGATTTATCTTTGTGTTTTTTGCAGACATCGCGATCGATGGCGCGTACTTCGGTCATGGATGCCATGGAATAGGTGCCCAGAAACCCGCCCACCGGGCACAGGTACAGGCAAAAAACCCGGTGCCGGTAAATCAGGGAAAGCAGAAGGGTTGCCCCCAGAATAACCAAAAACAGAAGTGCCGTGGCGATGGGACGGGTAATTAAAATCATGCCGAATGAAATCAGGATCAGAAAAAGGATGTTTTGCAGCCAGATATTGCGGATTTTTACGGGCCAGTCCCTTTGCAGACCACTGAAGCGGTGATGCAATTTTTTAAACGGCTCACGGACATAGCGGACGGCGGCCAGGCTCCGGCGCGAAAGCCATTCGGCCGGAGCAGGCAAGGGACACATCAGGCACCAGATCCGGCCGCCCAGGGGTACGATAACCGCCTTTAGCACGAACCACCACAGGATCCAGACAAAGACAATGGCAATGTTGCGGTTGCCGACCGGGCTTCCCCATAGGCTGCTCAGAATAAACAGATAAAATACGATAAAATTCGGTAGTATGATCAAAAATTGGAAACTGCGCAGTTTGACGATCGTTTTTAACCACGGGAGGATATCCAGGACATTGCGGTGTTTGAAATCGGCAAAGCGGGGGGGAACATCGCGCCCAAAAAGGACGAACATCGAAAATACCAGCCACACGGATAATGAAATAAAAAAATGGTATGGGGTATTGGGCTTTACGATCAACTCCCCGGTCATAAAGGGATGCAGATTTCCGCAGATCTCGGTGCAGCGGAAGGTGAATTTGCCCGATTTATATGCAACAAACTTGACTGTCGACACCCTGCTCCAGTCGTTCATATCATGGCCGGCATCATCCTGTAAGGCATGTTTTTGAAACATCACCCCTTTGCGAGCCATTAATTTAATGGGATACCCGTCCAGCGAAAACCCGTGGGTCACATCGAGGGTGGAAAAATTTAAGACAATCGTATCTCCTTTATCGACGATGATCCGCGAGGGGGAATAGCCATACTTTCTGGCGTTTACAGAAATATAGTGCCTGCGGGTCTCATGAGGTATCAGGGCAATTGCCAGCGGGATGATCACTGCGAGTTCAAAACTGAAGAGAATAAGAAGAATCGTTTTTTTTCTGCTCATATTCACCAGACACAGGTTACGGGAGAATGGAAATTTACGGCAGGGAAAAATTTTAAGCTGCCGCTATGGACGTTAAGGCCGTGAAGAGGGTTTAGTTTGCTTTTATAGTATCTAAGAAATTGTATTTGTGCCTTCCAGAGGCGGATCTACGATATTTTGTGGCAAAAAAACCAAAACACAAGCACTAAATACCAAATAAATTCGATCCGCCTCCGGCGGATCAATGACCGAAACAAGTAATTTGTATTTTTAATATCACTTTTTTGTTTTGTCCGCCGCGGATTGGTCATTGGATTTTATTTGTTATTTGTTTTTTTGCGGTTTATCCGGGTCAGAAGGTGGTCGGTCCTTGACCACCAGCGTGCCCTTCATATGCTGGTGGATATCGCCACAGTAGACATTACACGCAAAGACAAAGGTACCGGTCCTGTCAGCCTTAAAGGAGACAAAGACGGTTTTTCCAGGTTTAATGCCGTTTGGAAGATAAACACCAAAAGCTTTGAGGCTAAACCCGTGGGTCACATCACTGCTGCGTAGCTTTAAAACCACCCGATCATCTTTGAAGAC
>JAUUWG010000132.1 GCA_030589165.1 Desulfobacterales bacterium
GGCTATTATTGTCCGGTGATAAAAAACTTAGCGGGTTTAAAGAAAAACTTGTTAAGAGTGGATTAAATAAAAGAGAGATTACAAACATCCCGATGTTGACATAGATAACTATTTTGATGAGTTGATCTGTATGCAACAGCCCCCGGTCAAAAAATTATTTGCCCGCCACGCGAACCGGGTCTTTTGATATCACAATAAGGGCACCTGAGCTCATCTGCACTAATCAGCTTTCCGCAGTTGGGGCACAGGATCGATTTTCGTTTTTGATTCATTATAAACAGACCTTGATGGCGTTCTAGCCATCGGTGATATTTTTTACGAGTTCATCAACATTGATGAATTCGTAAAAAGTCGATTTCATCAGGTTTTAGGTGTTAAGTTTTAGGTTTTAGGTTAATGTAATCGCCCATTTTATCAAATACTTAAAACTCGCTGCTAAATGAACTTTTTTCCACCGAAAACACATTAACCTTTACATTTATATTTACATTATGTCATCATTGGTCGCTATTAGTCATACAACAATGAAAATGAAAAGCGACCATGTTGAATTGCGCACCGCAACCCTATGATTTTGACGTCTATCAGCCCAGAAAACCCGGCATCAGCGACTATTATCGCTGTGTTGAGGCCCACTTTGAAGATTTGGAAGCAGTCTGGGATGACCGCTACGCTCGCAAATACGGATTCTGGCGGCCCTATGTGATGGATGTGATCTACCGTTATCTGAACTGCGGGGATTTACATTTCGGTTTTGTGCCCGCAGGAAATGCCCTTGGGGTGCCATCAAAAACGGGTGGTGGAATTCGGTGAATGGCTGTGTGAAGAAGTGCTAAAACACGTGCCACACCGGCAATGGGTTTTCAGTATTCCCAAACGGTTGCGAATCTATTTTTTGTTTGATCGGAAGTTGCTCACAAAATTGAGTCGCTGTGCATGGAAAGTATTAAATCTATATCTGACGCAAGCCGTACCCTACGACGACGCCAAAGCCGGCGCGGCAATTGCCGTCCAAAGCTTTGGTGATTTTCAAAATTTTAATCCGCATTTACATGCTCTGGCCACCGATGGCTGCTTTTACAACGATGCCGCGTTCATGGTCTGCCCACCGCCTGATACCGGTGATCTTGAAAAGCTGTTTCGCTATGAAGTCTTCAAAATGCTTAAAGCCGAAGGTAAAATCACTGATTGTGTTATTGCAAACATGATGAATTGGCGCCACAGCGGTTTCAATGTGTATTGCGGCAAGGCCATATGGCCGCACAACGAGGAAGGGTTGGAAAGTTTAGCACGTTACATCATCCGTGCGTCCTTTTCGCAGGAACGGATGACCTATATACCGGCCTATGAATCTAATGATGGCATTGCAAAGGTTTTATATGAATCCAAAGATGGCAAGACATCGAAAACGTTCGATGCCCTGGATTGGCTCGCTCAGCTTGTCACGCACATCCCGCACAAGGGCGAACAGATGGTTCGTTACTATGGCTTCTACTCAAATAAATCGAGGGGGCTTAGGAAAAAAGCAGGCACGGAAGACGAAGTGCCCGCTTTGATTGAATCTGATGGGTCCAAAAAGGAGTTCCGTAAAAACTGGGCACGCTTGATCAAAAAAATTTACAATGTTGATCCCCTGGTTTGCCCGCAATGCCATGGAAGAATGCGTATCATAAGCGCAATTGAACAGGCGGATGTCATTGAAAAGATATTGAAGTATTTAGGGTTATGGATGCCAAACAGATCACCCCCTCCCAGGGCTAACTCCCCGCCTGAAGGTATTATCGTTGATTACCTGGATTCTCAGATCCCATCTGTTGATGATTACCTGATAGATCCTGATTATCCCATAAAAATATATGCCTCATAATAAAAAAAGAACCCGAGGATTCAAGGGATGAGTCCGTCCAAAATTGTCCCAAAATGGTGTAATTTCATTCAATTTAATAGGTGATCACATCTACTGCCCTCTTTTCGCAACCATTCAAAACCCATTTTGCCTATCACATTCCTAAAGCCCTATATATTGTGCCCCTTTTTTTCTTGACATACAAGGCTGATTCCACTATATTCCTTTTTCGAAAAAGCAATGTCTTATCTCTGATCGGCAACCTTACCATCGATAAAAATGTTCCCTTCACTGGTAGGCACCAACTTTGAAAGGCAGTTGAGAAACGTTGTTTTACCGCATCCTGTTGGTCCAACGATGGCAAGAAACTCCCCTTTAGCCACATTAAAGTTAATGTCATCCAGAACCAAAAGGTCTCCAAAACGCTTGGTCAGGTTTTTGACTTCGATCTTTACTGTTCTTGAATCTTTGTGTTCCACCGTATACTCCGTTGTTGGTAGTTTGACGCCTCATCCATAGGGCTGATGTTTCAGATGCGAGTAAGAATCTTAACCCTCACTGAATCTGGAATATCCATATCCGGCCGCAGAAGCATTTAAACGCTTTTCAAATTCAGCAATCAGGCGGCCCAAGGTCCATGAAAAGACGCCTCGGTTGGAGGTGGTCAAGACCAAGTAAGTGTGAAATGACGAAATCTGTTGATTACAATACTGATCTGTAATTTTCTACGTGCTCTATCTATGTCAGGACAACAGGCCGGGCGAGCCGGGGATGATTGTTTAGACTTCCTTACGTTTATTCAGTAACGAAGTTAGAGCCAAAATACAGAACCTCGACGCCTCCCTTCAAGGCTTTGACTTCCTCCGGATTCAGAGTCACTGAGCCTATGGCCGGTTTTTCGACGTTGACTTGCTTGTCCACCCATTTGTCGGCCGTCTGAAGAGTACTCAAGACGGAACTGACGCCCTTCATTTGGTAATGCGTCGGAATGACTATCTTGGGCTTCACTTGGTTGAGCACCGCGTCGATCTGCTCGTAACTAAGAATGTGCTGGGAATCATCGATGGTCAGGAGCAAGACGTCTATGTCCTTTAGCGCCTTCCAAACATGTTCGGGAGGATTGGGCCGATTGTCCCCCCAGTGAGCAATCCTCAAACCGCCGGTTTCCACGATGTAAATGTAGTTGTCCATGTGCATTGCGTTGTTCGGCGGGCATGGATCCTGGTTGAATTCATAAATAGCCTTCGTCCAGCCATACCAGCCAGGTGCCTTGCACTGGTGTTTGTCCGCCAGGCCTATGATCTTGACATCACCCAAACGGTACTCTCCGGCCAGACGGTCAAAAACCATCCTGCCGTGCGGCCGGTACACCGCGTCGTGATCAAAATGGGCGTGTGTGGACATAACGATGCTCACTGGAACCTCGGGAAATTTATTCGGGAACCAGAAGCCCCACGCCCCGGACGGATCATTCCTCCAGGGGTCTATCAGGACGATTATTCCATCCGGGGAAGTAATCCTGAAGGCACAGTGACCAAAATAATCTATCTTTACCGGCCCGGCCGCAGAAGGATCGCCTCCCTTTTTCTGAACCTCAATAATCTTATTGTTATTTTCAGCGAAAGTCCAAGACCTTGACGAAGCCCAGGACTGCCCGGCCGTCAGGGCCAAGGCGAGGGAAATAATCAACGCAAATCCAATTCTCTTTTTCATGCTAACCTTCTCCTTTTCTTGATTTTCAAACCGTTAAACTCCAGATAAAACCATCAGCCAACTTTTACAGGGTTCCACCCGATAGCGGGAAGGCGGTGCATCAAACGTTGCCTGGGCTTCTTACGGCCACGCCTCGAAAAACAGGGCCGCCCTGGTTTTCAATTCATGGAGCCGAAACATATGCCTTAGACTTCCACGTTGATTCGCCGCCTTCCGAATCCGGGTTCGGATAAATGCAGGGTTTGATGCTCATCCCCGGTGGTCCAGCCCGCGTCCTTTATGCACTTTACTGCAATAACTGAACCAACCATGGGTCTTTCAGTAATTACTCAATAATTACAAGAAATTATTTAAGGAATGAGGATTGGGGTGAGCCAACAGACGGACTATTATGGGGTCGAAATATCATCCCGAGGACTAAATATCGACCTATCGGCTTGAGCGGTGTATACCCAATTTCTTCAGACGGGAATAAAGCGTGGCCGGTTTGAGTCCTAAGATTTCCGCCGCACCGCTTTGTCCTTTGATCCGCCAATTGGTTTTTTCAAGTACATTCAAAATGTGCTTCCGTTCAAACTCCTCCAGGCTCAGGTCGCCAGCCGAGGCCAGATGGTCGGTTTCCTGTGGGGCCTGGATTTCCAAGGTTGATCCTTGGTTGAGGATCATGGCCCGTTCTATTACGTTGCGTAGTTCACGAACGTTTCCCGGCCAGGAATAGCTCTTCAGGGTGTTCATGCTCTGGCGGGAAATCCTGTCGATTGCTTTTTTCATGGTCTTTTCAAATTCCCGGACAAAGGCTGCCACTAAC
>JAUUWG010000118.1 GCA_030589165.1 Desulfobacterales bacterium
CGTGCTTGTAAAGGATGGTCGGAACAAGGACGCAATAACCGTTTATGACGATGTGTTTTCCCGTTTGGGCGACCGCGAGGAACTTGTGCTGATCGAGCGGGTTGCCCAGGCATTGGTCAACAAGGGTGTGGTCCTTGAAAACGATGGCCGGAACAAGGACGCAATGGCCGTTTATAATGATCTGCTTTCCCGTTTTGGCAGCCGCAAGGAACTTGTGCTGCTTGAATGGGTTGCCGAGGCATTGGTTAACAAGGGCGCACTGCTTGGAAGGCAGGACCGGAACAAGGACGCAATGGCCGTCTATGATGATGTGCTTTCCCGTTTTGGCGACCGCGAGGAAATTGTGCTGCTCGAGCGGCTTACCATGGCGCTGACCGACAAAGCTGTTGTACAAAATAAAATGGGCGACGCTGAGGAAACCATCAAGAGCACAATACAGCAAGTGGAAGATAAGATTGAAAAACTCGAAAGCCAAAATGCAAACACTTCAAAACTTTACAGATGGCTCTTTGCTTTTCGAAGCAAGTTTGATTTGGAGCAAGTTGACGAAGCCGAAAAAGAGAAAGCTAAGGACAAAGCCCTCAACGCAATTCAGGATAACCTTCCGGCAAGCCTCTCCATTTACTTGACTGATGCGCTCAGAGACATCAATAAACAAAAGCAGGATGAATATTTTGAACGCCTCAAGCAATCCAGGGAACGAACTGACCGATTCCTGAATGCTGAAAGCCATTTCCTGCCCGGATCTAATTTTTTAATGGTCCTTCGCGAATGCAACTCCTGTTCGCCGGTTATCCCTGTCACAGAGGAGCCTGACCGGAGCGGGGGCTACTACCTTCGTTACAACGGTCAAGGCATTGTCATTGATCCGGGTTATGACTTTATTGAAAACTTCTCCCGTGTGGGTGGTGTGTTGTCCGACATTGATCACATCATCGTCACTCACGCCCACGACGATCATGCTGCAGAACTCGAAGCCCTTCTCATGCTTGTGTATCAACACAACACGAATAAAAAAGAGAGCAATATCAAGCAGATTAATCTTTATCTGACTACCGGCACACAACGTAAGTTTTCCGGCATCATAGACTTAAAAAACCCGGCCTTTGCCGGCGTACACACCTTGAACAAACCTGAAAAAGGTTTCGAACATCGCTACCGGATCACCGACGGTGCAACTCTGACCGTGCTTCCTACATATCATGATGATGTTTTAACCCCTGATATGTCCGTTGGACTCGGGTTCGAGTTTAAGGTAGAAGACAAGATCCGGCGTATCGTGTTCACCGGTGACTCGGGTCTCTATCCACAAAAACCGAACAGATTGGGTAAGCCGGAAGACTATGATAATGACAAGGCCGGACCCGGGTTAAATACTGACACAACAAAAGCCCTCTACGAACAATATCCCGAGCCTTTCATTAATAATCCCGACCTCCTTATCGTTCACATGGGCTCCATAAAAGAACAAGAGTTTCATCCACCGGAGTATTTGAAGGAGTGTGATAAGGAAGAATGGTACTACCCTAACCACTTGGGACTCCTTGGCACGCTGACCATGCTTCACAAAATCCGACCCGTCGCCGCCGTAATAAGCGAGGTTGATTCAGAACTCAGAGGTTTCTATATCGAGCTGGTCAACAAAATGGCCCAGGCGCTGCATGACAGTCAGAAGCGCGACAACGCCGGCATTCAAAAAACATTCGTGATACCCGGTGCATTGACTACCCTATACAGCATCGACGAGGGAAAATTCCTTTGCCACCAAACCCTTAATTTTGAGGATCACGATAACCTGCAATTCAAAGCAGCTGCTAATTGGTTGCCTGAATGGGAAGATTCAACAAAACAATTTACACTGAAACAAGTCGATGCAGAGAGTGTGTATCTTTTCATTCCTGATGAGACCATAGATGAGACTATAATCAACCATCATGCCAAAGAGTTCTGTTTGGCGTATTACAATAAGAGGTTGCCGATATACAGCGCTTAGGATCTGGTCTTTTATAAAATCCCGAACCCTTTCACCGATCACCGATGGTTAAAAACTCGTTTATGTTCTTCTCATACGGTATTTTATGTACAGGGGAAAACAGCAGAAACAGTCAAAAGAACAACAGCAAGGTCAAAAAAGCGGAAAGGTGTCTTTTTATGGGCAAAAAATCTAAGAACAAGAAAAAAAAGAACCCCAAGAAAAAGAAAATTCTGAGCAAGGGACATAAAAGAGAAGTAATAGAAGAGATACAAACTGAATTCTATTACAAAGTAGGCTATTCTGTTGTTGTCAAAAAAGGAGTACGTGATCCTGATTACGATATTGAAATAGGAGGATGGAAGGGAAAAATTTATGATATCAAAAATGGTAATGAGCCACTCGTGAGCATTGAATGGGACTATGAAACACAAAGCAAGATGCCGATTTCCATCATTGAAGCATGTGAAAAGGACAATCTGGATTATAAAAAGATGAGTCTTCCTGCAAGTGAAGTAGAGCCGGAAATGGCTGCCGGAAAACAAGATAAAAAGAAAATCCTTATTACAACGATGACACAAGAAATATGCATGTTGGCCAGAATACATTATGATTTATTTGACAAAGAAAAAATACAACTGATTTTTTCGAAATTACGATGTATGGCATATGAAAATATTCAAAGTCGTTGGGTATGGTTATATGAGGCTGAAGCTAAAAAATTAAAATTTAAGCGGTCGTATAATGAAATACCTGAAGAAAGACGACCGATTATTCTTGGATCATTTTATTCAAAAAATGATGATGAGATATACCTGAACGTGAATTCATTTGACCGTGCAAAGAAGGCAATTGTGTTTTTTGATAAATACATTCCAAGGACTGTAGCTAAGGTTACATATATGGATGTATTAAATAAAATATTTGATTCTTATGACGGAAATCTACCTAAGCACGAAGATTATTTTGACAACGTACCTATGGAAATTAATGATCCGGGAAGAATTATAAACGAATTAAATAATATTACCTCTTCCACAAAAAATCCCTTGGAAAAAGTAAAGATCGCATTAAAACATATGGGAAATCATTCTAAACGACCTCTTTCCGAAGTTGAGCGGTTTCCAATTCATTTTTATGAAGATGGAATAACAGGTTTAGAAGGTGCTCTTAGAATGAGAGAGACTATTGCTTTTCAACATTGGAAAGGGAACAAAGATTATACATTCCATGATTTAATGCAGCAGATTATTAAGTGAATAACCATGTAATGTAATAGGTTTTGATACCTGTTATATACCTCAGTTCCGTAAAATATTGCGATACTGGCAAGAAAACACAGGTTTTGACAAGCCCGATTTCTATGGGATAGTCCCAATATATCTGTATTGCGACATGAAGTCGCGTATTTTGACGGATAACATTACAAGGTGTCCCCGGAATTCGGAATTCCTAAGAGCTCGCGTAAAAATATATTTATATTCCGGGCGCAAAAATTCAGGGCAGGTTTGTTTGAAAAAAATATGACGGCCAGGGTTGCAATACAGAAAAGCTGAATTACTTTAGCTGCTCACCCTGCCGAACCGCGGTGGGGTGTTTTTTTTTGCATAATTGCACAACGGCATACAAAAACTCAGGAGATAAAAAATGACAGACATTTCAAAAATCCCGCTGTACAGCGGCGGCCACAAGGGAGCGGAGGCGGAATTCGGCAAACTTGCCGAGGCCTGGCACATGAAAGAGGTAAATATATCATTTGAAGGGCACAATGCCGAGCGCACCCGGGGCATCCGGGTACTGAACCGGGAAGAGCTGCAAAAGGGCGATGTCAGCATGGAAATTGTGTCCAAGCGGATGAAACGCACTTACTCCCAGATGGATAAGATCCGAAAAGTCATCCAGTCCATTTTTCACATGGTCAATAGCGGCCACCATGTCATTGCGGTCGGCTGGATACAGGCGGACAACACCGTCAAGGGAGGAACCGGCTGGGGAGTCGAGTTGGCAAAACTATTTAACCGGCCGCTGAGCGTCTATGATCAGGAACGAAAGGGGTGGTTTTCCTGGAAGGACAGCCAATGGGTTGAGCACACACCGGTGATTACCTCAGATACATTTGCCGGCACCGGAACCCGCTACCTTTCAGATGACGGGCGGCAGGCCCTCCACGATCTTTTCGTCCGCTCCTTCGGTCCTGCGGAGCAAAAATAGTGAATAAGGACCCAACAAAAACATTCTGCAGACAAGCCGCAGATGTTCGTGTTGTTGCCGGACGCTTCGTGCCGGCAACAACACGCTGCGGATGTACCGCTTCTCGCCAAGCGACCAGCGGTACATCCGCAGCGCGTTAGCTGGATTAAAGGAGATCGATACAACAAATGAAACTTGGAGAAAAAAACCCTATATTCCAATATTGATGGTTTCGTAAAAAGTCCAAAAAGAAATTGGTAGTGCTTAACATGTAGTGGTTTTTGCCAACCTCGGAGCAATCTCGGCATTGTAATAGTGAACAAAATTCCAAATGGCACCGATATGATTGGCCAATTTTTTGGAAAAGGACAGGGTCTTTCTCCCCAATCGGGACACCCTCTGCCGCAATGTAAGGTTGAATCGTTCGATATGGTTGGTTTTCCCACTTTCTTTTCCAACGGACAGATGTCTCTTTTGAGGGAATATTTTGTCGTAAGCCGACCAAAAATTCGTATAGCAAACGGCGCATTGGTGGTAGACCGGTGGCAGCGATTCCCACAACCTTTCGGCGCCGGCGCGGTCCCGGCTTCCTATGAATACACCGACGATTTTTCTCGACTCAACGTCGATC
>JAUUWG010000214.1 GCA_030589165.1 Desulfobacterales bacterium
CGTTTATTACGGCTAATAAATCTCAGCTTGGACATGCTCTGGGAGCCATAGGAGGAATTGAAGCAATTTCGAGCGTATTATCTGTTTATGATAACAAGGTCCCGCCAATTTTGAACCTGGAACAGATTGACCCGGAATGCCGGGGCCTGCACTATGTACACGGGGAGACAAAACAGACAAAAATTGATACCGCTCTTTCCAATTCTTTCGGCTTTGGCGGTACAAACGCAACTTTAATTTTTCGAAAATACATTTAACGTCTCGGAAATTCTACAACTTCTTGAAAATACAAATTTATTAATGGCAACCTGTTTATTTCATCAGAATGGAATGCTGGAATATTGGGGATAAAGGCGGAAGTAAAACATTATAATTGTAAAAAACTCCTTCAGACCCATTATTCCATTACTCCATTATTCCAACATTCCAATTGTGAGCGTAGCGAACTAAGTTCGCCTCAGGCTTTTGATAAATTCGCCAACAGCGCCAACTCCTTCTTTATCAACCAGCCTGATGGTTTGTGATCCGACGACCGCGATATCGGCTTTTCCCTTTAAAAAATCGACATCTTTTTTCTCCTTAACACCAAAACCCAGGGCCAGAGGAAGATCTGTCGCTTTCCGACATCTATCAAGATATTTTTTCAGCTGTTTTGAAAAATCGGTATCCACACCGGTCACCCCTTTTCTGGCCACGCAATAGATAAAGCCCTTTCCAAAGGAAGCAAGGTATTTCATCCGCTTATCCGGTGTGGTGGGAGAAAATATGAAGATCGGAACAAGGTTGTGTTTTTCCATGGCGCCGAGGTAGTCCCTCCCCTCTTCAGGAGGAAGATCCGGCACAATAGCACCCTTAAGACCGCTTTGGGCCATTGCTGCAGCAAACCTGTCAACCCCGTATTTAAAAAGAATGTTGTAGTAACTCATAAAAAGGAATGGGATATAAAAAGTTCCGGCAACCTTTTGGGCAAAATCCATGCATTTTTGCACGGTTGTCTCCCTTGAAAGAGACTTTTGATTGGCATGCAGAATTACCGGGCCGTCTGCAATGGGTTCGGAAAAAGGGATTTGCAGTTCCATGAGATCGACACCTGCTTTGACCATCGATTCTATGATTGTGAAAGTATCCTCAAATGTGGGGTATCCAAGAACGATATGTGTCATTAACAGGATCTCTTTTTCTTTGAGTCTGTTTTTCAGATACGATTCAAGCATGATATTCTTGCGCTTTCTCCTTAATAAATTCCTGCCACTTTGGATCGGCAAATGCATCGGCAACGGTAAAAATATCCTTGTCTCCTCTGCCGGATTGATTGATCAGGATAATATCCTCTTTAGACATGGCCGGCGCCTCCTTAAAGACCTGCGCAAAGGCATGGGCCGACTCCAAGGCCGGGATCAAACCCTCTTTTTTAATCGTCAGCGAAAGTGCATCTACTACCTCCCTGTCCGTTGCAGCCTCGAATCGAATGCGCCCGTTTTCTGCATATTGCGCCAGGATCGGTGAAACACCTACGTAATCCAGGCCGGCCGCAACACTGTGAGTCTCTTTCATCTGGCCGTCATTGTCCTGCAAAAAATATGTCTTATACCCCTGGGCCACACCTATGCTTGCATCTTTAGAAGATAGGCGTGAAGCGTGCTTGCCGGTGGCCAACCCTTTTCCTCCGGCTTCAACCCCTACAAGTTCAACAGGATCATCCAGAAAAGCTTTGAATATTCCCAGTGCATTTGACCCCCCTCCCACACACGCATAAATTCTATCTGGCAGCCTACCCTCTTTTTCCAGAATCTGCTTGCGGGCCTCTTTTCCGATGATCGATTGAAAAAAAGAGACCATTTCCGGGAAAGGATGCGGGCCGCACGCGGTTCCCAGCACATAATGTGTGGTATCCATATTCGTTACCCAATCACGAAATGCCTCATTAATGGCATCCTTTAAGATCCGGGTCCCTTCCCGCACGGTGACAACGTCAGCCCCCAGTCGCTCCATCCAGAAAACATTGGGGCGCTGCCGCCGGACATCCACTTCGCCCATATAGATGGTACATTTGAATCCAAACTTTGCAGCCATGGTGGCGGTAGCCACCCCGTGCTGGCCGGCGCCGGTCTCTGCAATAACCCGGGACTTTCCCATTCGTTTTACCAAAAGCCCCTGACCCATAACATTGTTGGCCTTGTGGGCTCCGGTGTGGTTAAGATCCTCTCTTTTAACATAAATGCGCGCACCTCCGAAATGCCGGGTAAGATTTTCAGCAAAGGTCACGGGTGTGGGCCTGCAGGAATAGGTTGACATGATATCAACATATTCCTTCCAAAACATAGGGTCATCCTTTGCCTGTTGAAAGGTTTCCACAAGCTCATCAAAGGTAG
>JAUUWG010000145.1 GCA_030589165.1 Desulfobacterales bacterium
CATCGACAATGTTAAGAATCTTTTTAAAGGGTTGACTTGGCCTACCCGTCAGCCATGTTTACAGAGCCCTGATAGTTCCCTCAACTTGTGGAGCATTGAGGCTATCCTGTATATATTCTTAACGTAGCCAACCCAATTGAACAAATGGATTGGCTGAGTCTAATCAGCCGGGCTTTTACAAGCCCAAAAGCTTTAGCTTTGGGTAGCTGACTGATAGGGTTACGGGTAAAGTCAAAATTATTCATTCTATCTAATTTGTCAATAATAAAAATAAGACGCATAAATATAATCTATACCAGATTAACCTTTCATCGCCCTCACGCTTTTGCAGCCGATTCGTCAGTTTTTAAACAGGCTCTTAATATAATCCTGATAGGCATTATAGTTTTCAGATGAAAAAAGGATAAATATAACCTTGTTGATAAACCGGTCCTGCTTTAAGAAATTACACGTTGTATCAACGGCGATTTTACACGCCTTATTTATCGGATAGCCATAAACACCGCAGCTTATGGCGGGGAAAGCGATAGAGCCGATTTTATTGTCAACGGCAAGCTCAAGGCTGTTTTGGTAGCACAGCGATAAAAGTCTTGCATCATCCGGTTTTCCACTGTAGACAGGACCGACCGTATGGATTATCCATTTTGCTGAAAGGTTATAACCTTTTGTTATCCTTGCCTGACCTGTTGGACATCCCCCGATCTTCCGGCATTCGGCCAAAAGTTCCGGCCCTGCGGCCCGGTGGATTGCACCGTCTACCCCGCCTCCGCCAAGAAGAGAATTGTTTGCTGCATTAACGATGGCATCAACTTTAAGTTTTGTAATATCCCCCTCCATGACTTCTATTCTGTCAAAATACTCTTTTTCCATATTACCTCCCCAGTTAATTTTTTCCCGGCAAACCACACATAAAATCCATACTACTCGTTGCATCATTCAAAATTTCGGAATTATGTTTATCCAGAAAAAAACTTTTGTAGAACCGATAATGAGAACCAATGACAACAGTTGACTTGAACAACGGCTTCTGGTATTGCACCGTGCATCAAAAATATACTGAAAGGATAAGCTTATTATGGAAAAAACATTATCAATTATAAAGCCGGACGGCGTCAGCCACAACATTATTGGTGAAGTGATAAGGCGCCTTGAAGAAAACAGCATCAAAATCATTGCCATGAAGATGCTCCATTTGACAAAGGCCCAGACGGAAGGTTTTTATGCAGTGCATAAAGAGCGCCCTTTTTTCGGCAGTTTGACGGAATTCATGACATCCGGCCCTGTGGTTGTAATGGTTCTTGAGGGTGAAAATGTAATTCAAAAGTACCGTGAACTCATGGGGGCAACCAATTACAAGGAAGCCGCAGAAGGTACCATCCGGAAGGATTTTGCCACGGACATCGAGAAAAATGTGGTTCACGGTTCCGACTCGCCGGAAACCGCAGCTTTTGAAATCGCTTATTTCTTCAACAATCTTGAAATCGTCGGCTGATGCACGAAAACATTATCCGCGACAACATTTCCATCGTACTCAAGCAGCCCCGATTCCCTGAAAATATCGGGGCCGCCGCCCGTGCCATGCGCAACATGGGTATAAACCAGCTTATTCTGGTTGATCCTGAAGACTTTGACCTTACCAGGGTCCTTAAGTTGGCCACCCATGCCGCTGCAGAGGTTGTTGAAAAGATAAAAATCTATGAAGACTTAAGAGAAGCGCTGTCAGCCTCTATAATTATGTCATAGGGACTACGGCCCGTTTAGGAGGACAGCGTCAGTGTGTAAGAAAGCGCTTTTTACGGCGCCATCAATCCTTGGCCTTTAAAACGGAAAGAAATGCGGATTGAGGAATCATTACCTGCCCTACCATCTTCATCCGTTTTTTTCCTTTTTTCTGTTTTTCAAGGAGCTTACGTTTTCTTGATATATCACCTCCATAGCACTTTGCCGTAACATCCTTTCGATATGCCGATATGGTTTCCCGAGCAATGATTTTTGCACCGACGGCCCCTTGGATGGCTATCTTAAACATCTGTCTCGGAATATCTTCGCGGAGCCTTTCACAAGCAAGCCTGGCCCGTTCAACCGCTCTGTCCCTGTGAACCAACTGAGAAAGCGCATCCACACCGTCCCCGTTTATAAGGATATCCAGCTTTACAAGATCAGTCTCCCTGTAATCCAATAGCTCGTAGTCGAATGAACCATAACCCTGGGTAATACTCTTGAGTTTGTCATAAAAATCATAAACAACTTCTGCAAGTGGAAGTTCAAAAATCATCTCCAGACGATTATTGGTAAGATACTGATAATTAGAATTAATTCCGCGGCGATCCAGGCAGAGCTTCATAACCGCACCCATGTAGCGGTCAGGGATTATTATTGAGGCACGGATAAACGGCTCTTTTGTGCATTCAATGGTAGCAGGATCAGGATATAATACCGGATTGTCAATAATGACGGATTCACCGTCATGCATGATTATCTCATACCGCACGGAGGGGGCCGTAATTATCAGGGAAAGATTATATTCCCGCTCAAGCCTTTCCTGAACCACCTCAAGATGAAGCAGGCCTAAAAATCCGCAACGAAAACCAAAACCAAGAGCCGCTGAAGAATCCTTTTCATAAATCAATGATGCATCGTTTAACTTGAGTTTCTCAAGTGCAATCGTCAACTCACCATATTCATCCGAAGCAACAGGGTAGATAGACGAAAAAACTACCGGTTTCGCCTCCTTGAAACCGGACATGGTCTGGTTGCAGGGCCGTTCTTTCAAGGTTATCGTATCACCGCACTGGGTATCGCTTACGGTCTTTATACCGGCAATCATATACCCCACCTCCCCGGCTGCGAGTTCCTTTTTGGGGATCCGGATCATCTGAAAGATTCCGACTTCTTCGACTTTGTAAACAGCATTATTGGACATGAAACGGATATTGTCACCCGCCCTGATCCTTCCGTCAAAAACACGAAAATGGACGACAGTGCCACGATAAGGGTCATAATGAGAATCAAAAATCAACGCTCTGAGCGGTGCATCAACATCCCCTGAAGGGGGAGGCAGGTCTTTAACAGCGCTCTCAAGGACGTCCTCAATTCCTATCCCCTCTTTTGCAGACGTGAGTATGGCAGTCTCCGGATCAAGCCCGAGATCCTCTTCGATCTGCTGCTTGACCCATTCAATATCCGCCGACGGCAAATCTATCTTGTTTATCACCGGGATAATCTCAAGATCATGTTCCATGGCAAGATAAAGGTTGGCCAGGGTCTGTGCCTCCACTCCCTGACTGGCATCTATGAGAAGAAAAGCGCCTTCACAGGAGGCAAGGGCGCGTGAAACCTCATATGAAAAATCAACGTGTCCGGGGGTATCTATGAGGTTTAAAAAATAGGTTTGACCATCTTTTGCAGTGTAGGGAAGACAAATGGTCTGGCTTTTTATGGTAATCCCCCTTTCCCGCTCTATATCCATCGTATCTAGAATCTGATCCTTAAAATCACGATCGGAGATAACGCCGGTAGCCTGGATAAGACGATCGGAAAGGGTTGATTTGCCATGATCTATATGTGCAATAATGCTGAAGTTACGAATGTTTTTCATTTTATTATATCAAAATAATGAAAGTTATTTACTAGTTCTGGTTTTTGCTGTAGATTTATTTTAAAGACGATTTGACGATAAGGGCATTAAGTAAGTAGTGAGTTTATACAAAGAAGCGCCTAAAACCAAAACTTGAATTATAAAATCATCTACAAGGAATCTAATACAAAAGCGGGTTGACATAATCCCTTTTAACATTATATAGTTAGATTATTTAATAAAATATCTTGAATGTCAACTACCCACCGCTGAAGCGGGTGGGCTTGTAAAAGCCCGCGGTTGATTAGCCTAAGTTCTTTGAGGAGAACTACGTTAAGAATATATACAGGATAGCCTCAATGCTCCACAAGTTGAGGGAACTATCAGGGCTCTGT
>JAUUWG010000064.1 GCA_030589165.1 Desulfobacterales bacterium
TAGGCCAAGTCAACCCTTTAAAAAGATTCTTAACATTGTCGATGTGGACCAACTCCGACAGGAGGACAAAACTTGAGAGTATTTGTCAAAAAACTAAAACACCCCGAAAACTCGAACTCGTAAAGTTCGGAAAAGGGATAATTTTCAATTTCACAACAGAAACTGCTAAAGCGGGTCTTATATCCCAAGGATAAATCCTTGGCTTTTACGGCCTAAAGGCAAATATTATAAAAGATCACCCGGTTTCATACACAAGAGGTCTGTTTTTAAGGCTCGAAAATTAACAAGATCTTTTTTTGGAGGGATTCTATGGTAAAAATACCGCCTGAAGAGGCTTTTTCTTTTGATGATGTTTTATTAATCCCAAACTATTCGGATGTATTGCCAAAAGATGCCAATGTCAGTACTCGATTGACAAAAAATCTTACACTGAACATTCCCATGGTAAGTGCTGCAATGGATACCGTAACCGAGGCACGTACATCCATAAGTATGGCACGTGAAGGCGGGATAGGTTTTATACACCGCAACATGAGTATCAAAAGCCAGGCCCTGGAGGTTGACAAGGTAAAAAAATCCGAAAGCGGTATGATTATTGATCCTGTTACGATTAGTCCGGATTCGTTGATCGGTGATGTAATGAAACTGATGGAAGAGTACCGTATTTCAGGGGTTCCTGTTGTAAAAAAGGATCAATTGGTGGGTATCGTGACCAACAGGGACCTTAGATTTGAAACCGATTTCAGCAAAAAGGTTTCCGAGGTCATGACCACACAGAATCTGATAACCGTTTCCGAAGGGATTTCTTTGGAAGAGTCCAAAAAATTACTGCATCAGCACAGGATTGAAAAACTTCTTGTGGTCGATAAAAACGGGCGGTTGACCGGTATGATAACCATTAAGGATATTGAAAAAATAAGAAAATATCCCAATGCCTGCAAGGACAAGATGGGCAGACTCAGGGTCGGTGCCGCCATTGGCGTCGGGCCGGATATGGAAGAGCGGACCGAGGCGCTTTTAAGAGCTGATGCTGATGTTATTCTGATCGACACTTCTCACGGGCATTCAAGTAATGTCATTAATGCCGTAAAAAAATTAAAGGGTACATTTGAGAACATCGAACTTATTGCCGGTAATGTTGCCACTGCCAAAGGTGCTGAAGAACTTGTCAATGCCGGTGTTGACGCCGTAAAGATCGGTATCGGCCCCGGATCTATCTGCACTACCCGAATTGTGGCGGGTGTAGGCGTGCCCCAGTTAACCGCGATAATGAACTGCAGATCGATATCCAACAAAACCGGTGTTCCCTTAATTGCCGACGGTGGTATCAAATTTTCCGGCGATATTACCAAAGCCATTGGTGCAGGTGCCCATGCGGTGATGATCGGGGGACTGTTTGCGGGAACGGAAGAGAGCCCCGGCGAAACAATTTTTTACCAGGGTCGCAGTTATAAACTCTATAGAGGGATGGGTTCCGTTGAAGCCATGAAAAAAGGAAGCCGGGACAGATACTACCAGACTGAGGATATTGATGATAAAAAGCTGGTTCCCGAAGGCATCGTCGGACGCGTTCCATATAAAGGTACTATCTCTGCAAATATTTTACAACTCCTTGGCGGATTAAAGGCCGGTATGGGATATGTGGGGAGCCGAACCATCGAAGAACTCAGAGAGAAGGCCCGTTTTGTGAAGATCAGCGCGGCCGGATTGCGTGAAAGTCATGTCCATGACGTCATTATTACCGAAGAAGCCCCCAACTATCGACTGGATTAAAAAATGGCAAACCCCCTCCCTGATTTTGTTCATCTGCATGTTCATACCCAATATAGCCTTCTGGATGGCGCCATAAGGTTGGATGCCCTTTTAAAACGTACCGCTGAATTCGGTATGGATTCTGTTGCCATTACGGATCATGGCACCATGTTCGGGGTTATAGAGTTTTATGAAAAGGCCCAAAAGGCCGATATAAAGCCGATCATCGGCTGTGAAGCTTATGTTGCGCCCAGGACCCTTGCCGATAAAACCCCGATTGACAACAAAGGACTTTGTCATCTGGTCCTTCTGGCCAAAAACCGGGAGGGATACGCGAATCTGTGCAAGCTTGCCGCCATTGCCCAGCTCAAAGGTTTTTATTACAAACCCCGTATCGACAAAAACATCCTGAAAGAACACAGCAAGGGGCTTATTGCCCTTTCAGCATGTCTTCACGGTGAAATTCCCAGACTTATTACCACAGGGAAAATAAAGGAAGCTGATGAAGCGGCACGTTTTTACGTGGATACCTTTGGGGAGGATAATTTTTTTCTCGAGGTTCAAAGCAACGGTTTGACTGAGCAGGAAAAAGTGAATCAGGCCCTTTTGGATATGAGTCAAAGGCTTTCAATTCCTCTTGTCGCCACCAATGACTGTCATTATCTTGATAAAGATGACATTGCCGCTCATGATGTTCTTTTGTGTATCCAAACCGGATCGACCGTTCATGATCCAAAACGTTTCAAGTTCAAAACCGACCAACTCTATTTTAAATCACCGGAAGAGATGCACGCCGTTTTTGCGGACTGTCCGGGAGCGATTGAGAACACGGTCGATATTGCAAAACGATGCAATGTTGAATTTGATTTCAAAACGTATCATTTCCCTAAATTTGATGCCGCTTCCGATCTAACCGTCGATGATATTTTTGAGCAGGAGGTCCGAAAAGGGTATGATCAAAGATTACAGGCGATAAAGGCAAAAACCCCGGATATTGATGAAAAGGTTTATCATGATCGGCTTGAATATGAGATTTCCGTCATAAAGGATATGGGCTTCCCTGGGTATTTTCTGATTGTTGCCGATTTTATACGCTATTCTAAGGAGAACCATATCCCGGTAGGACCGGGAAGAGGATCAGCCGCCGGGAGCATCGTAGCCTATTCCATGGGAATTACGGACCTTGATCCCATAAAGCACGGCTTGATCTTTGAACGGTTTTTAAATCCCGCCCGTATGAGCATGCCTGATATTGATGTGGATTTTTGTATCAACGGCAGGGAGAAAGTTTTTAAATATGTGACGGAAAAATACGGCAAGGATTATGTTTCGCAGATTATTACCTTTGGAAAGCTCAAACCGAGGGCCGTCATTCGTGATGTGGGGCGTGCGCTTGATATTCCCTTGCGTGAAGTGGATATCATTGCCAAGATGGTTCCTGAGCCGAACAAGGGGTTTGATGATGCGCTGAAGCAGGAGCCGAAGATTACGGAACTTGCAAAAACAAAACCTGAAATTGCTAAATTGATAAAGGTTTGCCGTGTTCTTGAAGGACTCCCCCGGCATGCATCAACCCATGCGGCAGGCGTTGTTATTTCCGACAAGCCTCTGGTGGAATATTTGCCCCTGTATAAAGGTAAAAACGGCGAGGTTGTGACCCAGTTCGATATGACGTATGTGGAGCGTATAGGGCTTGTAAAATTTGACTTTCTGGGTCTTCGCAACCTGACTGTTATTAAAAACACACTTGGGCTTATTGCAAGGCAAAACAATACGCCTCCCGATCTTTTAGATCTTGATTTTGAAGATCCTGATACCTACAGCCTGCTTTGCGCAGGCGATACAACCGGTGTGTTTCAACTTGAAAGTTCCGGTATGAAAGAGCTGCTTTGCCGTTTAAAACCGGCATGTTTTGATGATGTTACAGCCCTTGTCGCCTTATACCGGCCAGGCCCTCTGGATAGCGGCATGGTCGATGATTATGTGGAAAGAAAGCACGGCAGAGAATCTGTTGAATATCTTCTTCCCGAGCTGGAACCCATATTAAAAGAGACATACGGGGTTATTCTTTATCAGGAGCAGGTCATGCAGATTGCCGGAACCCTTGCCAATTACAGCATGGCGGAAGCAGATGGTCTGCGCAAGGCAATGGGAAAAAAGATTCCTGCAATTATGGCCGAACACCGGGAACTTTTTATGAAAGGCACCCTGGAGAATAATATTCCATCAGACAAAGCCAAAAGCATATTTGATTTGATGGAAAAATTCGGGGGGTATGGATTTAACAAATCCCATAGTGCAGCCTATGCGCTTATTGCTTATCAAACCGCTTATCTTAAGGCCCATTTTTCCGTAGAGTTCATGGCCGCGCTGCTTACCAGTGAAATGCATTCGGCCGACGGCGTTGTAAAATATATTGCTGAATGCCGCAGTCATGGTATACCCATACTCCCCCCTGATATCAATGAAAGCGACAAAGGGTTTACCGTAGACGATTCAAAAATCAGATTCGGTCTTGTTGCCGTTAAAAATGTTGGGGAAGGCGCTATCGAGTCGATCATCGAAGTGAGAAAAAAAAGTAAATTCTCCTCTTTATTTGAATTCTGTGAACGTGTAGATCTCAGGAAAGTAAACAAAAGGGTTATCGAAAGCCTTATAAAATGTGGAGCCTTTGACTCAACGGGAGAATTCCGCTCCCGAATGACCGCATCCCTTGAAGACGCACTGGATCACGGCCAACGGGTTCAAAAAGAGAAAGCAGACCCTCAGATGGGACTCTTTGATATGGGGGAGAATAAACAGATGATAGACCTCCCTCCCATGCCCGAGATAGACGAATGGGATCAAAAACAACTTTTAGCCTTTGAAAAAGAAGCCCTGGGTTTTTATATCACCGGTCATCCTTTGAACAGGTATGAAGAATTGCTTAAAAAATTTACCAATGTAAATGCCGTCTCGATAAATGAGGCAAAAGACGGCAGTGCTGTTCGGATCGGAGGAACTGTTAAAAGTATCAAAGCCATAAGGACGAAAAAAGGCGACCCCATGGCTTTTGTTACCATTGAAGATATGCAGGCTTCGGTCGAAGTCGTGATTTTTTCTTCGGTTTATAAAGAAGTTGAGGATTTACTTGTAGATGACAGCCCCATCCTTGTTCAGGGAGAACTGAAAAAAGAGGAAAACGCGGTAAAGATACTGGCTGAAAGTGTCATCCCCATGGAAAAAGCTGAAGAGACATGGACCGCAAGCATGCATATAAATATGGATGTAAGTCGGATCCAAAAAGAGGTGTTTATCGAGTTGAAAGATGTTTTGAAAAGGTATCCGGGTTCGTGTCCCGCTTTTATTCATCTGTTGATTCCTGAAGTCTCCGAAACCATAATCGCT
Source organism: Desulfobacterales bacterium (assembly GCA_030589165.1). GTDB lineage: Bacteria > Desulfobacterota > Desulfobacteria > Desulfobacterales > JAFDHS01 > JAFDHS01. The sequence goes on from JAUUWG010000064.1 coordinate 5,140, forward strand.
CTTCCGGATGCCATTAAATTAAAGGCGGATTCAACGCTGATTCGGGAAGTTAACGGCGTCCTCGGCTATGAAGCTGTGAATACGATTTGCACTGCGGCCTCCATCGCTCCAAAAAAACAATGGTTTCAAAAAAAAGAGCAGAAAAAAAATTAAACAAGTGTGAAGTGACTAAAGTGATCTAAAGTGCCTAAAGTTGATGTATTCTATCTATTTTATATATAAAAGACGGAGCGAAGCGACTCATTAACTTTAGCTCACTTTTCCGGTTTATCCGGGTGAGGTAGTTACACTATGAAAATCCCACTGTTGGATCTTAAAGGTCAGTATAAAACGATTAAGGAAGAGATACTGCGCGTTACGAATGAAATTTTTGAGAGCCAGTATTTTATCCTTGGCCCGCATGTTGAGAATCTTGAAAAGGATATTGCCGGATATTGCTTTTCGAAGCATGCCCTGGGTGTTTCGTCAGGTACGGACGCACTTTTAATATCATTGATGGTAGCCGATATCGGGGCAAAGGACCTTGTTCTCACAACACCCTACACTTTTTTTGCAACAGCCGGTTCCATCGTTCGCACAGGGGCCTTGCCGGTTTTTGTCGATATCGATCCGGATACTTACAACATTTCTCCTGCAGAAATTGAAAAAAAGATAGGTTCAATGACGGATGAAGAGCTGTCAAAACTCAAAGGAATCATCCCGGTCCATCTTTATGGCCAGTGTGCCGACATGGACCCTATCATTGAAACAGCTCGAAAGTACGATCTTGTTATCATTGAGGATGCGGCACAGGCCATCGGAGCTGAGTACAAGTCAAGACGTGCCGGATCAATGGGAGATTTCGGCTGTTTCTCCTTTTTTCCCTCCAAAAATCTGGGCGCTTTTGGAGATGGGGGGGTAGTGACCACAGATTCGGATGACAGGTATGAAAAGCTTTATAAACTAAGGAACCACGGATCACATCCCAAGTATTATCACAAGATGGTAGGGGGCAATTTCAGGTTGGATGCACTTCAGGCAGCCATTGTTTCCGTAAAATTGAAGCACCTTGACAACTGGACCAAAGCGCGTCAGGAAAACGCCCGTAAATACAGAGAGCTTTTTAAGGACGCGGGCCTGGATACGGCTGTTAAGCTTCCGGTTGAAAAGGAAAATCGCCACATCTACAATCAGTTTGTGATAAGCGTTCCGGAGAGAAGAGATGAACTTTGCCGGTTTATCAGTGATGCGGGCATTGGTCATGATGTGTACTATCCGGTTCCCCTCCATCTCCAGGAATGCTTTTCGTATCTGAATTATAAAGAAGGGGACTGCCCCGTAGCTGAAAACGCAGCTAAACATACCCTTGCCCTTCCCATATACCCGGAACTTTCAGATCGTCAGCAGGAATATATCGTTGACAAGATAAAAGCGTTTTATTTAAAAAAAGTGAGCTAAAATGAGCTAAAGTTTGAAGTGAGCTAAAGTTAAGGAGTCGCTTCGCTCCGTCTTTTATATATAAAATTGATAGAATACCTCAACTTTAGGCACTTTAGATCACTTTAGTCACTTCAAACTCTTTTTTAATAGTGTATTCAGGATTTCATTGCTCTCTTCCATGCCGGTCTGACAGAAGTCGCCGAGAAAGTCACGGATATTTTCCAGAAAGCCTATGCCTTTCTCCTTATTTCCGGATAAAAGGCATTCTTCCCCTTCCTTTAATGCAGCTAAAAAAGTTTCAATCGTTTCTTTGACATATTTGTTGCCGCCAACCAGGTTTGAGTAAAGTCCAAGGTCTTGGGCAAAAAGACGGCCGATAAGATCGATATTCACTTTGAAAACTGGTGTGGAATATTCTTTGACCTTGGCAGGCGGCATATTCATTTTTTGAAGGGTTCGGCCCATGGTGATACTTAAAAGATGGGTAAGGCCTTGGAATACAGCCATATTTTTATCGTGGGTAGCCGGATCCATGCGGGTGACAACGCCGCCTCTTTGTTTAAATTCACCTTCAAGCCAATCAATCCAGTCGGTCCCCCTGCCGGGACATAAAATGATATTCTGCCCTTTAATGGAATCGGTAAACGGCCCGAACATGGGATGCATGCCGATCACATGACAATTGCTTGAATTGAGCATGGTTTTCACAACATCTTCTTTCAGGGAGCAGAAATCCGTAAAGAGTTGGTCCTTGCTTAAAAGCGGGCCTATTTCTTGGGCCATTCGTACGGTGATATCAATGGGGGTGCTCAGGATAACAATGTCGCATTTTTTCACAAGTTCATTGGGAGTCAGCTTGGTTTTTCGACTTGAAATCAAGACCTTGTGCCCGGATTGTGAGAAAAAACGTTCAAACCAGCGGCCCATGCTCCCAGTTCCGCCGATAATACCGATAGTATATTTGTTCATGATATCGCCTTTTGTCTTAACAGGTGATCGGCAAGGACAAGGCTGACCATAGCCTCGCATACCACATTGATACGGGGTATGGCAGAAATATCATGACGTCCTTTTGTTGAAATCGTTTTTGGGTTTCCGAACCTGTCGATGGTTTTTTGCTCAATTGCAATGGAAGGTATAGGTTTTACAGCCACGCGTGCAACAATATTGTTCCCGTTGGAGATTCCTGCGAGAATGCCGCCGGCATTGTTTGAAGAAAAACCATCCGGCGTTATGGAATCGTTGTTTTCAGAACCTGTCATTGAGGCGGCTTTAAAACCGGCGCCGATTTCAATGCCCTTGACTGCTCCGATACTCATCAGCCCTTTTGCCAAATCCGCATCTAGTTTGTCAAATACAGGATCTCCCAGCCCCGGCGGAACGTTTTGGGCCAAAATTTCGACAATTCCCCCTAATGAATCTCCTTTTTTTTTAATATCAACAATCCGCTTTTCCATCTGTTTGGCGGCATCCATATCAGGCCAATAAAATATATTTTCCGTAATGGCGGTCAGGTCCTGTGTTTTTGCTTTTATACCTCCTAATTCAATCGTATAGGCCCAAATTTTGATATCTTCTTTTTTTAAAAGCGCCTTGGCAACAGCACCAGCCGCTACCCGTGCAACGGTCTCCCGCGCGGACGACCGCCCACCACCGCGCCAGTCCCTGATTCCATATTTGGCCATGTAGGTCATATCACCGTGACCCGGACGGAAAAGATCGGCATACGGCTTATAAGCCTTTGAATCCGCATCCTTGTTGTAGATCATGATCATTATAGGCGTGCCCGTTGTCATTCCGTCAAAAACGCCCGACATAATAATTGCCTTATCCGGTTCTTTCCGGCTGGTGCTTGCCGGCGAAATGCCCGGCCGTCTGCGGTCCAGCATCGATTGAACAACCGTTTCATCAAGGGGTATCATGGGAGGGCATCCGTCAATAACGACACCCACACCTTTGCCGTGAGATTCGCCCCATGTGCTTATTTTAAATAATGTTCCAAAGGTATTGCCAGGCATATCGGTTCCCTTTATGGTGTTAATTGAAAGTGAGCTAAAGTTAATGAGTCGCTTCGCTCCGTCTTTTTATATATAAAATTGATAGAATTCCTCAACTTTAGGCACTTTAGCTCACTTCACACTTTTCCTAATATTGTTGATAACCGCACTGCAGATATCTTCAACGCAAAGGTCATCGGTATCGACACAAAAATCCATTGCATTTTCATAAAAAGGTTTTCGGCTTAAAAGCGTCGCTTCAATCTCGTTGTGCAATCCTTTTGAAGTCAGGGAAGGGCGGAGGTCTTTTGTTTTTTCATCCTTTGCCATGCGTGACCTGATAATTTCGGGTGTTGCCCTCAGCCAGACAACCACACCGTTTTTCTTCATATTTTTAATGTTCTCATTGTTGAGGACCGCGCCGCCGCCGGTGGCTATCACATGTTTATCAAGGCCGCTCAATTTTTTGATGACGGCCGTTTCCTTTTCGCGGAATGCGTCCCATCCCTGTGTGGATACAATTTGTGAAACGGTCATTTCATGTTCCTTGACCAATTCCACATCCGCATCGATAAAAGGCCATCCGAGCATTCTGGCAAGAGACGTCCCGACGGTCGTTTTCCCCGTGCATCGGTATCCGATCAAAAATATATTCATTTGTATCTTAATCTTCGTGTATATTTTATGGCAAAAAAATCTTTCCGCCACCAAGGCACAAAGACACGAAGAATATAATCTAAAAAAATACTTTGTGCCTTCGTGACTTTGTGGCAAATAATCGTGGTTTCGGTTTATCCGGGTTAGGTGTAAAGTCCTTGAAAGACATTCCAAAACTCCGGGAATGATTTTTCAACACATTTTTCGTCCCGGATGACAATTCCGGGCACAACAAGCCCGGCAACCGCAAAACTCATGGCTATTCGATGATCATTGTAGGTCTCTATTTCGATTTTTGCCGCCTCTCTTCCTCTCGCTTCAGCTTTGGGCGGACGCCCGTTGATAATCAATCCGGTATCGGTTTGTTTCACCTCTATGCCCAATTTTACAAGTTCATTGGCCACGGCGCTCAACCGGTCGCTCTCTTTTGCCTTTAAATGTGCCACGTTTTTTATGATGGTGGTCCCTTTGGCAAATGCCGCCACAACAGCCAGGGTCGGAACCAGGTCCGGCATGTCGGACATGTCGATTTCAATGGCTGAAAGCTCTCCGCCGGAAACGGCGATACCGTCATTCTCATAAAATATCTTGCACCCCATTGCTTCAAGAACTTGAGTAAAACGGACATCTCCCTGATGTGAATCTCCGGTGATTCCCTTAACCTTGACCTCTGAACCGGTTATGGCGGCGGCAGCCCAAAAATAACCGGCCTGGGAGCAGTCCGGTTCTACAGTATATGATCCTGACCGGTAGGTTTGATTCCCCGGGACCTGGAAGCTTTTGTATCCGTCACGTGTGAGCTTGATTCCAAGCCTTTCCATGATATCAACGGTCATATCCACATAGGGTTTGGAAACCGGACCCTGAGAAACGGTTATTTCAAGGCCGTTTTCAGTGTACGGAGCGATTAAAAGAAGTGATGAGAGATACTGGCTGCTGATGTTACACTTAAGAGATACGTGTTTGGCTTTTATTTTTTGCCCCTTGATTTCAACCGGCGGACATCCGTTATTTTTTACGGAACGGGCAGATACGCCGATTTGATTCAAACCGTCTAAAAGATCCTGGATCGGTCGCTCAAGCATCCGCTCGGTTCCCGTAAGAAGATACGTTCCGTGTCCGAGAGCGGCCACGCCGGTTAAAAGGCGCATGGATGTCCCTGAATTTCCAAGATAGACAGGATCGTCGCAGGGTTTGAGAACCCCATTTGTCCCGTGAATCACTATCTTGTCGTTGTGTTCATCCATCCGTATACCCATCTGTTTTAAAGCGCCCATGGTAAGGAGAGTATCTTCGCTTTTCAGGCAGTTTTGTATGGTGCATGTTCCATCGGACAGGGCTGCGGCAATGAGAATCCTGTGGGTATAGCTCTTTGAACCGGGTACCGTTACTTCACTTTTTTTTATTTTTTGAGGCCTTATCTCAATCATATGATAATTTTCCACTAAGACTTTTTTCAGAAAAAGTGAGCTAAAGTTAAGGAGTCGCTTCGCTCCGTCTTTTTGTATAAAATTGACAGAATTCCTCAACTTTAGGCACTTTAGATCACTTTAGATCACTTTAGTCACTTCACACTTTTTTTAATAGGGTATTAATGACAACCTCTCGCATTACATTAACAGGTGCTTTTTCCCCGGTCCATAATTCAAACTGGGCAGCGCCCTGGCAGACAAACATCGAAACACCGTCAACAGTGATGCAGCCGATATCTTCGGACTCTTTTAAAAGGGTCGTTTTTAAGGGGTTATAAACAATATCCATCACAACCATCTCTTTTTCAAGGTCTGCTTTTTGTACCGGCATGGCTTCAACATGAGGTGTCATTCCCACGGAAGTCGTGTTGATTAAAATTTGGCATTTCGCCCTGCTAAATTCAGAAAGCGGACAAAATTCCGCTCCAAGGTCCTTTGCCAACTGCTCTCCCTTATCTGTTGAACGGTTTAAAACAGTCAGGTTTCCGCCTTCGGATATTATGCCGAAGCCGATTGCCCGTGCAGCTCCTCCGGCGCCGATAATAACAACGTCCTTGCCCCTGATGGTTGTCTTTTGAGACAAGGCAGCTATGGCGCCCATACAATCCGTATTGTAACCGAAAAGTCTGCCCTCTTTATTTAAAATCGTATTAACCGCTCCGATTTTTAAAGCGTTTTCGTCCAGTTCATCAAGAAACGCTTTAACGGCGACCTTATGCGGTATGGTAAC
>JAUUWG010000024.1 GCA_030589165.1 Desulfobacterales bacterium
CAAGCAAACCCAAAATATCTATTGACATAAACAGCAGGGTTTGTTTATAAGAATATTTCTTAACGGGGCTGTAGCTCAGATGGGAGAGCGCATGACTGGCAGTCATGAGGTCAGGGGTTCGATCCCCCTCAGCTCCACCAAAAGATTACAAGGGGTTAGCGACTTCAGCAACCCCTTTTTTATTTGTTGTTCGGACTTTGCTTGCGGTCAATCTAAAAGATTCTTCAGCTTATTCGGGTCTTTGCAGACTGCAAATCTCCACACGCCCATTTCTCCCCATGTCGTTACCGCTTCACACCATCGTTTGGCAGCTTCATACTTTTCCTTGCCCTGCTGAGATTCATAGCCTTTGATTTTCAGAATAAGGTTCTCTTTGTTTGTCAGAAAAACATTTCTTGAAAATTTTCTGCTCTGATTATAAACATATTGAAGTCAAGCAAGCTCATTTGCTTTTTCAATACTAAGATTCAAGGCCGAAAAAGCTATGGAACCCGATGCCCTCCTTTGCGGGCACAACGCATTTCTCATTAATGCTAAACTTCTAATTTGTTTGACTATAATTAATCTTGTAAAATTTAATCTTTTTGAACGATTGAAGAGACTCCGTTTATTCTCACGCAAATGACCTAACAACACAAAGGAGGTAGTTTATCCGAGGTTCAGGTGTTCGGCAAAAGGCCAAAAGCCGACACATAACCTTCGATAAATAGAAATCTATGAGCATTAATATCGTTGACAAAATTGATGACCTTGTAAAGGTGAAACATATACTCGTAAGTGTTTCAGATAAAAATGGACTGGACACGTTTATCCCCCGGCTGGTTGAAATAAATCCGGAAATAAAAATCTTTTCCACAGGCGGTACTTACGGAAAAATCAAGAAGATACTGGGTAAAGACGCTGAGTCCCGCCTGGTCCAGGTTTCAGATTATACCGGTCAGCCGGAAACCCAGGGCGGGCTTGTAAAGACTCTGGATTTTAAGATATATCTCGGACTTCTTACCGAGACATACAATGACTCTCACAAAGAGGACCTGAAACGGACGGATGCGGTGCCCATCGATATGGTGGTCGTCAACCTTTATCCTTTTAAGGAGACCATATCAAAAGAGGGAGTTACTCCTGAAGAGGCACGGGGAAATATCGATATCGGCGGACCGTGCATGATAAGAGCCGCGGCCAAAAATTTTTTAAGGGTTGCGCCGGTTGTCGATCCTTCCGACTATGAAATGATTATTGACAAGATGAAAGCCGGCAATGGCATGACATCCCTTGAGCTTCGTTTCCTTCTGGCACAAAAGGCATTTGATCATACAGCGGTTTACGATCGTACCATTGCCGACTTTTTGCGTTCCACCTCCTTTGAGAATGTAAAGGGATGTTATCCTAACCTCTAACCTGAAAAGTGCTGACCGAGGAGATAATAATGGCCGAAGATCTGAAAAAAATGTACAAAACCATAATGGATGACCACTTTCCTCCTGAAATGGAGATCAGTTTTGTAGACAAAGATAAAAGACAGACGCTTTTTTACGAAAAAGTGGTCTGGACCATCGATAATATCAGAAAGGGATTAAGATACGGTGAGAATCCGGGACAGGAAGCCGCCTTATACAAGCTGATCAACGGCAACCTGATTCTCGGAGAAACCGAAACCATACAGCCGGGCCAATATCTGGCTTCGGACATTGAGCTTTTGCAATCCGGAAAACATCCCGGGAAGACCAATCTGACCGATGCCGACAATTCGCTCAACATCCTGAGATATTTTACGGACAAACCTACCGTGGTCATCGTCAAGCATAACAACCCTTGCGGCGTTGCCCTGTCCGATTCTTTGGAAGACGCATACTCCAAAGCGCATATGGCAGACAGAATTGCCGCATTCGGAGGATGCATAGCGGTTAACCGGGCAATCGACAAGGCAACGGCCGAAGCCATAGCCGATCAATATTCCGAAGTGGTTGTGGCTCCTGATTTTGAAGAAGGGGTAATGGAAATATTCAAACAAAAAAAGAATCTCAGAGTCATCAGGATCGCCAACATAAATAAGCTCCATACGTTTGTAGGTAAACGATGCGTGGAATTTAAAAGCCTTATCGACGGAGGTATTATCGCGCAATGGTCTTTTGTTCCGGCCGCCCGTTCAAAAGATGACCTTACCCTTGCAGAATGCGAATATAAAGGGGAAAAATACAAAATCAAGCGAAAACCGACCGAACAGGAATATGAAGACATGCTCTTTGGATGGCTTGTGGAGTCCGGAATTACTTCAAATTCCGTAATTTATGTAAAAAACGGCGTGACTGTCGGAATCGGAACCGGTGAGCAGGACCGAGTCGGCGTTGCGGAAATCGCAAAGGACAAGGCATACCGTAAACTTGCAGACCGTTATTGTTTCGAAACACACGGCATTCCTTATAACGAGCTGAAAGATCCTGAGAAAAAACAAGGGATTGATGAGAGGGTCTCCCCTGAAAAGGGAGGTTTGCTTGGCGCGGCCATGGTCAGTGACGCGTTTTTCCCTTTCAGGGATGGTGTGGATGTCGGTCTTAAAGAAGGAATTTCATCCGTGATTCAACCGGGCGGAGCCGAAAATGACTACCAGGCAATCGAGGCATGCAACGATACCAACGCCACCATGGTGTATACGGGTCAAAGGAGTTTTAAGCATTAATCCGACCCGGACAAAGCCGGAGCCAAAGTCATTTGCCACAAAGTCACTAAGGCACAAAGTAATTTTTTTCTTCGTGTCTTTGTGTCTTGGTGGCGGGAAAAATTATTTTTTAACATAACTAAAGCTGCACTAACCCATAAATATGGAGAGCACGTCGTTTCTTGCGCTGGCATGCTGTATGGTGACCTGAATAATATCCTTGGGTTTTAATTTTGCACTGCTCGATTGCGGGAGCCCGCATTCCATCATATACTCCGGGAGAAGGACAGTATAACTGTCCCTGCGCTTATCCAGGACAATCGCTTTTTCTTTTTTACCAATCTGCCCTTCAAGATATTTCAACAACCAGTATCTTTGGCGAAGGAATTGATGGGCTGCAACAGAACTCATGGGCTGCTGAAGAATCTGAATGATATGCTTGATCTCTTCTGAAGAATACGGTTTTTCTAAACCGAGAACCGACCGAATCTGTCTTTGAGTGGCAAGATCAAAGTATTTGCGTATGGGTGAAGTTGCCGTGGTATAGGCATTAAGTCCCAATCCTGAGTGATACTCGGGATTGGGCCCCAATATGCCGCGGCTCAGATGTCTTCGCTGCATCCAGTTTTCAAACAGAGTCCCCTCTTCATTATTCTTAATCAGACGGCTTCTGGGTTCAGGTTGAGACCGGAAGATTGCCGGCGTATTATTTTCCGCCAGAAACCTTGCCATCAACCAGTTGGCCATGATCATCATTTCTGCGACCAGCATTCTGCCGGGTCCTTCTCTGTCTATTCTCTTTATATTGATCTGACCATCCTCCGACAGCCAGATATTTATTTCCGGCAGTGAAATGTGAACAGCCCCTGAAGCCATCCGTTTCTGCCGAAAGAGCTTGGCCAGTTCATACAGAATTTTGATCTGTTCATCTTCAGTGATCATCGTGTTGACTTCATTGTAGGTCAACCGACGCTTTACCCTGATCAGGCTTGGAACAATTTCAAAATCGATTACTTCTGCAAAAGGACTCAGCCTGGCAAAAATACTGACTGCAGGACGCAATTCTCCGAGATTGAGGCTGCAAAGATCCTCGGAAAGGCAGGGCGGGATCATGGGAATTCTCCGATCCGGCATATATATGGAACTCCCCCTGGCCAAAGCCTGCTCATCTATGGAATTGCCTTTTTTTATAAAATGGGCCACATCGACGATGTGCACGCCGATACGATAATTATCACCGTCTTTTTCCACGCTTAAGGCATCATCATAATCAAAGGTCAATCGGCCGTCTATGGTCATGATGGAAAGCGATTCAAGGTCATGGCGCCGTGTGTTATCGCATGGAATGATTTCCGGCATCTTCATCAGTTCTTCTGCTCTATCCATTACCCGGGATGGAAAAGATGTGGGGACATCGCACCGATAAAGATTAAGATTCTCATTTTCATCCCAAACCCCAAGCTTTACAAAAAGGCGGAACAATCTGTCGCCGGTATCAACCCCGGCCCTGGCAAGAATTGCTTTTCCCAGGGCAGAATGCTTGCTCTCCTTTTCAAAAAGATAATAGGATTTTAAGATCTCCACAACTTCCGATATATCCTGACTAAACAATGGATGGGGATTATTCAAGGCGTTTTTCAGCCAGTTGGCACCCTCTTCGACGATCCGTTTTTTACGATCCGCCTCTTTTGCCTGGAAGTGAATCTTTTCAATCTGTTCTTCTGAATTCGGAAAAAACCGATCAGAATTGAATTTGAAATAAATCCTGTCTTGAAAAAAAGCTCGGACAACCGCTGCCTCGTGATCACCTGTCAATTTTCCCGAAAAACAGAATTCCGTCATTGTAGCAAGATCGATCCATTCCCTTTCGGTGTTAAGAACTTCCCACAATTGCTCAATATCTACAGTGTCCATCAAAGCCTTGCGGCGGTTTACCGTCTCTTTCAGGGACTGCACAAGCTTATCCCTGCCCATGGACAAACCAAGCCGTGTCCTGCATTGATGGGAGAGGCGACCTGTCGAAAGGTTAACCTCACGGTTATTTTCGGTAAGAAGCCGAAGCCTTTGTTTCTTGACCTCCAATACAACGGCACATATTATTTTCTGACTATCAATATATTCAACGATATTTCCCGATTCCATAACTTTAAATTCTATCAACCGCCCTTATAAAAGTCAACTTGCGTATTTTGCTATAAAATTCTTTACACCTATATGAATGCATAGTAAGCGGTCAGACATAACAATTAACTACCGAGAAAATCAATGAAGTCTTTTTATCTAATAAAGCCCTATTTTTCAGAAAATCGCCATCTCATCATCATAGGCCTTTTATGCCTGATTGCCGTCGATATACTGCAGCTTTTTATTCCGCGCATTATCAAATGGGCGGTTGATGATCTTACCACATTTCAAATTGATAAAACATCACTGCTTTTCTATGCATTGTACATCACGGGCATCGCCGTCATGACATCAATATTCCGATATGGATGGCGCCGCTGCCTCATCGGCACCTCCATGAAAATTGAGGAGGGCCTTAGAAACAGGCTCTTTGATCACATTCAAACACTCTCCGCCTCTTATTTTGACAAAGTCAAAACCGGCGACTTGATGGCACATGCCACCAATGACATAAAACATATACGAATGGCAACGGGAATGGGCATCGTTGCAGTTACGGACGCTGTTTTTCTTGGTATTGTAGCCATCGGCTTCATGATATATATCAATGTCAAACTGACACTGTTTTCACTTATCCCCATGCCCCTGATTGTTTTCAGCACGCGGTTTTTCAGTAAAAGAATGCACCGAATGTATGATGAGGTACAAGGGTCTTTCTCCGATTTAACAGAAGGGGTCAGGGAACGCTTTTCCGGCATCCGCATAATAAAGGCCTTTAACAGGGAGAAGAACGAAACCCGCAGGATTGAAAAGATATCTAAAAATTATATCGACAAAAATCTTAAACTGGTGCGAATTACCGGTCCTTTTTTCCCGCTGATGATCCTCTTTACCAACCTGAGCCTTGCAGTGGTCATCTACCTCGGAGGCCGGCAAACGATCATATCCATCATAACACCCGGAGATTTTGTAGCGTTTATCAGCTATCTCGGACTCCTTACATGGCCCATGATGGCCATAGGATGGGTCACAAACCTTATCCAGCGGGGCGGCGCTTCTCTCGACAGGATAAGCAGGATATTACAGGTTGCCCCGGAAATAGACGACATGCCGGATGCAAAATCCGTTCAACGTGTAGAGGGAAAAATTGTTTTTGAAAACGTTTCTTTTACTTATCAACCGGGAAGCCTGCCGATAATTTCCGACATTGATATTCATCTGGAAGCAGGCAAAACCTTAGGCATCGTGGGTCCCCAGGGAAGCGGGAAAACGACCCTTTTAGGACTGATTCCAAGGCTCTTTGATGTACACAAAGGCCACATATTGATAGACGGTATGGATATCCGAAAAGTGAAGGTCAGAGACCTCAGGTCTCAAATATCCTTTATGCCCCAGGAACCTTTTTTATTTTCAGATACGATTCGAAAAAATATCACCCTTGGCAATCCATTGATAAACGATGCCGAATTGATAAAAGCGGCAAAACAAGCAGCACTGTTTGATACGATAAAATCCTTTCCATCCGGTTTCGACACCCGCGTCGGAGAAAAGGGGGTTATACTTTCAGGCGGTCAGAAACAGCGGATTGCCCTTGCCCGCGCCTTGATACACGACGTTCCCATACTGATCCTGGATGACCCCGTCAGTCAGGTAGACATGGAAACAGGGGCCGATATTATCAGCACCATCCGCACGATGAAAGGACAAAAGACGATTATAATCGTTTCGCACCGGCTTTCCGCACTTCGGTTTGCAGATCATATCATCGTGCTTCAAGAGGGTCGTGTAACGGAATCAGGAACACATGAAGAATTGATGACCCTTGATAAATACTATTCAAAAATCTTTCGCCTGCAGTCAATCGAAGAGGAATTGGATGCATACTGATTTCGGATACTTTGAGGAAGATAAACTGGGTAAGCCCTATGATGTCCGGTTGCTCGGAAGACTTTATCCTTTTGCCGCCCCTTATAAATTTTTATTGCTCTGCTCAATGATTCTGGTCGTTTTTATCACCCTTTTTGATCTCGCGGTACCCTATATCACCAAGATCGCCATCGATCAATATATCGTCCCTGCCATAAATTCAGGAAAAACCAAAAGCGAAAAAGCAACTGAAAATGAGACAAGGTACTACAGAGTCGATTTGACCGACCCTGAAATCAACAAAATCGTCCATAAATACCAAGAACTTTTTAAAGTCGATGGGTCATTTGCCCTGATCGCCTTTGACAACCTCTCCAAACTGGAAAAAAAAGATCGTGCTGTTTTGCGCAAAGACGATTTTAAAGGCGTCGCGTTTGCCGCCTGTATTCTCCTTGCCGTCACATTTTTTACATTCGGACTCAATTATCTTCAGAGAATGATTATAGAATATGCGGGTCAGATGATTATGCACGATATAAGACTCAAGCTCTTTTCACACATACAGAGTCTCGCTGTCTCATTTTTTACCCGTAATCCCGTGGGCAGGCTTGTCACACGGGTCGCCAACGATGTCCAGAACATGCATGAACTCTTCACATCTTTCATTTCGTTTGTTTTTAAAGACTTTTTTTTGCTTTTGGGCATTATAACGGTCCTTATCAGCATCGACTGGAAGCTGGCAATCGCTTGCTTTACAGTGCTTCCTTTTGTTCTGTATGCCTCCTTTGATTTTTCAATCCGATCCAGGGAGGCTTTCAGGACTCTGAGGATCAAGATAGCAGAGATAAACTCCATGTTTTCGGAGACCGTCGGCGGGATAAAGGTTGTCCAGCTTTTCATGCAGGAAAAGAAAAATTACCGCGATTTTGCAAAACTGAATCATGAAAACTATTTAGCCGGCATGCAGCAAATTCATATCTTTTCGGTTTTCATGCCGCTTATTGAACTGATGGGTTCGGTTGCCGTTGCCGTTGTTATTTACTATGGCGGCAGCGGAGTCCTTTCAAAAACCATAAGCCTTGGCGATCTTGTCGCCTTTATTTCCTATATGAAAATGTTTTTTTGGCCTATAAGAGACATTGCCGAAAAGTATAACATCATGCAAAATGCCATGGCATCAGCCGAAAGAATATTTTTAATCTTAGACAGCAAGGAAAAGTTGCCTCAATCGGGAAAAAACGCCGAAACAGAGTCCTTAACCGTGGGAAAAATTAAGGAACTCTCTTTTAAAAACGTATCCTTCGGCTATGTTGCCAATGAACCTGTTTTAAAGAGGATTTCATTTCTTGTGCGTGCAGGTGAAACCGTTGCCGTCGTCGGAGAAACCGGCACAGGAAAGACAACCCTGCTGAATCTTATTTTCCGGTTTTATGATCCGACTTCGGGCAGTGTTCTGATAAACGGAATGGACATCAAAAATCTGGATATCTCAGCCGTGAGATCAAAAATGGCTATAGTCACCCAGGAACCCTTTCTCTTTTCAGGGACCCTTCGGGACAACATTTTTTGCGGCAACGACGATCTTTCGGGAAAAAAGATGGAGCGTATTATTGAATTATCAAACTGCAAATTCCTGATAAACAAACTGCCGGCAGGACTTGATACCGTTCTTGCCGAATCCGGAAAATCAATATCAAGCGGAGAGCGTCAGTTAATATGCATTGCAAGAGCATTCGCCCGTAATCCGGATCTGATCATACTGGATGAAGCCACATCATATATTGATTCGGAGACGGAACTCAAAATCCAATCGTCTCTTGCCAACCTCATGAAAAATCGGACTTCGGTTATTATTGCCCATCGCCTCAGCACCGCGCAAAGTGCAGACAGAATTATCGTTCTCAACAGAGGACGAATCGTCGAGACGGGTTCACATGATGAATTGATGAAAAAAAAGGGATTCTATTATCGATTAAATCAATTCCAGGGATAGGGACCCGCCAAGAATAAATTGTCCCTGACGACCTGACGACCTTTTGTAATTTCACCATATATTATTTGATTTATTTGCATATCACAAACCATATATCACTTGCCAAATCAGATTCCATATGCTAATGCAAAGAAAATTTTATGTTGAGTATAAGCTTCAACCCTTATGCACTGCTCATCGCCTAGTTGGATATCAATTTTTATCTCCTGTCATCTTCTTCATCCTTGAACTCCTTTCCCCTTGATGGGCGAGGATGAGGGCAGGATAAAAAATGTAGGGGCATTCGGGTTAAATCGATGTAAACCACAGACCAAAAGGAGAATTTATCAGATGGCTTACAATGCGGTAGAGATGAAAGACTGGCAGATTTCTGAAGAAGCAGAGAAAAACATGCCCACACCGGATGAATTCCGGGAAAAACTCGGCTTGACAAAAGATGAAGTACTGCCGATGGGAAAGCTTGCAAAGCTTGACTTCATGAAAATCATAGATCGCCTCAAGGATCAACCGGACGGCAAGTACATTGAAATTACCGCCATTACCCCTACCCCTCTCGGAGAAGGGAAAAGCACGACCTCGCTCGGCCTTATCGAAGGTCTTGGCGCTCGGGGTAAAAACGTTGGCGGCGCGTTGAGACAGCCTTCCGGCGGTCCGACCATGAACGTAAAAGGTACGGCGGCAGGCGGCGGTAACGCCCTCCTTATTCCCATGACCGAATTCTCTCTGGGACTTACCGGTGATATCAACGATATCATGAATGCCCACAACCTGGCCATGGTAGCCATGACCGCCAGAATGCAGCACGAAAGAAATTACAATGATGAGCAGCTCCACAGACTCACAGGAATGCCTCGTCTGGATATCGATCCGACCCGTGTTGAAATAGGCTGGATCATCGATTTTTGCGCACAGTCCCTGAGAAATATCATCATCGGTCTGGGCGGCCGCACCGACGGATTCACCATGCAGTCCAAGTTCGGTATTGCCGTCGGTTCCGAATGTATGGCGATTCTCGCCGTCGCCAAGGATCTGGCCGATCTGAGAGAACGTCTCAACAACATTACCGTTGCCTTTGACAAATCCGGCAAACCCGTTACTACCGGTGATCTGGAAGTCGGCGGTGCAATGACGGCCTTTATGCGCAACACCGTCAACCCGACACTCATGTGTACTGCAGAATATCAGCCCTGCATGGTCCACGCCGGACCTTTCGCAAATATCGCTATCGGTCAGTCCTCAATCATTGCAGACCGCATCGGTCTCAAGATGTTTGATTACCATGTAACAGAGAGTGGTTTTGCTGCGGATATCGGTTTTGAAAAATTCTGGAACGTTAAATGCCGTTACAGCGGTTTGAAACCTCATGTCTCCGTTCTTACGACCACCATCCGTGCCTTGAAAATGCATGGTGGAGGACCCCGCGTTGTTGCAGGCATCGAGCTTGCTGAAGAATATACCAAAGAGAATATCGGCCTTGTTGAAAAAGGTATTGTGAACATGGTCCACCATATTCATACCATCCGCAAATCCGGTATCAATCCTGTTGTATGCGTCAACCGCTTCCATACGGATACCGACGATGAAATAACCGTGGTCAGAAGGGCTGCCGAACAAGCCGGAGCCCGCTGCGCAGTATCCGAACATTGGGCAAAGGGCGGCGAAGGCGCTCTGGAACTTGCCGACGCGGTTATTGAGGCCGCTGAAAGCGAACCCGCATTGGAATTCCTCTATCCGCTGGAGATGAAACTCCGTGACCGTGTCGAGAAGATCGCAAAAGAAGTATACGGCGCAGCCGGTGTTTCCTGGACAGCCGCAGCCGAAGCAAAGGCAAAGATGCTTGAGGATGATCCCAAGTATGCTGATTATGCAACCATGATGGTAAAGACCCACCTCAGCTTGACACATGATCCTACGGTGAAAGGTGTTCCAAAGGATTGGACACTGCCGATTCAGGACATACTGATCTACTCCGGTGCCAAGTTCCTCTGCCCGTGTGCGGGAACCATCAGCCTCATGCCTGGAACCAGTTCAAGACCGGCATTCAGGAAGATCGATGTTGATACCAAAACAGGCAAGGTACAAGGTCTGTTCTAAATATTTGACCGAAGAAAATATCAGTTCGGTTTAATCAGATCCGGCCCGGGTACTTTTGCCCGGGCCGGATTTATTCAGGGAATAACAAATGGGATCTTCTGTTAAAAAACAGGTAACTGTTGAAGAAATTGCCGAGAATCTTGTAAACTTTTCCATTGATCGTAGTGAATTAAAAGTGATCCTGCAAGGCTTGCCCCAGGAAGCAGACATCAATCCGATTACCCTGGAATACGAAATTTCATTATTAAAAATTTTGAGCGTGGGTTGGGGAATATCCTTTTTTATGGGCGAACATCCAAAAAAGAATGAATTAGCCGAAGTCTTCTGGAATTCCATTCATGACTTTTCAAAAAACATCTCAACAGCCACCTCCTCTTCCATAGGCAAGGATCTTGATTATTTTCAAATCCTGAAAGAACGTATTGATCTATATATAAACGCCTTGAATCTTTGTCCTGACGTTTCTGATCCCACATCTGTTATAGGCCCCACATTTGCGGAAGTTTGTGGAGATAAGGAGAATGCCTGCACGATACTGGCAGGATCAAAAATATTCAGCTTATCTATCGGAACCGTCAGGAATTATCTGGAATCTGTTGAGATCCAATAAAGGATCATTACCGCTTTGACTCAAATTATCCTTTTGATCACAGATTCTAATTCTGGGTTTCGCCTATAAATATATCTCTCATCACTACATAAAAGCCGTTTTCCCAATCTGACACCCACCTGTTAACCGGCTCATTTCAACCTGACGTCTCAGGATCGTGGACTCCAAAAACAAACAAGATTGATCCATCTTATTTAATCCACGATTCTTAGTAATCATTTCGGGTTTGACCTTTGCAAATAGCTATGCAGTAAAAAATTCCCTTTTGATTTCTTGACAAAAATATAAAGAACTGAAAAATATAGCAGCATTTTGCTTGTTATTTTCTCAACGATCCTTAAGATACAATGTAACTACTCAGCCACTAAAACACCAAACTTATACAAAGCTCTCCTTTGTCTCTTCGGACATTGGTGGCAAGATACCTGAGCAGTTACGATACAATTATGAACGGTTATTCATTTATGGAAGACAATTCGGATAAAAAACAGATCACACTGACTTTCTCTGATATCGATCTGGCACGGCAGCTTTTCGGGGAACATAACAGGAACCTCCAAAGGATTGCAGATGTACTGGATACAACTATTCATGCAAGAGGCAACACCGCATATATTCAAGGAGACGACATTACAACCCTCCTTGCACAAAACATACTGAAACAGCTTTACGGCTTATTGAAAGAAGGATACCCGATTTACCCCAAAGATATCGATTATGCAGTAAACGTACTCAGTAATGATGATCGTGTTAAGCTCAAAGATATTTTTTTGGATACGGTATATGTTACGTTTAAAAAAGGCTCCATAGCCCCCAAAAGTCCCGCACAAAAAAAATATATCGATGCAATAAGAAATTTTGACATCGTCTTTGGAATAGGACCGGCAGGAACCGGCAAAACCTATCTCGCTATGGCCATGGCGGTTTCCGCACTTACAAAAGGGCAGGTAAACCGTATCATCCTCACTCGTCCGGCAGTGGAGGCAGGTGAAGCTCTCGGATTTTTACCCGGAGATCTTGCAGAAAAGGTTGATCCCTATTTACGACCTCTTTATGATGCACTTCACGATATGATGACCTTTGAAAAGGTTTCAAGTTTAATGGAACAAGGGGCTATAGAAGTCGCTCCCCTTGCTTTTATGCGCGGCCGCACCTTGAACGATTCCTTTATTATTTTAGATGAGGCCCAAAATACCACATCCGAACAGATGAAAATGTTTTTAACCCGTATAGGATTCACCTCAAAGGCAGTTATAACAGGCGATATAACCCAGATTGATCTTCCGGTTGAAAAGCGTTCCGGACTTGTTGAAGCCAAAGATATCCTGAAGAAAATAAAAGGCATAGAATTTGTCTTGTTTTCAAAAAAAGATATCGTAAGGCATCACCTGGTTCGGGAAATTGTCAAGGCATATGAGAACCTTGCGGGCAAACAAAAAAAAGTTAAACAATAAAATTTATCATCGCAAACTTCTCAATGAACTTGAAAATAAACAAAAAATACACCCGCAGTTTTTTGGGTTCCACCAACCGGTATGTGTTCTGGTCGCTTCTGATAGGAATTACGGTTATATTTACAATTATTCTTTGTCCTAATCTTGTTATCAAACATTATTCGTACAATATAGGTGACATTGTTGAAAGGGATATCAAGGCACCTAAAGATTTCTTTATCGAAAACCAGGATGCTACTCAAGAAAGCCGAAGACAGGCGGTTGAAGCCGTTTTGACGGTTTACGATCACGATACCACACTTGCACATACTTTAAGCCGGCGTATTGATGAAGCATTTGCTGATTTGTGTACGATTTTTGAATCTGAAAGTGCTTCAACCGGACCTTCAGATAAAAAGCCGCCTTTACATGACCGGATCCTGCAAATGAAGGATAAGTTTGAAGAAAAAATGGGAATCCCTGTAAGCAATGGCGCTTATAAGATTCTTGAAGATGAAAAATTTTCACAAAATATTTCGAATCTTATCGGAAAAATTCTCAAACGAATTCTGGATAATGGGGTGGTCGCAAACAAAGAGATCCTACTCAAAGAATACGAGAAAGGAATCATTTTAAGAAGTGTACAAACAAAAAAAGAAGAAATGGTTCTTGACTTAAAACGTTTTTACGGACCTGACCAGGCTAAAACCATGGTCAGGATAATCGGCCGGCCGATTCTTAAAGATATAAATTATATTCTTCAGAGCTTGATTGTAGATTTTACCCAAAGACTCCTGCCTCCCAATATAACATTAAACAGGAACGAAACCGAAGAGCGAAAAAAAATGGCGGGAGAAGAAATCAAGCCTGTTCTATACAAGATAAAGGCCGGAGAAATGCTGTTACGTGAGGGGGAAAGAGTTTCAAAGCTCCAGTTGTTAAAACTTAATGCAATGAAAACTCAAACACAAAACAAACCCATCGAAGCAAAAAGCATCGGGACAGGTATGGTCATTCTTTGCCTCCTTTTGACAACGTACATTACCCATATAAAAGATAATCAAATTTTTGAACGTAATTATAACAAAAATCTATTATTTATCAGCAGTATTCTTCTTACATTTTTCATTATTACCAAAATATCGGCCTCATTGTTCATATCAATGGCACCCAACGTACCCTTTTCCATCTCCGCTTCGTCAATGTTCTTCAGCATTCCCGTTGCATCAGGTGCCATGACCATATGTTTGTTTATGGGGCTTGAAATCGCCATTGCTTTTGCCGTGGTTATGGCAATCTGTGCCCTCCTTATCTTTGAAATCAACTTCGGCATTTTTATATATTTTCTGCTAAGCAGCATATTGGCTGCATATTGGCTGCAACATTGCAGGGAGCGCAAAGTTTTTATCAAGGCCGGCCTGAAACTCGGCTTATTCAATATGTTACTCGCCACCATAGTCGATATTTATATGGCCGACTTTTTTGGTTTTAAGCTTTTTTGGGACTGGACCTTTGCCTTTATGGGGGGTATGGGAGCAGGAATCGTTACAGCCGGTATTGTACCTCTTGTGGAAATCGCCTTTAATTACACGACCGATATCAAGCTGCTTGAACTTGCAAACCTTGACCAGCCGATTCTCCGCAGACTTATGATAGAGGCACCCGGCACGTATAACCACTCCGTAGTCATCGGTACAATGGTTGAAGCCGCAGCTTCCGAGATCGGAGCTAACCCTCTGCTTGCAAGAGTATGCGGATATTACCATGATATCGGCAAAATCAAAAAACCTCTATATTTTATTGAAAATCAGCGAGACGGCATAAACAGGCACAACAAGCTTGCGCCTTCCATGTCAAGTCTGATCCTGACAGCCCACATCAAAGAAGGGGCCGACATCGCCCAAAAAAACAAACTGGGACAGTCCATAATAGATGCCATACAACAGCACCATGGAACCAGCCTGATCAGCTTTTTTTATGAAAAAGCCAAACAACTTAAAGGAGATGATTCCGTAAAAACCGATGATTTCAGATACCCGGGCCCCAAACCTCAAACCAAAGAAGTTGGACTTGTCATGCTGGCGGACGTAATTGAAGCCGCATCAAGAACCCTTGAGAACCCTACGCCATCCAAAATTCAAGGTCTTGTTCAAAATCTCATAAACAAGGTTTTTTCGGACGGTCAGTTGGACGAATGCGAACTGACCTTAAAAGATCTTCACAAAATAGCCAAAAGCTTCGATAAAATATTAAACGGAATCTATCATCACCGCATTGAATATCCTGATAATATAGCGGTAATCAATGGAAAGGTCAAAAATGGGAGTCCTGATAGACAACAAACAAAACAAGCACAAAATATCGCCGGAAAAAATACGCCAAAAAGCCAGGGCCATCTTAAACGCCTTGGACTGTCCTGATGGCGAACTCTCCATACTGATAGTTGATGACCCACAGATAGCGGTATTAAACAAAGACTATCTGCACAGAGAATGCCCGACAAATGTTATCGCCTTTCCCATGCGTGAAGGTAACTTTTCAGATATAAACCCCCAACTTCTTGGCGATGTGGTGATTTCAATAGAGACGGCAAAACAAGAGGGGGAAAAAGCGAACATCAGCAGGGAGCAACGTTTTACAGAACTTCTGGTACATGGTATTCTTCATCTTTTCGGCTATGATCATGAAAAAACGGAACAAGAAGCTGTCGATATGCAAATAAAAACCGATGAGCTTCTGAAATTGATTGAAACAATTTAATATGGAGATTACCTATGGCTAGTTTAGCCGTAAATGTTGATCATGTGGCAACACTAAGGCAGGCCAGGGGTGCTGCTTATCCTGATCCGGTAGCAGCGGCGGTAATTGCCGAATTGGCTGGAGCTGAAGGTATCGTCGTTCACCTGCGGGAAGACAGACGTCATATCCAGGACCGGGATGTCAGAATTTTACGAAAAGTCGTTCAATCCAAGCTTATCCTTGAAATGGCTTCAACACCTGAAATGATCGGGATTGCTTTTGACATACAGCCTGATATCGTAACACTGGTACCTGAAAAACGTGAAGAGATTACAACTGAAGGGGGCCTGGATCTTATCGTCCACAAAAACACTATTGCCGAAACAGTAGAGACATTGCAAAACAGCGGTATACCGGTAAGTATCTTTATTGACCCCGATCCGGATCAGATTAAACTGGCCCACCAGATAAATGCTTCCATGGTTGAAATTCATACCGGTGCTTTCTGTGATGCAAAACCCAGCTCTAAAAAAAAACAAGCCTTTGCAATGATTGTAGATGCTGTAAAATTCGCACACAAATTGAAAATGGGAGTCAATGCAGGCCATGGTTTGTGCTACAATACCATCAAGGCTTTCAAAGGACTCAGTGAAATTAATGAATTCAGCATTGGACACAGTATAATTTCAAGAGCCGTTCTTGTGGGCATGGAGAATGCAGTAAAAGAGATGCGATCTCTTATCAGGGATCTGTAAATAATCTCTTGATTCTGAAATTTTTGCTTTCTATGGCAAAAATAATTCTTTCCGCTACTATGTCGTGTTTTCAAAATATCTTTAACCTTCTGTTTTTTGATGGAAAAGGTTATTTTTTCGGTTTTTAATAACTTCTTGATTTCACATTGAATGTCTGAATTTGAAAACACGACCTAAGACACTAAGTCACAAAGAGAAAAAATAAAAAAATACTTTGTGCCTTCGTGACTTTGTGGCAGCCAACTTTGGTTCCGGTTTATCCGGGTTAGGAAGAAACCTGAAATCATGTACCTTGTAACCGCCGAAGAGATGCAGGAAATGGATAGGCAAACCATCCATTCATTTGGTATACCGGGCAGAGTTCTTATGGAAAATGCGGGTCGCGGTGCAACTCGATTTTTATTTGAACAATTTCAAAGTCTTGCAACAAAAAAAGTCGGAGTTGCTGCGGGACGCGGCAACAATGGAGGAGACGGTTTTGTAATTGCCCGTTATCTTGCTCAGAAAGGCATAAAAGTGACTGTCTATCTTTTTGCCTCAAGGGCTATGGTAAAAGGGGATGCTGCTGCAAACCTGAATCTTCTGGACCCATTAAATGTTAAGATTGTTGAAATACCGGACCCAAAGGCTTTTGACCATTACAAGATCTCAATGACACGGCAGGATATATGGGTTGACGCCATACTGGGTACAGGACTCAAATCGGATGTAAAAGGATATTTCAAACAAATCATAGACTTTATAAACAGCTTGAACAAGCCTGTTTTTGCCGTGGATATACCATCGGGCCTTAATTCGAACACAGGCAAACCATGCGGAACATGTATCCGGGCACAGGCCACAGCGACTTTTGCATTTGCCAAAACAGGTCATCTTCTTTTTCCCGGCGCAGATTATACCGGAAAGCTTAAAATAGTCGATATCGGCATTCCACCGTATATTGCCAGGACAATAGGGCCTAAATGCCAACTGTTGACACCGGAGAGGGTCTCCACCTGTTTTCAGCAAAGAGCTTCTGATACCCACAAGGGAAAGACCGGCCACGTTTTAATATTAGCAGGTTCTACAGGCAAAACCGGAGCAGCGGCCATGACCGCCATGGCTGCCATGAGAACTGGATCAGGACTTGTCACCTTAGGAATCCCCAAAAGCTTAAATCCAATTATAGAAGCTCAGGTGATTGAAGCCATGACATGCCCTCTTGCCGAAACCCGGGATGGCATGTTGGATGATTCATCATTTGATACAATAATGAATCTTCTGTCCGACAAAAAATCTCTTGCCTTAGGACCCGGCCTGGGAACAAGCAGGCAAACAAAAAATATCGTTCACGGACTTATCCGGGAAAGCACTGTTCCACTTGTCATTGATGCAGACGGTTTAAACTGCCTGGCGGGTAATCTGCAAGTTCTGAAAGACCGAAAAGCCGAAATCATATTGACCCCTCATCCCGGAGAAATGGCAAGACTTATGGATTCAACTCCTCAATTTATTCAGGAGAATCGGATAACGTGCGCCCGGGATTTTGCTGAAAATTTCGATCTTATTGTCGTACTCAAAGGGGCAAGAACACTTATTGCTCATCCGGACGGCAAAATCCTTATCAACCCCACAGGCAATCCAGGTATGGCATCCGGCGGCATGGGGGATGTGCTTACCGGTATCATCGCGGCACTGATTGCACAGGGTCATTCTCCTGAATCCGCCGCCCAGGCGGGTGTCTATCTGCATGGAGCCGCTGCTGATACACTGGCGGAATCAACCGGTCCTTTTGGATTTCTGGCATCCGACGTCATTTATGAAATACCGAGACAGATCAAAAAATTGATGCATTGTTAGGTCGTGTTTTCAAATTCAGACATTCAATGTGAAATCAAGAAGTTATTAAAAACCGAAAAAATAACCTTTTCCATCAAAAAACAGAAGGTTAAAGATATTTTGAAAACACGACATAGTCTCTTAATTCTAAAATTCGTGTATTTTATGTCAAAAAATAATTCTTCCCGCCACTAAGACACAAAGCCAGGAAGAAAAAAAATAGTTTGTGCCTTAGTGACTTTGTGGCAAATGACTTTGGTTCCGGCTTTATCCGGGTTAGGTTTAAAATGAGTTCCCAGTTACAAATAACAACCTATTCTCTTGAAGAGACACAACTATTGGGGGAAAAGACAGGTAAACATCTTGAAGGAGGGACCGTCATAACCCTGACCGGTGATCTTGGGAGCGGAAAGACTTCTTTTGTTCAGGGACTTGCCAAAGGGCTTGATGTTCCGGAAAATTATTATATAACAAGCCCGACGTATACAATAATTAATGAATATCCCGGCAGGTGTATCCTTTTCCATGTCGACCTTTACCGTATCGGAGACTCAGCAGATTTGGAAGATATCGGTTTTTACGAAATATTACACGGTAACGGCGTGGTCGCCATTGAATGGGCAAACAAGCTCCCCGAAGATTTTCTTTCTGAGCATTTAGCCATACATATTAAGATATTAGACGATGAAACACGGGAAATTCGTATGACCGGATACGGACTTAAAGCGAACAAATTGATAAAAAAGCTGAAGCTTTTTTAAATATAAAGGCAAACCAAGGAAAAATAATGGGATTGATTGTACAAAAATTTGGCGGCACTTCAGTAGCTAATCTTGATCGGATTCGCCATGTCGCAAAAAGAGTTACAAAAACCTATGATCAGGGTAACGATGTTGTCGTCATCCTTTCGGCCATGTCCGGTACAACCGACAACCTCATTCAAATGGCACATGAGATCTCAGATGCTCCTGATAAACGTGAAATGGATGTACTTCTTTCCACCGGAGAGCAAACAACGGTAGCGCTTTTAGCCATGACGCTTATATCTATGAACTATCCTGCAAAATCCCTGTTAGGGTTTCAGGCGGAAGTTCTTACGAGTTCCAAATCCGGAAGTGCCCGCATTGTTAATATAGGGGCCGGCCGTATAAAGAACCTGCTTAAGGAACGTAATATTGTAGTGATCGCCGGGTTTCAGGGTTATGACTCTGAGGGTAATATTACAACTCTTGGACGGGGAGGATCGGATACTTCTGCTGTAGCCATAGCCTCGGCACTTAATGCAGACAAATGTGAAATTTATACTGATGTAGACGGAATTTACACAACAGATCCGAATATTTGTAAAAAAGCTAAAAAACTTGAAAAAATTTCCTATGATGAAATGCTTGAAATGGCAAGCCTTGGCGCTAAAGTACTGCAAATTCGTTCTGTTGAATTTGCAAAAAAATACAACGTGCCGGTTCACGTAAGGTCATCATTCAATGAGGAGGAAGGAACCATGGTTGTTAATGAAGATTCAGACATGGAACGCCTGGTCGTATCGGGTATAACATACAATAACAATGAAGCACGTATAACGCTCAGCAAGGTTCCTGATCAGCCGGGTATTGCATCAAAGATTTTTTCTCCCATCGCAAAAGCCGGAATTATGGTAGACATGATTATTCAGAATACACGGGCAGGCGGGCTGACGGATCTGACATTCACCGTCCCGAAAACCGATTTTAAGCAGGCACTTGAGATAGAAACAAAAGTGGCGGAAGAAATCGGTGCGGAAAATGTACTGGGAGATGAAAACATCGTAAAAGTTTCGGTTATCGGCGTCGGGATGAAGAACCATTCGGGAGTGGCATCAAAGATGTTTAACGTCCTGGCCGAAGAAAACATAAATATAATGATGATAAGCACATCGGAAATCCGAATTTCCTGTGTAATTGAGGAAAAATATGCAGAGCTTGCGGTCCGTGTTCTTCACACCGCATTCGGACTTGATAAGGAGTCAACTACCCACCGCTGAAGCGGGTGGGCTTGTAAAAGCCCGCGGTTGATTAGCCTAAGTTCTTTGAAGAGAACTACGTTAAGAATATATACAGGATAGCCTCAATACTCCACAAGTTGGGGGAACTATCAGGGCTCTGTAAACATGGCTGACGGGTAGGCCAAGTCAACCCTTTAGAAAGATTCTTAACATTGGCGATGTGGACCAACTCCTGACTGGAGGACAAAACTTGAGAGTATTTGTCAAAAAGTTGCTTCAACCAAAAGTTGGCAAAAGTCCTATGCTGCTGATCTCAATCGGGTACTTTTCAAGATGCATAGGCTGAAAAGTACAAACAAAATGCTAAAGCAAAAACTTATATCCCAAACCTAAA
>JAUUWG010000009.1 GCA_030589165.1 Desulfobacterales bacterium
GGAAAAACTCGGCAATTTTCCTCCTGCTCCTCCTCCTCCTCCTCATCCTCCTCCTCAATTAAATAATTAAAGGTTTTGTATTTTTTGCCGATAAAGAATTGAGATGATAAATAATGGCTTGCGCCTTTTTTGAGTCCTTTAGGCCGTGGATGATAATTAGAGAATAAGGAGTTCGAATGATGGAGATCACAGCTAAAAATCCTCCTATTAATATTGATGCCTATATCAGTAATGCCAGGGGCAAAAGGAACATGGATGCATCATCCGAAAAAGCCTCGACGAATGTTATTAAAGAAGATACGGTTGTGTTATCCCAAAAGGGGAGAGAGATTCAGGAGGCAAAAAATCTTTTGGGTTCCGTTCCGGATATCCGGGAAGAAAAGGTGGTCCGGATAAAAAAACAGATCGAGAATGGAACGTATCAAGTTGATGGAGAAAAAATAGCCATCAAGATGATAAAGGAATCCCTTATTAACGAACTGGTGTGAGAGCAAAAGATTACACCCCTCAAATTTCAGTTAGGATCGCGGACTAAACAAGGGGCAACCTATGGAGCGGCGTTAATAGATTGTCATTGGACATTGGAACAAAGGACTAATGATAAATCAAATGAGTGTAACCTTTTTGTGTAGAAATGACATTGTAGGTGCGGTTTTAACCGCAATGGGCGACGGTTTGCGGATAAATCCGCACCTACAAAAACGAAAAAAGGTTACAATCAAATCAAATACCCTCAAGTTCTTTATTTGAAAAACTTTATGAATGCATTGTTAGATAAATTTATTGGCTTACTCGAATCGGAAACAGGTCTTTATCAAGCGTTACTTTCGGTTCTCAAAAAAGAGAAGAATGCTGTGGTAGCTTCAAACCTTAAAGCGTTGAAGGAAGCCGGTAAAGAAAAAGAGCCTCTGCTCCGGAAGATTCGAATTCTGGAAGAACAAAGAATGCATATGCTGAAAAGACTGGCCGATTTTCTGGGTTACTCGTCCCAAGACCTCACCTTGACCAAATTGTCGCAATTGTTGGAAGAGCCTTACGCCATCCGATTAAAAGTCTGCTACTTAAGTCTTGTGGAATTAACACAAAGTATCAAGAAAGTTAACCATAGCAATAAAAAATTACTTATGCACTCACTTGAAATTGTTAGAGCCTCTTTGATTTTGTTGGATAATATAATTGCCACAAATCCGGTTTATTACAGGACGGGTGAAATCCAAAACAAAGATCGATGCGGGAAGCTTCTTTCCGGTAAAATTTAACTGTTAAAATAAGTTATAAATGTCCCACATCCCATTTTTTGATTCGGATAATAAGTTTTGACTGAAACGGGTTGTTCCAATGGGAAATCAGTTTAAGATTATAAGAGTAAGGAATCGGATATGAATAGTATCGAACAAAAAATGATTCGTACGCTACAAAAAATTGGCGAAGATATCGAGACGATAAGTTTAACTGATTGTGATGCATGGAAAAATATTTGTACTGATTTGGAAAGAGATATCCGAGATATTCCGGAGGATATGTCCGGGGTGTTAAAACTGCTCGGTTTCTGTCTGAAAGGGCTGCATGTCATCTCGGAAAAATCCGTTACCGACTCCTTATCCCTTGTTGTAGCAATATCCGACGCGTTGTCTGCATCAGAGCAGTATCTGCTGAACAACCCGAATCGTGATTTGCTCGTTCGCGAAGCAGGTCAGGCACTTGGAAACGTCCTGAACAATGCGAACGGTGAAGGTGACGTTACAACTGCTGTAAACCCTGTTCATTCAGAAGAATTTTCGAGTTTATCGCTTGATGATGCAGCTGCGTTACTGATTCAACTTGAACCGAATGACTGTTCCGGCCTGTCCTGCTTGTTGGAAATGCTCAACACATTTGCCGCCGATGAATCATATCCTGTCTCTTCCCGTGAAAATATCGTCCATGCAGCACAAAAAATTCAAAAAATCACTGAGGCGAATGTTTCTGATCCGAATTTAACCTTTGATGAAGTCGGTAAACTGATAGAAAAAGCCATAAATGCGATGGATGAGATTGGAAGTGATGAAGAGATCAAAACACCTGTAGGTTCTATATCGGAGCAGGATGACAAGCCGGCTGCCGAAAACCTGAAGGCCGATTATATGCCTGAAGACGTTGACCTGGATCTGCTGGACGAATTCATCACCGAAGGCAATGAGTTGGTCTTAAACGCCGAAGATGCCTTGTTGTCACTTGAAATTGACCCGGATGATACGGATGCTATTGGCACGGTTTTTCGCGCTTTTCATAGCATCAAGGGGACTTCTGCATTTCTTGATCTCTCTCTTATATCAGAAATGGGCCATTACGCAGAATCTCTTTTAAGTCGTGTCCGGGACCGTGAAATACGTTACAGCGGCGGATACGCCGATCTGGCGCTTCGTGCTCTTGATATGTTTAAGATCCTCATTTCGTCTGTCCAGAAAGCTTTAGGTGGTAATCCTTTTTTCAAGCCTGAAGGCTACGACGAGTTGTTGGGTCTTTTAGCTGACCCGGAAAAAGCCGGCATATCAGATGAAACTGATGAATCAACCGATATATTGCTTCGAACAGGGGATATTCTGGTTGCTCAGGGTAAAGTGGAAAGAGAGGAGATTGAGAAACTTGCATCCAGGCAGGATGACGGCCCGATCGGCATGAAGTTAGTAGAATCGGAGATCGCATCAGTGACGGATGTTGCCCATGCGCTTCGAACCGGGGAACAAATGAAAGGCGCTAAGCAGGAGGTTGAATCATCAATTCGAGTGAATATCAAACGGTTAGACCAGTTGATTGATATGGTGGGAGAATTGGTGATTGCTCATTCCATGGTGGCCCAGGACGAAGTGGTGGTCAACGGTAACCATCATGATCTTTTAAAAAAGATTACACACACAAACAAGATTGTCCGTGAATTACAAGACATAAGTATGTCGATGCGCATGATTCCCCTCAAATCCACCTTTCGGAAAATGGCTCGGCTGGTGAGGGACGTAGCCCGTAAGGTGAACAAAAACGTCAATTTTATCACTGAAGGTGAGGATACTGAAATTGACCGTAACATGGTAGATATCATTAATGACCCTCTTGTGCATATGGTTCGCAATGCGGTGGATCATGGCATTGAACCTCCCGAAACCAGAAAAAAAACAGGAAAATCCCAATACGGGACGGTGAAGTTATCCGCCTATCATTCTGCCGGCAACGTAGTGATTGAAATAAAAGATGATGGAAAGGGGCTTGATCGAGAGGCGATTCTTGTAAAAGCCCGTGAACGAGGGCTTGTTTCTGATGGAACATCGCTCAGCGATCGAGAGGTGTTTAACCTGATTTTTGAGCCGGGCTTTTCCACCGCTGAAACCGTTACTGAGCTATCAGGCCGGGGTGTTGGGATGGATGTGGTGAAAAAAAACCTCGAAGCGCTGCGTGGTCAGGCCGAGATCCAATCAGAGGCAGGTAAAGGAAGTGTTTTTAAAATGAGTCTTCCCCTGACCCTTGCTATTATTGATGGTATGGTTATACGCGTGGGATGCGAAAAATATGTTATTCCAACGGCTTCGATCATCAGGTCTATCAAACCGGATCCTAAAGATCTTTCGACCGTACTCAATCAAGGTGAAATACTGACCCTTCAGGGCAAAATCATTCCATTGTTTCGACTTGATGCTTTGTTTGGTATCGAGGGCGCTGAACAGGATGCAAGCAAGGCGTTGGTCGTCGTGATTGAAGACGAAGATCGACAGGCAGGTCTATTTATTGATGAGTTGATCGGCAGACAGCAGGTGGTTATCAAGACCCTGGGAGAGACGATGCGTGATATACCCGGAATTTCCGGGGGGGCTGTTATGCCCAATGGTCGAGTCGGTTTAATTCTTGATGCCGGCGGGCTGGTGAAATTGGTAAATGTGGAGAATAGAGAAGAAGTAAGCGGATAAAAGGAAAGGCATGACTTTAACGTCAATTGAGCTGAGCGAGAAGCAGTTTAAAAAAATTAGTCAATTAGTATATCGCTTTTGCGGGATCAATCTCAAAGAAGGTAAAGAGGCTCTGGTCAGAGCCCGTCTTATGAAACGGTTGCGGGCATTGGGAATTTCAAGTTTTGAAGAGTATTTGAAATTCATCGAGAGCGATACCGGCCGACAGGAACTGAGTTTCATGATCGACGTGATGACGACAAACAAGACCAGCTTTTTCCGTGAGTCGGAGCATTTTAATTTTTTAGGTGAGAAGATATTGCCGGAACTGAAGTGTCGACGAATGAGATTTTGGAGTGCGGCATGTTCTTCCGGTGAGGAACCTCTTTCCCTGGCAATCCTGCTAAGGGAGAAAATACCGGATATAGAGCATAGGGACGCGCTGATTCTGGCCACGGACATATCGACAAGAATGCTTGAAAATGTATGTAAAGGTATCTACAAAGAAGAAAGTGTTCAGAACCTTCCGACGTCTTTTTTGCAAAAATATTTCGTTAAGATTCGAAACGGTTCGTCGGCTTGCAATTATCAGGTAAAAGATAGTATCAGGACAATGGTTCGACCCGCCTGGCTGAATCTGATGGATCCCTGGCCCATGAAAGGTCCGTTTAACGTGATTTTTTGCCGCAACGTGATGATCTATTTTGATAGACCTACCCAGCAAAGACTAATTAATCGTTTCTGGGATTTTCTGGAACCCGGAGGATATCTTTTCGTTGGCCATTCAGAGGGTTTGTCTGCCATTTCACACAAATTTCGTTATGTACGGCCGGCTACCTACAGAAAATGAAAATTCATCAATTTTTGGGTTATGGTAAATGAGATACGTCGTTGTAGTAGCTGATATGAAGGTTGGGAAAAATGGAGACATGCTCGTGACCCATGCGCTGGGCAGTTGTCTGGGACTGATGGTTTATGATCCTGAAGCGCAAGTCGGCGGCTTGTTGCATGCCATGTTACCGCTATCCAGGATCAATCCGGAGAAGGCTGCGGCTAATCCTTTCATGTTTGTTGATACAGGCGTTCCGGAACTATTCAAAAAAGTATATGATTTGGGTGGCCAGAAAAAAAGAATGATTGCCAAGGCAGCAGGCTGCGGCCGACCTTTGGGCAATGATGAACTGTTCAAAATAGGGGAGAGGAACTATACCGTACTGAAAAAGCTGCTTTGGAAGAATAACATTCTCTTAGATGCCGAGGATGTCGGGGGGGCGGCCAGTCGTACGGTCCATTTTGACCTTTCGACAGGACAGATAATTATCAGCAGCAACGGAGTAAAGAGGGATCTATGAGACCCAAACAGATAGATCGTATCATGGCCGAGGTGAAATCGTTTCCCGGTATGCCGGGTGCAGCTGCAAAATTGCTGACGCTTTCCAACAATTCGGACGCGGACGCATCTCAAGTTGAAGAAATTTTGCGATACGATCCCGGCTTAACCGCAAATATCCTGAGGCTGACAAATTCGGCATATTTCGGGCTTCCATCCAAGGTGGGTTCAGTGAAGCAGGCTGTCGTACTCTTGGGATGGAAAAGAGTCATACAACTGGTTATATTTTCATGTGTGAATGCCTTGATGGATAAATCCGTTGCCGGTTATGATTTACCGCCTGGTGAACTCCGGCGTCACTCGATTGCCGTATCGGTTGCCGCGGAAGACCTGGTGAAGGAATTGAAAATTATGGCTCCCCCGGAGATTTTTACGGCAGCCCTTCTCCATGATTTGGGAAAGCTGGTGCTGGGTGGTTTTGTGAAAGACGAGATGGAAAAAATTGAGAGTATCGCGTCGCAAGGCGTTCCATTTGAAGCAGCAGAACATATGGTCCTTGGAACGGACCATGCTGAAATTGGAGCTCAAATATTGAAAAACTGGTCATTTCCTTCAGAAATTGTCAGTGCTGTTCGATGGCACCATGCCCCGGATGCTGCCGATGAAACAAATATGTTGATCGATATTGTGCATGTGGCGAATGTATTGAGCCTGATGATCGGAATCGGTGTTGGGAGAGAAGGACTCCAGCATGAACCATCGCCTTTGGTAACAAAGAGATTAGGGCTCAATATCACTGACCTTGAAAAAGTCGCCAGCCGGACATTACAATGGGTTAATGAAATGTCGGATGTTTTTGTAAATGATTGAGTGGTGTTAACGACTCAACCGATCAACCACTCAACGAACTCGTAAAAGAGGTTGTTAATATGGCAATTAATGTCCTTATTGTAGATGATAGTAGTGTTATGCGGGCTATGATCTTGAAAACCTTGCGGATAAGTGGTCTTCCTCTTGGAGAGACACATCAGGCGGGCAATGGAGAGGAGGGGCTCGATGCGCTGAACCGGCACTGGATTGATCTGGTCATTGTGGATATCAACATGCCGGTTATGAATGGAGAGGCGATGATAGACAGCATGCGGGATAATTACAATATGAAAGACATTCCGCTAATTGTCGTATCTACAGAAGGGAGTGAAAGTCGTATAGAACGCTTGCTGCATAAAGGTGCCAGGTTTATCCACAAACCTTTTTCTCCGGAAATTGTCCGCGATACCGTTAAAGATATCATAGATGTAGGAGTCGGTGATGAGAGAAAAGCTTGAAAACATACTATCTCGCGTAGCTGTAATGACCTTGGAACAATTGGCATTTATCTTTGCTTTTCCTGAAGATGAAGGCAATGAAATACAACAAGATTCCGCTGTCGCGGTAATCATTGCTTTTCGAGGACCTTTTTCAGGGTTCCTTTTATTGACGGTTTCAAAGCAGGTTCTCCCGGAATTAACTGCAAACATACTTGGTGTTGATGAAGAAGAAACAACATCAGATCAACAATATGATGCCCTCAAAGAAACGATAAATATTATCTGCGGCAATTTATTGCCTGATATTTTCGGAAAGCAGGTAATTTTTAATATCGATTCGCCGAAAATTATTCCTCCAGCAGAAGCCATAAAAGAGAAAGATGAATATAAAGCTGCATCCATGGTAAAATTGAGCCTTGATAACGGGCAATGTGATCTTTTTTTATTTGTCGATGGTCAGATTCCCGAAGACGCTATTGTGAGCAGTGAATAGGTAAAAAAATGATCAGAGTGCTTGTTGTGGATGATTCTGCGGTTGTCCGAAAGATTTTGACGAATGAGTTATCCAGATACAAGGATATCGAAATCGTCGGAAGCGCTGTTGATCCGTACGTGGCTCGGGATAAGATTGTAAAACTCCGGCCGGATGTTATTACCCTTGATTTGGAAATGCCGAGAATGGATGGTCTTTCTTTTCTTGCAAGACTGATGAAATACTATCCAATGCCGGTGGTCGTTTTGAGCTCACTCACTCAAAAAAATAGCGAATCGGCTCTGAAAGCTTTGGAACTGGGAGCTGTTGAAGTTCTCGGGAAACCGGGATCGGCATACTCCACACAAAATATTTCTCGGCCCCTGGTTAATGCCATACGATCAGCCGCGTCAGCCCGAATTAAGAAGCAGCCGGAAAAATTGCATCCTGTTGCCGAAAAGGCTGAAGTGAAAAATTTTAGTTTTCAAACAACGCATAAGGTGATTGCCATCGGTGCCTCTACAGGTGGAACCAAAGCAATCGAGGCTGTGCTTACCGGTATGCCTGCTAACTCTCCCGGCACCGTGATTGTACAGCATATGCCCGAAAATTTTACAACCGCCTTTGCTGATAGACTTAATGAAATATGTCAAATGGAAGTGCGTGAAGCACGGGATAACGACCACGTAATTCCCGGTGTTGCTTTGATCGCCCCGGGTAATCGTCATATGCTGCTGAATCGAAGTGGGGGGAATTATCTGGTGAGGGTAAAGGACGGTCCCCGTGTTCATTACCAGCGTCCCAGTGTGGATGTATTATTCCGATCGGTAGCAAAAAGCGCCGGGCGTAATGTAGTTGGCGTATTGCTCACCGGCATGGGAGCCGATGGCGCTAAAGGGCTGCTGGAAATGAGAAAAAGCGGGTCCTGCACTATGGCTCAGGATGAGGAGACCTGTATCGTTTTTGGCATGCCTAAAGAAGCGATAAGGCTTGGAGCCGCAGATCAAGTTGTTCCATTACACAATATTTCACAGGCAATTATTAATGTGCTTAAAAACAAGAGCTTGCCAAATAATCAATCAGAAAACAGGTGATTAAAGATGTCGAATATTAATGGAATATTGAACATGGGAAGCAGAGCATTACTCGCCCAGCAGATGGCAATTGAAGTTACCGGGCACAATATCGCCAATGTGAACACCCCTGGATATTCACGCCAGAGGGTGAATATGGAGACAAATGAGCCTGTTTCATCTTTTGGCACTGGAGTCAAGGCTACAGAGATTCAAAGAATTTACGATCAGTTTTTAGGGGACCAGATCAACAACGAGAGCCAGAACCTGGGAAGATGGGAGGCCCAAAAAGGTGCTCTTGAGAGAGTGGAAATGGTTTTCGACGAGTCTTCAGGGTACGGATTGAACCAGGCAATGAGTGAATTCTGGAACGCCTGGCAGGACCTGGCCAATAACCCTTCCGGTCATACAGAGCGGGTGACCCTCCTGGCCAAAAGCGAGACCCTGGCAACCACCTTTAATATGACTTACTCTGATCTTAAACAAATTCAGAACGATATGGATGCCGGTATCAAAGGGACCATCAAAAAAATAAACCTGGCTGCAGAGCAGATTGTTAATCTGAACCAAAAGATACCTCAGGCCGAATTAAACAATCAAAGTGCAAATGACTATCGAGATGAGCGCGATTTATTATTGAAAGACCTGTCTTCGATGATCGATATCAGCAGTTTTGAAGATGATGAAGGGAAAGTAACCGTTTTAGTCGGTAATGGGAAGCCTTTAGTCGAAAATGTTAATTCATGGAGTTTATCCACCGAGACCAATGGTTCCGACCTCCAGGATATTGTATGGAACGATGGTAATGGAAATTCCGTGAACATCACTGATAATATCTCAGGAGGAAAACTGAAGGGATGGCTCGAGGTGCGGGATGTTACAGTTCCGGATTATTTAAACAGGCTTGATGCTTTGGCCGGCAGTATCATAAAAGAAGCTAACGATTTTCATGAGGACGGTTTTGGATTGAATGATTCAACGGGAAACGAATTTTTTACCGGAACCTCGGCTTCTGATATAGCAGTTCACCAAGATATTATTGACGATGTCAATAATATTGCTGCCGCGGGTAGCCTTGCTGGCGTACCCGGGGATAACAGTAATGCGATAACCATTGCGAATTTACAAAATGGACTTGATCATGATGATATTGTAGTTGACGCAACAACCTATATCATTGATGGCGAAACCTTTGATGATTTCTACAACTCTCTTGTCAGTGATGTGGGAAGCAGTGTTCAAAAGGCGACCATAAACTTTGACCATCAATCCGCGATGGCGGACCAGTTGGATAATTACCGGGAATCGGTGTCAGGGGTCTCTCTTGATGAGGAAATGGTAAATTTGGTTAAATTTCAGCATGCCTATGAAGCCGCTGCCAAGTTAATCAGCACGGTGGATGAAATGTTGGAGACTGTAATTAGTATGGTGTGAGTGGGTTGAGTAGATGAAACGGAGGTACACATGCGGGTGACCAACCAACTAATGGCGAATAATGTTACGAGCAATCTGTTTAAAATAACGGAACAGCTTCTTGATACTCAAAATATGGTTTCTTCGGGGAAGCGAATCAACAAACCTTCCGATGATCCCGTGGGAACAGGGCAGGTGCTGGATTATCGAAAAACAATTTCCTCTATTAATCAGTATACCAGAAATATAGATCAAGGAGAAGCCCAGCTAAATGTCACGGATTCAACCCTGGGGGAGGTAGAAAATTTAATTATGAGAGCAAAGGAACTGGCTTTATTTCAGGCTACGGCAACAGCCAATCAGGAGACCAGAGAAATTACTGCCGAAGAAGTAAAAGGTATATATGATCATGTATTGCAACTAGCAAATACCAAATTGGGAAACAATTATATCTTTGCAGGGTATAAAATCGACACTCCCCCTTTTTCCCGCAGTGAAGATTATGTTGCAAGTTATCAGGGTGATGATGGTGAGATTAAAATAATTGCAGGAGAAAATGTAAATGTAAAGATTAACATGAATGGAGATGAAGTTTTTACCGGTGAAGCTTTAGCGGATGGAGTTAATGTCTTTAATATCTTAAAGGAACTGAAAGTCGGTCTTGAATCTAATGACACAACTGCGATTTCTGACCAGATAGAATCGCTTGATAAGGCACTTGATCAAGTTCTTACTGCGAGAACTGAAACCGGCGCAAAATTAAATCAACTGGAAACCACAAAAAACCATTGGGCCGATTTTAAACTGAATTTTGAGACGATGCTCTCTGAAACAGAAGATGCGGATATAATTAAGGTAATTACTGACTTACTGAGCCAGGAAACCGCTTATCAGGCTTCTCTGTCTTCAGCGGCAAAGATAATTCAAACCAGTCTGTTGGATTTCCTTGGTTAAGGTATGGTTGAGTGGTTGAGTAGTTGAGGTCTTTATGAAGAAAAAAACATCAGGTATCGTATTTTCGATCTTATTACCCCTTTTTTTCATTAATGTTGGGTTATGTCTGGATGGTAAGGATATTATCAGACTCAAAAAAGGGGGAATAAGTGATGAAACCATTCAATTAATGGTGCGGGAGAAAACCATAGAGACCTGTGCATTCACGATTCAGGAAATCCTGGATCTTAAAAATGCAGGCTTAAAAGACAAAACCATCCGGATGCTGATAAAAGACGGCTCATTCATGAAAGATGCGGAGCCTATAGTTTATGGAAAGGATATAAGGTCAATCAGGTTCACTACTGTAAAAGACATTATCGAACTTAAAGATGCCGGGGTGAGTGATGAGGTGATCCAGGCAATAATAATTTTCGGCTCAAGAGATGTTAATGATATAGAGCGGGATAAGGCCTGGGAGATGCTTAAGCATATGGGAATAATGATAGATATGCGTGGAGAGAGTGAGTAAAAAATCGAACAGCATAGTTCCTGTCAATTATTTTCTTGAACCCGGATACATATTTCTGGCCACAAAGCCTGCTATTATATCCACCGTGCTTGGATCGTGTGTTTCGGTCTGTATTTATGACCGAAAGCGAAAACTGGGAGGAATAAACCACTTCCTGCTGCCTTCTATCCGGGATAATCATCAGGCTACGGCAAAATATGGGAATGTCGCGACACTCACACTTATCCGTATGATGGTCAATGATGGTTCTATAATAAAACACCTTGAGGCGCAAATTTTAGGTGGGGCATACAATCCTAAGATTTCTTCAAAAGATATCGGCCGTGAAAATATCATGGTAGCCAGAAAAATTTTGGCCGGAAAGCGGATTTATGTTGCTTCTGAAGATGTGGGGGGAAAAAAAGGCAGAAAGATCGTTTTTAATACCCATACCAATGAAATAGCTGCGATGAAAGTCGAAAAGCTCAGAAAATCAGACTGGTATCCGTACGAAGATAAACGATAGGAACGCAGACAAAATAAATTAATCACAAATCCCAATGCAGGTTGAGGCTTATAAATGATGATCGACTGCCGGAAATGTGAACACTATTATGTAACATGGGATAAAGACTCTCCCCATGGATGCCGCGGTATGGGATTCAAAAGTCGGCAACTGCCGAGTACCGTCGTTCGAAAAAGTTCACCAGGGATGGAATGTCTCTTATTCAAGAAAAAGAAAATAAGGTCTCAATAACTCCGGGCAGCTATAAAACTCAAATTCCCGGATAAGCTCTCCTTACCTCTTCGTTTGAAAGAAGATTTTCAGCAAAATCCGCAACTCTGAATCTGTTGTGAATTTCTTGTCAAAAACTCAACTATTCAATTAGAAAAAAATCTTGCCGTTTTATCAATATATTTATAACAATTAGTTTTCATTTACGAACTTAATCATGATATTATTGACAATAAAAAACCTGATTCTGATGCGTTTTTAAAAGAAAATCCCAGGCCAAGGTTTGTCCACCAGTCAATTTAAGTTTATTTGAATCCGACAGCTGCAATATAACAGGAGTAATTCATATTGTGAAAAAAGTAGGCTTAGTTGTAAAATATGATAAAAAGGCAAGACAAAAGGCTGATGAATTTGAAAAGTGGCTGATCTCAAAAGGCATAACCGTTGTAAGAAAGGAAATTCATTTACCGGGTTGCGGGCTTTCGGACATGACGTTTGCCCCTTCTGATCTCTTTTGTGTTTTCGTGCTGGGCGGTGACGGGACTTTTTTGGGTGGTGCCCGGTGGATAGGGAACCGGAATATCCCGATACTCGGTGTCAAATTCGGTGCAGTCGGTTTTTTGGCGGAAATTTTGGAAGACAGGCTTTTTTCGGTAGCTGAAGCTATTTTGAACAACGAGTTTACATCGGAACCCAGGATGCGCCTTCAGGTGAAGGTGGTCAGAGAAGAAAGAGAGATCGCCTGCATAACGGTACTCAACGATGTGGTCATAAACAAAAGGGCTTTGGCCATACTTGCCCATATAGATACCTATATCAACGATCAATACTTGACGACATACAAGGGGGACGGCCTTATTGTTTCGACTCCCACAGGCTCCACCGCCTATTCCCTTGCTGCCGGAGGTCCCATTATTCATCCCGCCGTACCGGGTATTATCATGACTCCCATATGCCCTTTCACTTTGACCAACCGCCCTTTAATCGTTCCTGATTCAGTATGCATAAAGATCAGACTTGCGGAAAAATCTTCCGATAACATGCTGACGTTTGACGGTCGGGAAGGACTTAATATAAACAGCAATGATACGATTATAATTAACAAGAGTCTTTATCCCGTTAACATGATTACCATGCCGAACCAGAATTATTTTGATGTTCTGAAAGCAAAACTGATGTGGGGCGGGAGCAGTATTTAGCTACGACGCCTTGCTTGGTATTGCCCATGCTGAAACGATGAAACACCCGGTGGCACATTCAGAATATGCTTTCCGTTAAACTTGAGGCATCTGCCGACCTGTAATGCATCGGGAAGCTGTTTTTTTATCGTTTCAAATTTTTCAGGTGTGCATGTAAATAACAGTTCATAATCTTCACCCCCTGAAAGAAACATCTCTTCAGGCACCAGGTTGTATTTGTCGCAGTATGAAACAAGGTCCGGATCAAAATAGCCGGGATTTAAGGCAAATTCTATAGAAATTCCGGATGCCTCTGCAATGTGTTTTGCATCACCGGCAAGTCCGTCACTGATATCCATAACACACGTGATATTGTTTTCAGCAAGAATTTGGGCGGCATCAAATCGGGCTTTCGGGGACTTGAATTTTTCAATCAGTTTTGTAAAGGTCGTATCTTTTCTGATAAGGGAATCAAGACCTGCACGGGCAAGGCCGAGCGGACCGGTACAATACAGGCTGTCTCCGGGCAGTGCATTCGATCGGGTCGGGAAAATCTCCGTGCCCAGACCGATTGCAAAAAGATCAAGAGAAAGCTGATCGCCTCTGGAAATATTCCCTCCCCCCAGGGCGGCCTTGTGTTTTAAAAGGCCTTGTTTTATTCCCTTGTAGATTGATTCGACCATCTCTTCGGAGATGCAGGGAGGTAAAGCAAGGTTGACAAACAGGCTTAAAGGAGCGGCATAAGAAGCAGCAAGGTCACTGAAGGTCACTTCAACCGCCTTGCGTCCTATCTCTTCAGGTGTCTGCCAGTCCAAACAAAAATGAACATCTTCTTTCTGTGTATCCGTGGTTACCACCGGATTTTTTATCGGCCTGAACAGACAGGTGTCATCTCCGGGTTGAACTCTAATAAAAGAGCCGCCTGTGTTTTCAAAAGAGGCATGCTCGAGCAGTTTTTTTATCAGGTCAAACTCTTTATTCCATGGAGAAACAAGGGCTTTACGGCTGGTGAGGCCGCATGTCGAGCCCAGCATAAGTGCGTTTTGAAGTGGGTTTTTTGCTCGTGAAATACAGCTTATCACAGCGATGCCTGACGCACCGTATTCAAAGCAGGATTTTGCACGGGTTTCGTTTATACCGCCGATGGCGACCACGGGAAGAGGAGATTCCCGTATCACCGTTTTAAGGCCGCTGAGTCCGATCGCTTCTTTTGCATCCTTTTTTGTTTTGGGGGCAAAGACCGGACCTGTTACGATATAATCACACAACGCAAGTCGGGTCTTTTTCAGCTCTTCAAGGTTGGATACCGATACCCCGACGATTGTCCTGGAACCCAGAATATCTCTGGCAATTTCAGGGGTTTCATCGCCCTGTCCCAGATGAACGCCATCGGCGGCAACCGCCTTGGCAAGCACAATATTATCGTTGACGATAAAAGGGACTGCGTTGCTTTTGCACAGATTCCTCAGGGTCAGCACCTCGTTAAAATACCGTGACGAAAAAAATTTGTTACGGTATTGGACCATTGTTGCGCCGGCCTGAATGGCGAATTCGACCTGTTCCACCGGGGTGCATCCAAGAGCGCTGTCATCCGTTATATAATAGAAACGAAGTGCTTTTTTTAAGTTTTCCGGAAGCATTGTTTATTCCTTGCCAAACAGAGCTATCCATGACTCAAATTTTAAGACTTTCTCCCGGCCGTGCTGCCTGAGGCTGTTGATGATATCATCAACGGATTTTTCCTTTCCCATTGAATCCGGATTTTTGGAGAAAAACTTATCCGCAAAGCATATAATTTGTTCTTCTATCGAGACGGGAACCATGTCGCGCTCCGGAAGAGGAAGGTTATGTCTTTTTATCTCTTCAACTGTTATGCCTGTACCGACATGTCGCTCGCAGACAAGCCCATGTCGTGGCAAATTTTTCTTTTCCAGAATCTCACGTCCCAGGTAACCGTGGCACAGATAGGGATATTCGCCGAAGCAGCCGATGTCCGGGGCATAAACCTTAAAAATGCCGATATCATGGAGCATGGCCGCCTCCTCTATAAAATTCAAATCAGGCTCAAGAAAGGCGACGTTTTCGGCCGCATCGACCGCTTTTTTTGCAACGAATTCACTGTGGCGGACAAGAATTTCATAGGCAAGAGAGCCCGGTTTATAAAATTCGGTTATAATATCAAAAGGGTCCATAATTAAAAATTTCAGATTGGCTCACTTTTCCGGTTTATCCGGGTAGATTTTCACGAAAGAAGCACACCTTCAATAAAAGGATCAATATCGCCATCAAGGACCTGATTTACATTGCCGATTTCAAGGTTTATCCGGTGGTCCTTGACCATCTGGTATGGATGAAGGACATACGACCGTATCTGGCTGCCCCAGGCTATATCATCCTTGCTTTCGTGTATCTCCTGCATCTTCTCGTCCTGCTTTCGCTTTTCATGCTGGTAGAGACGGGACTTAAGCACCTTCATTGCCATTTCTTTGTTCCTGTGCTGGGAACTTTCCTGCTGGCACTGGACAACAGTTCCGGTAGGAAGGTGAGTGATGCGAACTGCACTGTTTGTTTTGTTGACATGCTGTCCACCGGCACCACTGGCTCGGTAAACATCTATACGCAGATCTTTTTCTTCAATATCGACGACTATTTCACTGTCTAATTCAGGATAAACAAATACGGAGGCAAAAGATGTGTGCCGTTTGCCGTTTGCATTAAAAGGAGAAATTCTTACCAGACGATGAACACCTGTCTCCACCTTTAAATAGCCAAAGGCATACTCACCCTTTGCGGTAAAGGTAACGCTTTTGATTCCTGCCTCATCGCCGGGCTGAAAATCGATTATCCGGGTTTTAAATCCCTTGCGATCGGTCCAGCGCATGTACATCCTGAACAGCATCTCGGCCCAGTCCTGCGAATCGGTTCCACCGGCTCCCGCATTGATGGAAACAATGGCGTTATTCTTATCGTCATCGCCGTCAAGCATGAGGTCGATTGAGAATTTTTTTATTCTTTTCTCAATGGCTCGGGTTTGGCGGTTAACCTCTTCGATACTATCGGCATCTGATTCTTCCAATGCAAGCTCTAAGAGTATTTCACATTCTTCCAGATCATGGTAGAGACTGTTTAAGCTTTCTAATTGTCCGGACAGTAAGGCCCTTTCTTTTAAAATCCCCGTGGTTTCATCCGGTTTGTTCCAAAAGTTTTTTTGGGCAATCAGCGCCTCTATCTCTTTTAGTCTTTTTTCTTTGCCGGCAAGGTCAAAGACACCCCTTCAGTTGTTCAAGTTTCAGGTAAGATTCTTTTATGATTTGTTTAAGTTCTAAAGACATTTTTTGTTGGCCTCCGGTGTTAGGGACTCGGCACGAATAAATTATCCCATTTAGCATCTTCTCTTCAGGCCATCTTTATTCGATACTCAATCAAATCGTCCTCGAAATAGAACGACTATTCCTGTGGCGATTAGATTTCGGATCGAATAAATCTGACCTAAACATGAGCGCTATCTGGGACACTTTATTCGTGCCGAGTCCCTTAATGGTTAAATCTATATAACTCACTTAAAATATAATACGTTTTTTTAAAATGGCAATAAGCAGGGTTACGGCCGTACAGACTCCTGCAAAAAGATCCCCGAAATGTGTATAAAATGTTTTTATCCGTATCAGGGGGATGGTACGTGTTAGTGTTGCTTTCTGGAAAAGAGGGGTTGAAGCAATGATCCGGCCGACAGGGTCCACAAATCCGCTTATTCCTGTATTTGCCGATCTTGCGAGTGTTCTTCTGTTTTCCACGGCTCTGAATACGGACATGGAAAAATGCTGATAGGGTGCACTTGTTTTTCCGAACCATGCATCATTTGTGATATTGGCAAGTAATGCCGCATCGTTTTTAGCCATGGCTCTGGACAGGTTCGGAAAAATTATTTCATAGCAGATTTGAACACCTATTTTATAATCTTTCCAGTCAATGGTATTTCCCTTTTTACCCGCCCTGAAATCTCCGACCTGCCGGACCATTTTGCCGAGAAACGGCAGCCATTTCTTAAAAGGGACATATTCACCAAATGGAACAAGATGCACCTTGTCGTATTTGTCGGATACTTCTCCTTTCGGGTTAACCAGATAGGCACTGTTGTAAAACTCAATATTATTTTTTCTGCGAATAAAAGAAGGGCTGCCGATGAGAAAGTACGTACCTGCATCCTGTATCCCTTTTTTTACCATTGCCGACATGTCGGTATTATACAAAAAGTAAAAAGGCGTAGCGGTTTCAGGCCATATAATGATATCAGGGTTATCCTTTTTAGCTGAAAGAGACAGGTCTATATATTTTTTTGTAGTTGCCTCTTGAAATGCAGGGTCCCATTTTTCAGACTGGCTTATATTTCCCTGGATAATCGTAACTTTTGCAGATGGGGAAGTGGCGATCAACTTATCTATGGATTTTATACGCCATTCTCCATAAGACCGGATCAGGATGAAAATCAGAGGTATGGCAATTATCGATACAGCAGAGAATTTTCCTGTAACCTCTTTTCCCTGCCATTTTTTTTTGCATAGATAAAGAGATGTGAGGAAAAAAACGGCATTGGAAAAGGCAATCAAAAAAGACAGACCGTATGGACCGGTTATATCTGAAATCTGTATAAGGTGTAAATTGTTAAACTGGGAGTATCCTAAAAATTCCCAGGGAAATCCTGAAAAAAGAAACGATCGGATATATTCGATTGAAACCCACAGGGGCGGGATTATAAAGATGCAATTTGCCGGTTTTGAACAAAATTTAGTTAAAAAAAACGCAAAGATCCCGATATAAAGCGCAAGATAAAAAGCAAATAGGAAAAGGACGGATATGCACAAATACAATGGCAGGTAGCCGTATATTCTCATTGTGGGCACCAGCCAGAATAAAAGTGTCAGGTAATGGACAAATCCCGTTAAGAGGCCGATACGGAAACTATTGTTTGGGGTCAGGTCCGTCAGTGCAAAGAGCAAGGGAACAAGGGCAAACCAGACAAGCGGGTAAAAACCGACGCCGGGAAACGAGCCGGTAAGC
The DNA here is from genome assembly GCA_030589165.1 of Desulfobacterales bacterium. Taxonomy (GTDB): domain Bacteria; phylum Desulfobacterota; class Desulfobacteria; order Desulfobacterales; family JAFDHS01; genus JAFDHS01. The sequence goes on from JAUUWG010000009.1 coordinate 17,929, forward strand.
ATAAGTCCGCTCAATATGGCGAATATTATTCTTTGACTGTTAATAGGCTCTGTTTTCAATGGTATTTACAAAAATATACTATGAGAGCAAGGTTATCGTAAAGAAATTTATTTGAGAATTTAAAGTGATTGTGTTAATTTTTTATATTTTAGGACTTTTCGCGCCGGTACGATAAACAATAATAATTTTTTTATCAGAGAAATTTTTTATGAGTGAGATTATAAAAGAGGAAAACCGGATAATCATTAAGCCTGGCAAGGATATCGTCGCTTCTACGGCGGACGGATTCAGATCAGAACTGCTTTCCCTGATTAAAGAATCTCCCATGGAAATCGTTATAGATTTATCAGGTGTGAAGATGGTCGATTCCGTAGGGATAGGTGTGATAATTGCTACACACAATTCTCTAAACAAAAACGGAGGCAGTTTGAGGGTGACCAACATTGCCGAAGACATTTATAATCTCTTTACCGTCATGCGGCTTGATCATCATTTTAAAATGGAAAGAGCCTGATTCGGATAAACCGGAAAAAGTTATTGGTCGGGGCGAGAGGATTTGAACCTCCGACTCCCTGCTCCCAAAGCAGGTGCGCTACCAGACTGCGCCACGCCCCGACTTTTTTTCTCTATCACACTTTTTTTATTCCTGCAAGTTTTGTGAGCTACCCAAAGCTAAAGCTTTTGGGCTTCCCGTTTCATAGACTCTGTTTACAACCAGACGCCTCCACGGGTTTTTGTTTAGAGTCCGATTCGGCTCCCGAACCAGACAAATACAGTTTGTAGTTTTCAACACAAAAAGTCAACAAAAAAGCTAAAGCAAGGCTTATATCCCAAGCTTAAAAGCTTGGATTTTACGGCCTGAAGGCTAACATTATAAATAAATTTATACAAATTATTCTTTCTTAAGCACCTGCAAAAGCCTCTTTCCTCAATTTTGCTTGACACCCATTTAGATTGATATTATTGACACCGATAACAAATGATATTATTATCAAAAATCATTAAAAATAATTTTTGAATATAATGTCAAGCGGTTGGTGAAAGTTGTATGAAAATAAGCCATTTTTTTATTTATAATTTTTTTTACCTGCGCGGTGTGAAGCGATAATAATATATTGAAAATAATATGCGAGAGTGGTGGAACTGGTAGACACACTGGACTTAGGATCCAGCTCCGGCTACGGAATGGGAGTTCGACTCTCCCCTCTCGCACCATATTAAGTGCTAAAGAGAGCTTTAAACTGTAGCTGATTTCTTAATCAAACGCAGTCATAATTATTCATTTTGCACATAAATATAATAGCGAGAACCAAGCTGATATTTTGTGCATAAGAAAAATAACATTAACAAACCGGCCGTAGGTTCTACGGTAACAGCCTGTGGAGAGGCGGTAAGACCTAAGCAGTTAGTTCGGGCAGCCTCTGTGAAGCAGGAATTTCTCATCATTTCTGCCAATGAGTAAGAATGAGTAAGAAGAAAGGAACAGTGTATGAAGATAGCCTGATTATAGATCTTCAGATACTCTCTTTTATTTATTAGAAAGGAACGTTATGCAAGTTACCGTAGATGATCTGAGTACTGTAAAAAAAGTGCTGCATATTGAAATCCCTGAAAATGATATCGCCCGTGAACTTGACCAGGCTTACAAAGAACTCAAAAAAACTTCAAAAATAAAAGGGTTTCGTCCTGGAAAGACACCGCGTTCAGTTTTGGAAAGAATGTTTAAAAAAAATGTACATGCTGATGTCACCTCCAAATTAATCCAGGATTCCTTTGTTGAAGCGCTCAAGGAAACAGACCTTGAGATTTTGGGAAGTCCTAAGATTGATCCGCCTGAGCTTACAGAAAAAGAACCGTATAAATATGATGCTGTTGTCGAGTTGAAACCTGAAATTGAGGATATCGAATTTAAAGGCTTAAACCTGAAAAAGACATTATATAAAGTCAGTGAGGAAGAGGTCAACTCACAACTCAAAATGCTTCAGAAAAATATAGCACGGTTGGAAACAATTGAAGAAGAAAGGCCTGTTCAGGAAGGTGATGCCGCTGTAATCGATTATGAAGGGTTTAAAGACGGAGAGCCCTTTGAAAAAACCCAAAAAACCGAAAATTTCACCTTGAAAGTCGGTGTGGGCATTATTGCAAAGGATTTCGACCAGCAAATAATCGGAATGAAGCCGCGTGAGACCAAGGAATTCAATGTCAAGTTTGCCGATGATCATGTGAATAAAGATCTGGCCGGTCTTGATATAACCTTTAAGGTGCTGCTCAAGGAGATTAAAAAAGAGGTTCTTCCTGAAATTGATGACGCCATGGCTAAAAAATTCGGTCACTTTGAAACATTGGACGAATTGAAAAAAGAAATTATAAAAAATTTGGAACAGGGCTATGAAAAAAGGATTGAGCATGAACTCAACGAGCAGATATATGAGGCCTTGATAGCAGATAAAAACTTTGAATTGCCTGAGATAATGGTTGACTATGAACTTCAGGGGATCATTGACGAAACCGAGAGGTCCTTTGCCGCTAGTAATATTTCAATGGAACAACTGGGAATGACAAAGGAATCTCTGAGTAAAAAGTATCGCGAAACGGCTGAGAAACAGGTACGGCGTCACCTGATACTGGAAAAAATCACCGATCAGGAAAAGATGAGTATTTCCGAAGAAGAGCTGGAAGAGGGCTTTAAGGATATCTCACTGCAGTTTAATCAGCCTGTTGAACAAATAAAGGCATATTATAAAGAAAACCCGGATAAAATCAATTTTTTTGAGCATACCCTACTTGAAAAAAAATCGATCAAGCTTATTATTGATTCTAGCAACATAGAAGAAGTCGAACCGGAGGCGGCACAAATTTCAGAAGAAAAATCAGAATAAAAAATCAGATTTAAGTCTTTTTTCCTTCATCAGAGTCGGTTGTTTATTTTTTATACTGATAAAAGTATTCTTAAATACAACTGACTCATCTTAAACTAAAACCAACCATTTAATTATTATTAATGAGGGTATCTTTTAAGATACATAGGCATTCTTCTATAATTGCTGTTGGTCGTATAATTTATAATGCTGCTGCTAAAAGCGGAGAATAACCTGTTGTTTTAGTTTGCTTTAATATGTTTAAAAAGATTTTATTGTGTATCTATCAAGTCAATTAAGCCAATTAAGCCAAGCGGCATTCAATATTTTTATTATATAGAAGGAGGCTATTTATTATGCCACTAGTACCTATGGTAATTGAGCAAACCGGTCGAGGCGAGCGTGCATATGATATATATTCAAGACTTCTCAAAGACAGAATATTGTTTCTGGGTACCCCTATAAATGACGAGGTCGCAAATCTTTTGGTGGCGCAATTTTTATTTCTTGAATCAGACGATCCTGACAAGGACATCAACTTTTATATAAATTCTCCGGGTGGTGTCGTTTCAGCAGGTATGGCTGTGTATGATACCATGCAATACATCAAGCCGGATATCGCGACGGTATGTATCGGACAGGCCGCCAGTATGGCAGCGGTTTTGTTGACGGCCGGCACAAAGGGAAAACGCTATGCGCTTCCCAACTCGCGCATTATGATACACCAGCCCATGGGAGGGGTTCAGGGCCAGGCGTCTGATATTGCCATTCAGGCCAAGGAGATCCTTCGCATGAAAGATACTTTGAACAATCTACTATCCTTTCATACGGGCAAGGACATAGAAACAATACAGAGGGATACGGATCGTGATTTTTTCATGGCAGGTGACGAAGCAAAAGAATACGGAATCATTGACCATGTAATTAAAAACAGGGACGATCTTGAACACATAGAAGAGCCGGAGGCATAAACATGACTAAAAAAGATGATATGAACGATAATCTTTTTTGCTCTTTTTGCGGAAAGAATCAGAAAGAGGTGAAAAAGTTGATAGCCGGTCCTGCTGTTTACATATGTGATGAGTGCATCCAACTGTGTAGTGAAATTATCGAAGAGGAGACTGAAAAAGAAGAGGCCGTAACTCCTGAAACCGGTCTTGTCCCAAAAGATATTAAAAAAATGCTCGATGATTATGTGATCGAACAGGATTATGCAAAAAAAGTTCTTTCCGTTGCGGTGTATAATCATTACAAGCGCCTTGATACTTTGGTTCATACCGGTGATGTGGAGATTCAGAAAAGCAACATTCTTCTCATCGGTCCTACCGGATGTGGAAAGACGCTTTTGGCACAGACGCTCGCAAGATTTCTAGATGTTCCCTTTACCATAGCAGATGCTACGGCACTGACTGAAGCAGGTTATGTCGGTGAAGATGTTGAGAATATCATTCTCTCTCTTTTGCAGAATGCTGATTATGATGTGGAAAAGGCCAAACGGGGTATTGTCTATATTGATGAAATCGACAAAATTGCCCAAAGATCTGATAATCCTTCAATCACCCGTGATGTTTCAGGTGAAGGGGTTCAGCAGGCATTATTGAAGATTATAGAGGGGACAACAGCCAGCGTGCCTCCTAAAGGCGGGAGAAAGCACCCCCAGCAGGATTTTGTCAAAGTCGATACTTCCAATATCCTCTTTATCTGCGGAGGAACTTTCACAGGTCTTACAAAGATAATTCAGCGGCGTTTATCAAGCAGAGCCATGGGATTCGGAGCCAAGATCTCTAAACATGAAGAGAAGAATATCGGAGAAATTCTGCGAATGGTCAAACCCGAAGACCTGATTAAATTCGGACTGATTCCTGAATTTCTGGGTCGTTTGCCTGTGATTACCACACTCGATGAATTGAATGAGGATTCACTGATCAAGATACTGACGGAACCGAAAAATGCCCTGGTAAAGCAGTTTAAAAAACTTTTTGAAATCGAGGGCGTTAACCTCAGGTTCACGGACAGTGCCCTTTCAGCCATTGCCAAAGAGGCCAAAAGCCGAAAGTCCGGTGCTCGGGGTCTTCGTGCCATCCTGGAAGAGAGCATGCTTGACATCATGTATGATATCCCCTCCATCGAGAATCTCAAAGAGTGCGTGGTGGGTGAGGAGGTGGTTCTGAATCATGAAAAACCTATTTTGCTGTATGAACAGACAAAAAAACAGGCATAATGAAAAGAGGTCAACTACCCCTCCTGAATCATAGATTCAGAAGGGGCTTGTAAAAGCCCAAGTTGACTACATTCAGCTACCAGCAATTAGTTGATGGGGCTACGTTACTCAGGAATATATAGGCACTTCAGAATGATGCCCAAGTTCTGAACTCTGCGGCTTATCTGTAAACAGTCCTGTGAGGTAGGGGCAGTCAGGTAAGCGCCAAACCCTGAGATAACATTATGGATGGGCAACTACCGGTTACAGGCTTCCGGGACAGAACTTGCGAGTATCTGTCGCAAAAAGCCTTTTTACTATCAACAAAAAAACATACTCAAAAAAACCGATTCATCCCCCACTGAATCAAAGATTCGGAAGGGGACTTCTCGGCATAGAAGTTAAGAATAATAAATGATCAATTTACCTAAAATATTCAAGCAGGATGAATCTGACTCATCAGAGTCGTTGCTTCCACTTTTGCCTCTCCGGGATATTGTCGTATTTCCCCATATGGTGGTGCCCCTTTTTGTAGGGCGTACCAAATCAGTGAATGCGCTTACCGATGCGATAAACAAAGATAAAAGAATTTTTCTTGCTACCCAGAAAAAAGCCGGCGTTGATGATCCGGGCAAAAAGGATATCAATGCCGTCGGTACGATTGGGAATGTTCTGCAACTGCTTCGATTGCCGGACGGTACGGTAAAGGTTCTGGTCGAAGGAGAAGCCAGGGCACGTATCATTAATTTTATTCAGGATGAAGAATTTTTTCAGGTCGGGCTTGAACCTGTTCTTGAAGAGGAAAGCAGTTCTTCCGAGGAAAAAGCTCTTGTCAAAGCCGTTATTGAAAGTTTTGAAAAATATGCCGGCCTGAACAAGAATGTCTCAAAAGATATTGCAAATGATCTATCCACAATTTCAGATTCTTCACAGATAGCTGATACGGTAGCCGCCCAGATTTCATTCAAAATTCAGGACAAACAGCGTTTGTTGGAAACCAGTTCCCTGAGTCGACGCCTTGCCCTTCTTTTCCAACTCATAGAGTCGGAAATCGAAATTTTCAAGATGGAGAAGAGGATTAAGGGCCGCGTCAAGACTCAAATGGATAAGACCCAGAAAAAATATTATCTTAATGAGCAGATGCGGGCGATCAAGAAAGAGATGGGCACCGAGGAAGGCCCTGCTGATGACCTTAAGGACCTGGAAAAACGCATTAAGCGAAAAAGAATGTCAAAGGAGGGTGCGGCCCGGACAAGACAAGAGTTTAAAAAGCTCAAGATGATGACGCCCATGTCGGCTGAAGCAGCCGTGGGCAGGAATTATATTGACTGGTTGATCAGCCTTCCCTGGTTTGACCGCAGCAGGCTTTGTCATGATCTTGATGAAGCCGAGGCGATACTGAACAATGACCATTACGGATTGGAAAAGCCCAAGGAACGCATACTGGAATATCTTGCGGTCCAAATTCTGGTCAAGAAGATTCGAGGACCTATACTTTGTCTGGTGGGGCCTCCCGGTGTGGGAAAGACTTCCCTGGCAAAATCCGTGGCCAATGCGACCGGCAGAAAGTTTGTACGCCTTTCCCTGGGGGGAGTAAGAGATGAGGCCGAAATCAGGGGACACAGGCGCACATACATAGGCGCGATGCCGGGTAAGATAATCCAGTCTTTAAAAAAGGTGGGTTCAAATAATCCGGTATTTTGTCTTGATGAAGTGGACAAAATGAGCATGGATTTCAGAGGTGATCCGTCGGCAGCCCTTCTCGAGGTACTGGATCCGGAACAGAACAACACGTTTAACGACCATTATCTCGATGTTGATTATGACCTTTCCGATATTCTTTTTATCACGACGGCCAATACCTTGCCCGATATACCGCTCCCTCTGCAGGACAGAATGGAGATTATACGCATATCCGGCTATACCGAGGAGGAAAAGTATCATATCGCCGATCAATTTCTTGTTCCCAAGCAGCTTAAGATGAACGGACTTGACGAAAGCAATGTCCGGTTTTCAAAAAATTCAATTGTTACCATTATCCAGAATTATACACGGGAAGCCGGAGTAAGAAATCTTGAGCGCGAGATTTCCTCTGTTTGCAGGAAGATTGCACGTGAGGTCCTGAAAAATAAAGACGCAAACGATGAGTTCAAGATAACGTCAAAAAGCATAGCCAAATACCTGGGCACGCCCCGTTTCAAACACGGCCAGATAGAGAAGAATGACGAAGTCGGTGTTGTTACCGGGCTCGCATGGACACAGGTTGGCGGAGAACTGCTTTGTATCGAGACCGTCGCGATGCCGGGTAAAGGAGAACTTATCATTACCGGCCAAATAGGGGATGTGATGAAAGAGTCCGCCCGGGCGGCCGTCAGCTATGTTCGCTCACGTTCGGACCACCTTAAGATAGACAACGGGTTTTACAAAGAATTTGATATACATATTCATGTGCCGGAAGGGGCCATTCCAAAAGACGGTCCTTCGGCAGGGATCTCAATGTGTACCTCCATTGTATCCGCGCTGACAAAAAACCCCGTTGACCGCAATGTTGCCATGACCGGTGAAATCACCCTGCGCGGTCGTGTCCTTCCCATAGGCGGCCTTAAGGAGAAGTTTCTGGCGGCTCATCGTGCAGGAATCAAGAAGGTTATCGTTCCTATGGAAAATGAAAAGGATTTAAAGGATATACCCTCCGGCATATCCAAACATATGGACATTGTTCTGGTGGAGCACATGGATGAGGTGTTGTCCCATGCTTTGATTGAAACGGATACGTTTAAAGACAGCTGACCTGCAGCAATTTTAATTTGACATTTTATGCAGGTTTGGTTGAGGAACGAAACCCAACCCAACGATTGGGCTTTTTTAGATTAGTTAATATTGCCCTATATTATGGAGGTTTACTGACAATGGCAGGTGTTAACAAGGCAATTCTGATAGGCAATCTTGGAAGAGACCCGGAGGTCCGCTACACCCCGGATGGTCGTGCCGTAGCAAATTTCACCATCGCAACATCCGAAGAATGGCGGGATAAGAACACCGGTGAAAAAAGAGAAAGAACAGAATGGCATCGCATCGTCGCCTTCGGTAAACTGGGTGAAATATGCGGACAATGGCTTTCAAAGGGCAAACAGGTCTATGTCGAGGGGAAGATACAAACGCGTTCCTGGGAAAAAGACGGCATCACAAGATACACTACTGAAATTGTTGCCGATCAGATGAGAATGCTGGGCCAGCGAATGGATTCAGGCAATGCATCCAGACCGTCTGAAAAGTCTGAAAATATACAGACGCAGGACTATGATACGCAGGAACCACCGCCTCAGCAAGGGCCGATGGATGATATCCCCTTCTGAGAAGTACTTTAGACTAAAATGTAAAATTTAATATTAAAAGCCTCGTAAAACGGGGCTTTTTTTATTTGTGCGTGTAAAATTATCCTTGACCTCTTTATCGGATATATGCTACCTTTAATTAAAGTAAATAATTGGAGGTAGCATGACTGATATTTATTCGACAAAACATATCATAATGGGCGATGGGGAACGCTATAAGTTGCTTGTCAATGCTAACACTGGAATTCCACTCTATTACCCAACTCTTTATATCACCTCTCAAATAAGAGGCGGTGGCCAATCTGTTTCCACGATTCAAAGCTTTATCACTTCTCTGAAAGTGCTGTTAAGGTGGAGTGATCACTATTCTCTTGATATGGAAGAACGTTTCATCCGAAAAGAGTTTTTAACCCTCCAAGAGGTTGAGTCTTTGAGGGATTTCTGCAAGAAGCCATTAAAGGAGAAGGAACCGGAAAAGTCCAATGTAATTGCCTTGAAACGTATCAGGGAAGGGGCACGCATGGCTATGTCTAAAACAACCCCTGGTGTTTATTCCCATACGCAATACAACCGTATGACCTTCATTGCTGATTATTTGAAGTGGTTTGCTGAGATTCTTACAAAAGATCGACATGACCAGGCTGACAAAAGTTATATCACTGCAATGCATAAGAGAATCAAGGCGCATAGACCAAAAAAGAAGAGGCGAACAAACAGGGACAGGGATGAAAAAGGGCTTGACCTGAAGATTGTTGATCAAGTGATGGAGGTTTTAAAACCAGGTCATGAAAAAAATCCTTTCCACGATCCAGGTGTGCAGGTACGCAACGCCTTGATTATTGCCATGTTACGTTTTCTGGGTATCCGCAGGGGCGAGCTGCTCAACCTGCGTGTTGAAGATATTAATTTTGTTTCAAACGAAGTGCTCATTTTTAGACGGCCAGACAGTTTGTTGGACCCGAGAACCTACCAGCCTCTTGCTAAAACACTTGAGCGTACCCTTCCTATTAACGACAAACTGGCCGAAAAATTGAGCAAGTATGTCACAGCGGTTCGGTCAAAATTTCCTCAAGCCAGACGTCATCCCTATATGTTCATTACGCATAAAGCAGGACCGTATCAAGGCGCACCCCTGTCTAACAGTGGTTTCGGAAAGCTGATGAAAGAAGTACAAGGGATCTCAGAGAATTTTGCTGGTGTTCATGCACACTCATTTCGTCATACCTGGAATTACAGCTTCTCTGTATTGCTTGATACCTCCAAAGAAGAGATCAGCTCTGAAAGGGAAGAACAGATGAGATCGTACCTGATGGGATGGGCGGATGGATCCGGAACCGCAGCGGTCTACAACAGGCGACCCATCAAGGAGAAAGCCAAGGAAGCCATCTTGGAACATCAAAAAGATATGATGAAGGAAGGGGTATTCCGTGATGGAGAAAAATAAGAATTTAGCATTCAGGCCAAAGGAATATCAATCTAAAGACGGATATGGTTTTCGTTTGGAAGATTCCGTGTGGAGACTCAACAAAGACATTGAGCTTAATCTCGCATGGGCATCAACCCTCAGCCCGGAGGTAAACGAGTCCTATCTGAGTGTACTTGCCTATTATGCGGAAAATCTTTCTGCTGATCACACTTACAACATGAACAACCGGTTCAAAACATACATTGAGCAAACAGGTGACAATAAGATTCTGGTTAACTCGATGATTTCGTACCGTTCTACATTAAGCAAAGAGCAGGAGCATTACCTTGGAGCGTTCAGAGGGTTCCTTCGTAAGTGGCACGAATTGGGGTATCCAGGTATCAGCGAGGAGGTCATCGAACTTTTAAAAGGGTGGAAGTTGAAAGGCAACGAAAAAGGCAGGGCAATCGCGCTTTTAGATACTAAAGCAGGGCCTCTGACAGACGTTGAGATGTCGGCACTGCTGGATGGGCTTTTAGACAAATACATGAACGGTGAACTCTGTTTAGCTGACTACGCATTAATATCAATTTTAGCCCATAGTGGCCGTCGATCCACTCAAATCACAAGTCTGAAAACCAAAGATATCATCCGTAAAAGAAATGGCGATGTCCATGAATACATGATCAATTTTCCTCGAGCAAAACAGCGTAATAGTAACTGGCGAGACGAGTTCAATGCTTATCCGATTACCGAAGACCTCTGGCTCCTGCTTGATTTGCACATCAAAAATGTTGTTGATCGCATTCAAAGCATTACTGGGCTGCAACTGAATGCGGTTACAATTGGCAACCTGCCACTTTTTCCCAATTACGACTCTCTACATCAGGAATTAGATGAAAAAACGCTGAATTATCAGTTGAAGTTTGATTATTACCATGCGAAAAATAACACCTGCAATCAGGTGCTGAAAGAGGCCTCTTCTACCCTTGGTGTTTACTCTGAACGAACGGGATTACCCCTTAAGCTCACTTCGAAACGATTTCGTTATACCCTTGGCACCAATCTGGCCAGGGAAGGCAAGGGGGAATATGTTATTGCAGAAGCCCTGGATCATAGCGATACCCAAAATGTCGGGGTGTATGTTCGTAATATCCCTGATATCGTTGAGCATATCGACAAAGCCGTTGCCTATAAACTTGCCCCGCTTGCTCAATCCTTCCAGGGGGTGCTGGTTGACTCTGAGAAGGACGCCATCCGTGGTAATGACATAAACAGCCGGATCGGTAATGGAAAGGAAGATGTCGGATCATGCGGTAGCTACGGTTTCTGCGGAGCCATGGCACCCATTGCATGCTACACATGCACACATTTCCAGCCTTGGTTATACGGGCCCCACGAGACTATTCTTGAAGAGCTGATTGAAAAGCGTGAGGAGATTT
>JAUUWG010000163.1 GCA_030589165.1 Desulfobacterales bacterium
ATATCCGGGGCTGGGGCAACTATTAGTGGATTCTGTTTCTAAGCGTGACATCCCGGTTGTACAAGCCAGCGGCCTTATTTTTGCCTCGGTATACATCGGCCTGAATCTTCTGGCCGATGTGCTGTCGATCATCAGCAACCCCAGATTACGAAACCCGAAGTAAGGAGTTGAATTCAATGGCGTTTTTCAAATTGCTCAGATCTTCCCCACTTAGCGCCCGTGTCGGGCTCGCCATGATCCTGATCAGTATTGCCGCGGCGATTCTGGCACCTGTTATCTCCCCATACGGGGAGACGGAGATCGTCGGGGATGTCTGGCAATCCGCAAGCAAAGACCATTACCTGGGCACCGACCATTTGGGCCGGGATCTACTCACCCGGCTGCTGTATGGGGCGCGGAATACCATTGCCATAGCGTTTGTTACAACCCTTTTGTCCTTTACGGTCGGATCGATTTGCGGATTTTTCGCTGCCACACTCGGGGGCTGGACGGATCTGAGTCTCAGCCGGGTTGTGGATATAATTATGGCGTTTCCGACGCTTATTTTTGCCCTGATGGTGCTTTCTGTGGTCGGTACCTCCATCATCGCCTTGATTGTGGTCATTGCGCTTCTTGATTCCACGAGGGTTTATCGTCTGTCCAGAGCCGTGGCCATGGATATCGGCGTTTTGGAGTTTGTAGAGGCTGCCAGGCTTCGCGGTGAAGGAACCTGGTGGCTCATGCGTCATGAAATTCTTCCCAACGCAATGCCGCCCCTGGTAGCAGAATTTGGACTGCGATTTTGCTTTGTTTTCTTATTTATTGCGGCATTGAGCTTTCTGGGTCTTGGCCTTCAGCCGCCCACCGCAGACTGGGGGGGGATGGTCCGGGAGAATGCCGGCGCCATCACCTTTGGTATTTTCGCACCTCTGTGGCCGGCAGGAGCCATCGCATTTTTAACAGTTAGCGTGAATTTGATTGTGGACTGGTTCCTTCAAATCGCCAGCGGTTTAAAGGATTAATCGATTGATTATTGATGGGAAAATGATTTGAATATGAATATGGACAAGATACTTGAGATTAAAAATTTAGTAATCGAAGGACAAATTGGAGACAGGTGGAAGCCGATAGTCAAAGGCGTTGACCTCCATTTACATAAAGGAGAGGTGCTGGGACTGATTGGAGAATCCGGTGCAGGCAAATCGACTATCGGGCTTGCTTCAATGGGGTTTACTCGCCAGGGCTGCCGAATTGCTTCCGGATCGATCATTTTTGACGGGCAGCAGCTCTTCGGTGCTTCCGAAGATTTTTTAAGAACCGTAAGAGGAGCCCGTATCGCCTATGTTGCGCAAAGTGCCGCAGCCTCTTTCAATCCTGCCCACCGGCTCATTAAACAATACGCAGAAGGGCCGGTTCAGCACGGCCTGATGGGTTCGAGTGAAGCAGAACAAAAGGCAGTTGAAATCTATAAGCGACTTCTTTTGCCGGACCCCGAGAAAATAGGATATCGATTTCCCCATCAAGTTTCAGGTGGTCAGCTTCAACGGGCAATGGTAGCCATGGCAATGAGCTGTCAGCCGGATATTATTGTTTTCGACGAACCGACCACAGCATTGGATGTAACGACTCAGATTGAGGTGCTGGCCGCGATAAAAGAAATTACACGACAGTTCCAAACAGCAGCACTCTACATTACCCACGACCTGGCCGTTGTCGCTCAGATGGCAGACCGAATCATGGTATTACGATACGGTGAAATGGTTGAAGAAAATGAGACCGCAAAGCTGCTGTCCGACCCGCAAAAGCAGTATACACGGGATCTGTTATCTGTTCGAACGCTCAAGGAAGATAAAGACTTATCTGCAACCGAAAAAAATGTTATTTTAGGAATTGAAAATGTATCTGCCAGTTATACCGGCGAAGCAAAAGTTTTGAAAAATATTGATCTAAAAATTCGTCGTGGACGAACCGTAGCGCTGGTCGGTGAATCGGGCAGCGGTAAAAGCACGCTGGCGCGTGTGATAACAGGACTTTTACCTCCGATGGAAGGCCGAATTGTTTTTAATAGCGCTGAACTGCCGCCCGCATTAAAGTCACGAAACCGTGACAATCTCAGACAGCTGCAAATGATTTATCAAATGCCGGACACGGCGCTCAATCCCAAACAAAAAATTAAAAAAATCCTTGGGCGACCGCTCAAATTTTATTTTGGAATGAACAAAAGAGAGAGAAATTACAGAGTCAAAGAACTCCTGGAACAGATTGAATTGCCGAAAAATTTTATAAACCGTTATCCAACAGAGCTTTCGGGAGGAGAAAAACAAAGGATATGTATCGCCAGAGCATTGGCTGCAAAACCTGAGCTCATAATATGTGATGAAGTAACATCAGCTCTGGATCAATTGGTAGCTGAAGGTATTCTCGAGTTACTTCAAGATCTACAGAACGAACTACATGTGTCGTATTTGTTTATCACCCATGATTTAGCCACTGTAAAGGCCATCGCCGATGATATTGTCGTCATGCTGAACGGTCGAATCGTGGAACAGGGAGTTAAACAGGAAGTATTAAAGCCACCTTACCACGAATATACTGAAGTTTTACTATCCTCTGTACCGGAGATGGATCCTGGATGGCTGGATCAACTTTTATTAACCAGACAAAATACGGCTGCCACGGTTACTGTAGAGCCATAGCCTATATATTGCTTGCAGCTTCCAGTTTATGGATTCTTGATAACCATAACGCATTTCAACTTGAGATCTTTGAAAAGTGCCTTTTGTAAAGGACTCAACTTATATCCGGCCTTGACGCCTTCTTGTAGCAGATCGGAGATCACCCTAAAGTTAAGCGATTAAACATTTCAAAGGAATACTTGAAAATGTCGGTATTTATGAATAATTATCCAAAGGGAAAGATTCGAAAGAAAAGTCTACTATTGCCCCATGATAATGCTCGGCCCGCCTCCCACGGTTCATCACATGATATTCTATTCTAAGTGGACGTGACATGTTTTAACATGTAACATTGGATAGAGAATTGAAAAATATGGCGCCGGGTTGCTGTAAGCAAAAGATTTTATGAGGAGTTAGAATGAGCATTTTTAGATCAAAATGACGGGTTGACAATAAAGCAGGCATCCGGTATTTGAATCCTGATTGTCGGTAACCGGATGAGAATTACCATTGGACAGGCTACAACGCCACATAAGGAGGAATGCCCATGAAAAACGATCGTTTTATAATTAAAGCCAGCGATGAAGAACTTCACTTTCGTGAGGAGGAAAGGAAACAAATTGAGAAACTAAGGGCCACGGCCGCAAAAGAGGCAGATGAGGCCTATAGCACAGCCCATAAGAATCACTGCTTCAGATGCGGCACGCATAGCCTGGTGGAAGTGGAGCATAAAAACGTAAATATCGACATATGCGTCAATGAAGGATGCGGCGCGGTTCACCTCGACCCCGGGGAGATGGAAAAGATACTTGAAGGCGAAAAGGGTGTTTTCAGCACGGTTAAAAGC
>JAUUWG010000022.1 GCA_030589165.1 Desulfobacterales bacterium
CATTTTCATAAGGCCCTCCATGCTGATGATCTCTTTTATGGAGGCTAAAAAATGGGTGGAAGAACCACTTGAAATATGAAAATGCATGCAAAAATCATGCAAAATTAGACATGCAATCTCGCTTCTATAAATTTCAAACAGAAAGCCTTGGGGGTCAAATCTTTAATCTTTATATTTCCACTTTATGAATTGATTTACCAAGTTTAAAGATTTGACCCCAAATCTCACTAATCTACCATTTGACACACTGAGCAATGAGGTACTTGAAGGAATTTTACTGATTTTTCTTGGAAGGAAGCCGATGGTTCCATGCAATTACTTTATCTGACCGGCCTGGTGAACGGCATTATCAGCAAGTGCTGCAAATTCAATTTATCCGGATTGGGATAAGCACCCACACCGATACGGATTTTGGCTTGGTCTACACGCGTGATAAGGGTACCCAGAAATCGGTCCCAGAGAGAAAAAATCGTACCGTAATTGCTGTCTCTTTCCCGGATGATCACCGAATGGTGTATCCGGTGCATGGACGGCGGGACAAACAAGATCCAAAAAATGCTTTCGAACCATTTGGGAACTTTCAGAGAACTATGGTGAAACTGGGCACAAAGCACCACCCCACATTCAAAGATTAACACGCCCAGGAGGTTCGCCCCCAGAAAAAAGATAAGGGATATCTTGATAACGGCTGAAATGGCAAGCTCTCCAATATGAAATCGGGTGGCGGTGGAAACATCCATATTCAGGTCCGTGTGATGGACCCTGTGAAAGCGCCAGAGAAAAGGGACCACATGGTTCAGAAGATGCCAAATATACAGCATAAAATCCATGAAGGCGACCGTGAAAAGAATCTCGATCCACAGGGGGGCCTGAACCAAGTTCAGTATTCCCAATTGGTTCATTTCCACATAGGTTGCAGTGCTCAATATGGCTGCGGAAAAGATCAGGTTAATCAGGATACTGTTAAAGAGCGTCAGAGAGATGTTGTTTATCCAGCGTTTGACCTTGGATACGGAACCGGCCCTGTACGGAATCAGAACCTCCAGCAAAAGAAAGAAAAAAAGTCCTCCCCAGAAAAACAGAAGTCTTATCATGGACTCGCTGATATAAAACACCTTGTATCCCCTAACCCGGATAAACCGGAAAAGTGAGCTAAAGTTGGTATGCATTCCCACGCAGGGGCGTTGGAACGAGAAAAAGCTAACATATTACATGAAGTTATCGTCATGCCCAATCATTTTCACGGAATCGTTGAATTCGTAGGGGCAGGCCCCCGTGCCTGCCCTATCAATGAATACCAACAAATAAATGGGACAACCGCAGACGATTGGGCAACCACAGGGGGTTGCCCCTACAGTCAAGGTAATTGTGGCGTTGTGTATTAAGTCATTGTAACATTCAGGCTCTTTCTTGCATAAGGCGCCCCAGGCTGGCCAAATGGCCTTTTTCTTCTTCTGCGATATCAAGCAAAATGGACTTGCTTTTCTCGTTTTCGGCCTTTTGGGCGTATCGCATATAGAGGTCCAAAGCCTGGGTTTCGAGCATCATGGCTATGTTGAGCACATCGGGAACGGTTTGCATTGAATCTCTGTTTTCCTCTAAAAACTCCCCGGTGGTAAAACCGCCCTCCATTGCCTCGGAGAGGATATCCGCTTCAAATGTCTCCCTGTCAGCAACGCTTGGATCAAGGGTGAGATACAGATTAAACAGGTTCTGTTTATGTTTGGTTTCAACTTCCGCCAATTTTGTCAGGAGACCGGCCACCTCCGGATCATCTATTTCTTCTGCGAGGGTTTCGTATAATTCTCTAAGCCCCTCTTCCATGCCATAAGCAAGCAAGATAATCTCCTCTGATGTTTCATCTCCCCGCAAGAAAGACATGCCCATCTCCGCAGGTCCGCCCGCCGTACTCCCCTGCCAGGCTTTAATTCCCCCTTTTAAATTGTAAACTTCTTTAAATCCGCTACCGGCCATCAGCTGCGCAGCGGCACGGCTGCGCCCGCCCATGGCTCAATAGACAATGAAAGGCTTTTCCGGGTCCAGCTCGCCGAGTCGATCAGGAAGTTCCGGCAAGGGAACAAGCATTGCTCCCGGTATTCTGGCTTTTTCATATTCTCGTGGCTGGCGCACGTCCAAAAGGGTGAATGTACCCTCTTTGTTTTCCGCTATATACTTTTTTGTCTGCTCTGCATCCATTGATTGAACCGGCGTTAGAAACTGTTTAATCCGCATTGTTGTTCCCCCCCCCCAGAATTAATGGGTAAATATTCAATTACTCCCGAAAAGTTGCAAACAATGCAATTATTATGATTATCTTATTGTTTGTCCATAGTAGAATCTATTTATTTTCATAGGAAAAAATCCCGACAGGCATGATTTTTTTCCCAGACCTTTCTATTGCTGTGAAACAAATTACATATTTTCTATGTAATTGTTAAGTAATTTACCCAAAACAACTTCTGCTTCCCGTAATCCGCCACAAAATAAAAAAAGACACCATTTTCAAATATCTCTATAAGAGGTTAAACTTTCAGTTAAAATTCCGAACGCTCAAACAATATAATATTTTTTTATCCGATTGGCACTTATATTGCTTATTATATTTATGTTAATGATATGATGAAAGCACTATGTGTTCTGTAAACAAAAAGGAGGCGAGCATATGCATGACAAAGAAGCATTATGTGAAAAGATCAGAGAATTGTATCCGGATATCGGTGCCTGCGGAATAGATGTAAATGTAGATTACGACAAAGAAAAAAAAGCATGGGTTGTTGATCTGAAAAAAGAGAAACACGAACTTAAAACGTTCCTGGAAGATGAGGATGCCGATTTATGTATGGGAGGAAAGCAGTGTGTCAGCCTCGGCATCGAGATTGCACAGCTAAAGGCAAACATCGAAAAGCTTTAGCAGTTAATCTAGGAGCACAGACAAAACAAATCAATCCCATGTGCAGGAACAACCAACCATTTCTAAGATGTTCCAAGTGTCGGGATGGAATTTGTTTCAATTTATTTTGTCTGTGTTCCCTGGCCCCACGCTCATGAAACCGGACAGCCCTCCCTTTCGAAAACAGACCTGCGCCGATCAGGAGAAAAATGAGGACTGTCGTTTTTATAAAGATATTGTTCATTATCGGTTGTTCATGAATTTTCCCGGTAAATGCAATCGGTCGGACAAGTTGCTATTGCCCGTTCAATGCACGCTTCATCACCTCCTTCTTCGAGGATGACCGCAGCTTTTTCCGAATCTTCATCAAATTCAAAGACCTCGGGACAAAGTTCAACACAACTCTCACAACCTGTGCATGCAATGGTATCAATAACAACTCTTTTTCCCATTAAAAAATCCCCTCATTAAAAAGCAAGATCCGTCTTCCACACCTTCCATACCTTTCCCACAAGCTCAGGACCGGGTTTCAGCGTGGGTCTCCCAGGCTGCCAACCGGAGGGTGTCGCCTCTTCACCATTAGTTTTTCTTACGTGTTGAAAAGCCTGGATCTGTCGGATGAGTTCGCTCACATTCCGGCCAACCGGCGGGGTCACTATTTCAATAGCCTGGACCACCCCGTCAGGATCGATGATAAAGCGTCCCCGCATCTCGACACCGGCGTCCTCATCATAAACCCCGTAAATCCTGCCGATGTTTCCTGTTCCATCAGACAGCATGGGAAAAGGAACACCACCTTCTACCATTTTGGATAATTCGTAATCCTGCCACATCTTGTGAACAAAATGACTGTCCACGCTGATCGAAAGAACCTCGACTCCCAGATCCTGAAAATCCTTGTATTTGGCGGCAACTGCCGCCAATTCCGTTGCTCAGACAAAGGTAAAATCACCGGGATAAAAACAAAGAACAACCCATTTGCCCAAATAATCCGAAAGCTTGACCTGGCCGAAGTTCCCGTTCTGATAGGCCGGTGCCTCAAAATCAGTAGCCTTGGTCCCTACCCTGACTGGTGTCATCATTTCCTCCTTTGTACTTTGTAGTTCTTCCGCATGTGTTTTTTCCTTTGGTGGCTCACCAACCTTGGCTCCGGTAGGTTTACCGCAGCCAATCTTGAGTTCTTTCATAAGCCATTACCTCCTTTGGTTTTAATTTAAAAACTCCAGCGCAAGCCCATATAGACGTTTGTATTGTCCTGAAATTGCCCGAAAAACGTATAATCATCCTCCCCCAGGAAAATATTGCCGCCCGCCTCCACAGCCCAGTGGTCCGTAATCTTATAGTGCACCTTGGGCCGGAGATAGGCGTCCTGGTCCGAAGGGGAATAGTAAGTGAAAAAAGAGAGCTTCAGGTTCTGATTCATCAACAACCGGGTCAACCGAAGGGTCAGCACGTGCCGGTATTCATCTTTTGCCGGCATACCGCCCAAAGTCCGCCGGTAGGCACCATAATCGGACATCCATTCCAGATAATACTGAAACCCGCCGGTAAAATCCTGCGCCACTTCCCGCTCAAAACCGGCCAGAAACCGGAATTCGCTGTTGCGAATCAACGGATCATCCCCATGGCGATCGTCCCGGGAATCGTAATAGCCGATTTCAAGATTACCGATACCGCCGAAAACCGGAGACCGCACACTGGCCCCAAAGGCATTCAGCTTGGGATAAATCAATTTTTGGGCTGCTGGGTCCACCCCTTCCGGCGTCTTCCAGAAACCATGGTAACCATACAATGCCATCTCAATACCACTGATGTTTTTTGAAACACGCAGGGCAAACTCGTCGTCCGTAAAAAAGCTGTTGCGCTCATGATCATGAAAAATAAAATCCCGCCCCGCCGTCCGGCCCAGCAGACCGTTCCAATAGGAGAGTCGGCTCCCCTCAACATAATCGGAGCCGTTAAAGACCGGGCCATAAACCAGATCAAGATTGGCAAAATCAAAAAAAAGGCTCATTCTCAGTGCATCTGACGGCGCTTTCAGATACTCATCGTCCCGGCCGATAAAAAAGGATCGCCAGTCCTTGGGAAAAAGATCATTGATAAAAAGCAGATCCCCCGTCCCCCAGGTAATAACCTGACGGCCCATCTTGGCGTCCATTATTTCGAGTGGTGAAAACGTCAGATAAAACTCCCGCAAATCACCTCTGACCTCTTCCTCGACCTCGTCTCCTGCAATATCGCCTTTGAGTTTCAAAAGCCCCCAGTCAAGATCCTTGGACATATCCAGCTGAAGCCGGGCCTCGGAGATGGAAGCATCTTTTTCATACGGATCATCCTGCAGCCGCCAACCCTGGCGAAGTTCAATAAAACCGTTCAGGCCCACCCCATAGTCATCGTACAATCGGTCCTGCAGGGCGGAGGCCGTCCCTGTAGCCTCGGAAAAAACAACAATCACCAGAAAAATAAAAAAGGTTTGTAACAAGCAACATGGTTTCAACATTCACCCTGATCCCTTCTACCTTCTCACTTCCCGCGGCGGGCGGCGCAAATAGCGCTCGGTAAAAATATTGTCTTTAAGACCGATATCATACTTGATCTTCGAAAACTCGGAAACCGTCTCACCGCCGGCGATCAGGTCCTTAACCCTGGACTTGATCACAGTGGGAATCCCCTGAATTTCCTTAATTTCCAAGGCCTCCACCTGCCGGTATTTTCGGCCTTGCTTGTCCAGATACTCGGCCTTGACAGGGAGAAAAGTCTTTTTGTCGATATGGACGGTGTAAGAGGAAAACTCCACACTGCCGGGATCTTTGGGCGTATTTTTCAGCACGTAGGATGTGTCGGTGACCTCTGCCAGTTCATGAACATCCTCATCCACGGAGCGGCCCGATACATCTTCATAAAAGAAATTCGAGCCGACAAAACTGGTCCGATTGTCCGAGGCTGCGATCCGTTTTACCAGATCGAGGGCCGGCAGATAGAGCCAGCGGTCATCGTCCCTGTCGATATGTTTATGCACCATGAAGACCATCTTCCTGACATCGGAAGGTTTTTTAAAATAGACATAGAATTTTTGCTCACCACCGTTGGCCACATCCCGCCGCAAGATGACGAATTCCCGGGTCCGGGTCCGACCCTGGGCATCGGTGATGGTCATGCTGACCTCGGCCCGTCCATCGTTACCGGCATAATAGGCGGCCAGATTCGCTTTGTTAACAATCTCATCTACGCTTAAGCTCTCGGCCGCCTGCAGCGGCCCAATGACTAAAGCCACTGCCAGAAATCCCATAATGCTTATAACTGTTTTTTTCATAATTTCTCTCCTAATGTTAAGGTCCCGTATCAAATAAGCGTATCACCTTATTCTGAATAACCATGCTTCAAACAGCCGGACCAAAGCGGGTAAAATAAACATGGTCGCCAGGCCGGAGATGGCCATGATACTTGCCAGAAATACGCCCACCGTCTGATAAGGAACAAGGGGTGCGGCCAGAAGCGGCGTAAAGCCCACGGCAATCACGATTACATTTCTGGTAATGGCCCGTGCCGGTTCCTCGAACATCTCCCGTACCGCCGATTCCCACGACCCTGCCCTTTCATAGGCTGCCCGCGAGCGTTCTAAAAAATGAATGGCAAAGTCCACCGCCAGCCCCAAGGTAAGGGAGGAGAGTACCGCCACCGGCATATCATAGTCCTTGCCTGCGATGCCGATAATACCGTAAATAAAAGCAATGGGTACCGACAACGGCACCATGGCCAGCAGGCCCCACAGCGGCGACCGAAAAAGAAGAGCCATCATCAAGAAGACCACGACAAAGCTGCTCAAGAATGATTTCAGCATGCCGGTAACCATTTTGTTCTGCCAGACCACGTTGATATAGGTCAACCCGGCCCAGTTATGGACCAACTGCACAGGGGGCGGATGGTCGGCCAGAAACTGATCCACCTTTCTGATCGTGGCCTCCATATCTTTGTTGTCACCGGTTTTCAACTGCACCCAGATATTGGCCTTGGTGTAATCCGGGGTAACGAGATGCCAGAGATCGTCGGGCTTATGGCTGTTCTGAAAGGATATCAGACACTGGGCCACGCCATTTACGGTATCCGGCACCCGGAAATAGGCCGGGTCGGCCTCAAACAATTCCAAATATACTTTTTTAACCACATCGGTTATTGAGTTACTCTTTCCCACCACCCCGGATTGCCGCAGGTCCTCCTCCAGGGCAGCCACCCACCGCAGCACATCGGGCCGCTTGAAAACCTGGCCGCGGTTGCGGATCTTCTCCAAAGCGTCCAAAGCCTCCGCCCAGGTATCATAATCCTCATCGGATGCTTCGTCCATTTTTGTTTCCCACCGGCTGTTCAGGCGGTCAAGGAAAACAGCCACCGACGTACTCCCGGCCCCAATTTCATCCACCAGGGCCATGGCCTCGATGAAAACCGGACCGTTGTTTTCGCTCATGGTCTGAGTCAACTGCACTTTTACCGCCTTGACCGCACCCGGCACATCCAGTTTACCTTCTGCCCCTTCCAGGACCAGATAAGCCTCATAGGTACCGCCGAAATGTGCGTTCAATACCCTGTCCGCCACCCGTATTTCATGGTTTTTCTTAAACCATTTCACCGGATTATCGTTGATCTGAATTTTATTGATGCCGTAGCCGGCCGTCACCAGGGCCGCCAGGGTCAAAATCACGATCAGTTTGGACCGAGTATAGGTGAAAGCACCCAACCAATGCAGATGGCGGGCAAGAAAAGAGCTATTCTTCTGCCCGGTTCCCAGGGATTTGACCACCCCGAAATCAACCAGACTCTCTTCCTTGAGCAGCATAACATAGGCCGGAATAAAGATAATGGTCAAAAACCAGGCGAGCATAATTCCAAAGGCCACAAAGATGCCGAAGATGCGTACCGGCGGGATGGGCGTCAGGCCAGGGAAGCAAAACCGACCGAAGAGGTCAGGGACGTATAGAGCATGGGCATAAACAGATGGCCCATGACCTGCTCAAGGGTCTTTCGCCTGTCTTTGATCTTTTGATAGGTATCAAAAAATTCAGACAGAATATGGATGGAATCCACTACCGCAATGGGCATGAGGAATATGGGAATCATGGAGCTCATGATATGCACCGTGTTACCGGTGCCGATCAGCAGTCCCATGGTGCAGATCACCGTAACCATGGCAATGATCATCGGTGAAACAATCAGCTTCAGATCCCTGAAAAAAAAGAACATCAGCAAAAAAATGGCCAGCATGGCCAGCGGCGCGGAAATCGCCATCTGGGTAAACATCTCCACCCCGAAGGTGTCCTCGGCTACCGGAAGTCCGGTAATATAAAATTGATCATCACCTTTAAAAGCAGCAATTTTTTCCAGCAACCGGCTCCGCAACGGGTAGGCAAAATCCTTGGAAGTGATGGGCAGATAAATGGCAAGGGCTTTGCCGTCCTCTGAGACCAGGGTGCCTTTGAGCAGAGGGTTGCCCATGGCGCTGTCCCGTATTTTGAGGGCTTGGGCCCGGGTGGCGGGAGGCGTCTGCATCAGCCACTCAAAGCGGACCTGGCCGAGACCGGCCTGTTCGATGGCGTCCACCGTACCCGGTGCAATGACATTTCGGGTAACCACCCGTTTGTCGGGATTTTTCACGTCCGCCAGATTCTTGGCAAACTCGGTCAATTCATGGACATGCCTGAGCGTGGTTGGATTAAAAACACCGTCCGGGTCCTTTTCATTGACAACGCCTATGACCACAACGTCATGCAGGGTGAACTCCTGCTTGGTCTGGTGATGAAAAACCCGGGCCGCCTCATCTTCAGAGAGCATGTTCTCCGGGTCCGTGTCCACCCGCACCTTGGTGATCAATGCCCCTAAAATCAAGGTGACCATCAGCATGACAAGGGTCACCAGAATGGGTCTGTTACTGGAAAATTGAATCAATCTGCTGCCTGATTTCATATTTTGGCCCTCTTTGCCGTTCATTCACAAAACAATGTCACAAATCCGCTTACAGATAAAGTTGTCCGAAACTCACTACTTTATTGCGCTGAACATAAACGATGTCAAGGCGAATTCCTACGACAAAACACAAAGAGAGGTTCCCCTCTAAGTATTTGAATATCAGGTAAAAAAAATATGAACAGTCAGGGGTATGAAAGATCGGGATTAATTCCTTGCGCTCAGACTCCGGCAAGCTTTTTGGCGATGGTCGCCACATGGCGGCCCTGAAAGCGGGCCATGGCCAGTTCGTTATCACTGGGCATGCGGCTGCCGTCACCAGCAGCAATCGTGCCGGCACCGTAAGGACTGCCACCAGTTATTTCATCCAATGTAAACTGGCGCGTCTCCGTGTAAGGCATCCCCACAATGACCATTCCGTGATGAAGCAAGGTCACATATGAGCATATAATCGTGGTCTCCTGTCCGCCGTGCTGGGTGGCGGTGGAAGTGAACACACTGCCGACTTTACCGACAAGGGCATTTTTTGCCCAAAGGCCGCCGGTCTGGTCGAGAAAATTACGCATTTGAGCACACATATTGCCAAAACGTGTCGGTATGCCGAAGATGACCCCATCAACATCGGCCAAATCATCAGGTTTGGCCACAGGAATGTGAGCAAAGGCTTCCCGCGCCTTTTTTGCTCCTGATTTCTCCAGAACATCATCAGGGACCAGTTCAGCAACCTGAAGAATCTCCACCTCCGCCCCTTCCACTTCCCGTGCACCTTCGGCCACCGCCTCGGTCATTTTATAAATATGGCCGTACATGCTGTAAAAAACAATTTTCAGTTTCATTGAGTTATCCCCTTTTTTATAAAACCTTGACAGACTTCAAAAATTACCGAACATACCTTTATTATTGGTATTATCATGTCCATACTTCTTATCTGTCTATAGGCAACGCAATTCATTTTTATAGGGGAACATCCCGATTTAAATGTGTACTTATCCCGGAAAAAATCAGGAAACGGAGAGCCAAAATTTCTATAACCCCATCCAAATTAGCGAGAAGTTAATCAAGTGCAGTATTTTTGCTGCAAGTAATTTATCAGATATTCTGCACTTAAATCCCGGCCTGTTACTCGTTTTAGTAATTCTTTCGGAGGATAAATTGCACCATAGCGGTAAATATTGTCACACAGCCATTCCCGGATCATTGTCAAATCACCATTTTCCAGAATGCTTTGATAATCCGGATTTACTTGCTGATAAGTATGCCATATTTGAGCAGAATAAAGATTGCCTAAGGTATACGTCGGGAAATAGCCTATACTGCCATGTGACCAGTGAATATCCTGTAAAACGCCCGTAGCATCGTCAGGGACTTCAAGTCCGAAGTATTCCTTATATTTCCGGTTCCATAAAGCAGGGACGTCATCACAAGTAATCGTTTTTTCCAAAAGCGCTTTTTCCAGTTCAAAACGGATCAAAACATGAAAATTATAGCTTACTTCATCCGCATCTACTCGAATAAACCCTGGTTTTACCTGATTTATACAGGCAACAAATTCATTAACAGACATTGCGTTGAAATGATCCGGGAAAGCTTTTTGCAGTTCAGGATAAAAATGCCTCCAGAATGCAAGACTTCTTCCAATCATATTTTCCCACAAACGGGACTGGGACTCATGGATTCCAAGGGAAACACCCGTATCAAGATGAGACCCGGCAATACTCTTGTTAATTCCCTGCTCGTAAAGTGCGTGGCCGCCTTCATGAAAAGCGCTGAAAATAAAATCAACGGAATCCGGCTGAAAACGATTTGTCACCCGTCTGTCGTTGTGCCCAAGCGATGTTGTAAAGGGATGGGGTGATTTATCCTCACGTCCCCGATTAAAATCGTAACCCATTTTCCGTAATATGGATTTTGAAAATTCAGATTGCTTGTCTTCGTCAAAAGGTTTTTCAAAACTGAATTTGTGAATTTTGAGCTGTCGGCATTTATCTAAAATAGTGATCAGGGGTGTTTTTATGGTCTCAAAAACTTCAGCCAGTTCATCGGTTTTGAGATCTTCTTCATAGAGATCCAAAAGCGCATCATAAGGATGATCAGTATATCCAAGATATTCCGCCTTTTGCAGGCTCATATCAATAATTTTTTCCAGAAAAGGCTGAAACTGTTTAAAATCAGAGTTTTTCCTGGCATCGATCCAGCATTGAAGGGCCTGGGATGTCAATTTTGAAAATTTTGCTACAAATTCTTCAGGAAGCTTGGTCTTCTGATTATAATTTCTACGCATAACACGGACAAGAGCTCGATCCTTTTCTGAAAGCTTGTCCAGACTCAGTTCCGATTCCTTTAACAAATCATCGATTACAGGCGATGTTTCTTTTTGATGAATTACCCTGCTGATGGTAGCAAGCTGATTGGCACGTTCACCAGCTGCACCTGGCGGCATACATACTTCCTGATCCCAGTGCATAAGGGCCTCTATATTGTTCAGCTCATTGATTTCTTGAGAAATAGTGAGGAGCTTTTGTATAGCTGTTTTTTCATCAGTATTAGCTTTGCAGTTCATAATATTCTTTCCTGTTTTACCGGATTGTGCCTGTAAGCAGGATGACATTCAGCCCCCGTGGTGAATCATATGGAGCGTCAAAGGGAAGGGGATTTTTTTAAGGAACCGAACACATCATTCTAACGGCTTTAATGGATAAACCTGCTCATATATTTTCGCGTGGCTTGTGACAAAGTCCCATATATCATCAGGACTTGCAGCCCCGGGCTCGACCCCGAAATATTTGCCGACGTGTGCGAAGGAATGTGCCACTAACCATGAACAAATCGGATAATTATCCATCTGCGCCATGCGTCGGAATACGTAAGCCCCCAGTAAAACCCAGTCTGCCAGATGAGCGAGGAGTTTAAAATAGCCGTATTTTCGACCAACATATGTTTCCGCCTTGGCTACAATCTCTTTCGTCTCTTGATCGGAAAGATTCTTTGCCCGAAAAACGGTGACAAGATCCGTTGAAGGGGGCCCATACTGCTCCCAAAGCCTGTGGTGCTTAACAGTGCTTAACGCCTCCACCACAACGGCATTTTTGAGCGAACCGCTTTTCACTACAAGTCCAACATGGTTTACCTTGGTTCTACTTTCTCCGATAGTTTGGGTAAAAAAGCGAATAGCCCTGCTTAAAAATCCACTACCTCGGGTAAGAAAAATGTCGGCCGGTTTGAGATCAACGTTCATATGTACCCCCCATTAGTTATGTTTAGGATCGCGAACGCACAGTCCTTAGCATTTAATCGTATTTCAAATATACCCTATCTTTGGTAACAGTTAGGCAATTGACAGCCAATCTTAAAACTTCTAACCGCAATTTACTAAATCCATTTAAAATAATTCCGTTTATTTTGTCTATAGGGATAAGACTTCATTTTTATAGGATAAATTCCTCTTTCACGGCAGGAAAAATCTTAAAGATCGGATATGCCGGGTCTGGTAGCTCAGGGTCGAACAATAACAGATGGGTTAAAAATAGCCGGGGAGGTAGCTCGGAACTTGATCGAGGCTCGGGCCGAACAGTTCGGTAAAGTCAAGCGATCAACAAGTGGAGATTCGTTTGATTAGCCGCTGATTGTGAATGCATAATATGGAACGACCCAATAAATCAATCACTTTATTTGATCCGTGATTCTTACCGGATTGTGCCTGTAAGCAGCATGACATGCAGCCCCCCGTGGTAGATCGTATGGGGAGTCAGATGAAAGGGAACTTTTTTAAGGAGATGTTTTTCAGGCACAATCAAGGCCAGTCTCCAGCCCTGGTAGTCCTTTTTGAGCTTTTTGCAGATTTTCCCAAAAAGGGCATGGGTTTCTTTTGGTGTCCCGAGGCGGAGCCCATAAGGCGGGTTGATGGTCACAATACCCGGACGATCAGAGATGAATGCCGGTGAAAGATCAAAAAAATCCGTTTGGGATACCTGTATGGTATCTGAAAACCCGGTTTTTTTGAGAATCTTTTCAAGGCTTGCACAGGCGATTTCATCGATATCCGAAGCAAAAATTCGCGGCTGTTTTTGGGGCGCTGTAAATTCTTTTTGTATCTCTTTTCTCATATAGGCCCACTGTCTGGGCCGAAAGGCAGGCCATTTCATAAACGCGAATTCTCTGAACCAGCCGGGGGGAACATTCCGGGAGATGAAAGCACCTTCAATGGCAAAGGTGCCGGACCCGCACATCGGGTCTACCAGCACCTGAGAGCCGTCATAACCGGCCAGGATCAAGGCTGCAGCCGCAATGGTTTCACGGATAGGGGCTTTGGGATGATGGGTCTTGATCCCTCGCTTATATAAAAGCGTACCACTGCTGTCTAAAGACAGGCTAAACCGGTCATCAACAATGCGCACAAAAATTGCCCCCTCCGTTGAACCGGTTTTTTTTTCAAAATGGACACCTGTCTCGGACAGGCGCTTTTCAATGATTTCCTTAAAATAGCTGCTGATAGCATCCTTATGGTAAAGCCTTGAATGCCGGGTGGCGATGTTAACCTCGGGTACCGTGCCGGGGTTAAGGAAAAGCTCCCAGGGGATATCGGAAAGCTTTTTTTTAAGCTGCCTGAAGTTGGTGGCCTTAAACTCTGTAAGGCGCATAAGGATACGGTTTGCCGTACGCAGTTTCAGGTTGGCATGGTAGCAGGCCTGAAGGGGACCGGTAAATTCAACACCACCTTGAACCGTTGTCACCCCGGCAAGAGAAACAGGCAGGGAGATAATCTCGTTATATAAAAGCGGCTCAAGGCCGGGGGCGGTAGCGGCAAAAAAGTCCTTTTGTCGGCCGATGACGTGCCGCTTGATCCGTTTTTCCAAGGGCGTTTGTAAGGGCAATGCGATTCCTCTGACACTTAGTATCTTAATCCTAAAATTTGTGTATTTTATGGCAAAAAAATCTTTCCGCCACCAAGACACAAAGACACGAAGGATATAATCTTAAAAAAATACTTTGTGCCTTTGTGACTTTGTGGCAAATAATTCCGGTTCCGGTTTATCCGGGTTAGGATCGCAGACTAAATAAATTGAGCAATCTTGCTTATCTTTTGGTCCACGATCCTTAAATTTTACAAAATTACAAAAAAGATATCAGCGTTTGCCTTCCCGGTCCGGCGGGGCCATAAATTCAGGACCGATTGGATCGGTAATCGTCTCTTGAAGGATGTTATCGATTTCTTTTTTATCTTCATCGGTTAGGGTCCAGCCTGAAACCTCGTCAATGGGATCAAGCTGTTCCGGACGACGGGCACCCCACAGGGCAATACCCACCCCCTGATCCAATACCCAGCGGACCGCCAGGGGCAGGAGCGCCTTATTATATCTGTCCTGTGCCAGGTGTTTGATTTTATCAGCAGCCTTCAAATATTGCTCAAAACGCGGCGCCTTGAATTTGGGGTCATTTTTGCGAAGATCGTCTCCTTCAAAGCGTCTGTCCGCCGACATTTTGCCGGAAAGCAGGCCCCGGCAGAGGGCGCCGTAGGTCATCAGGTAGATGGCATTTTTGCGACAATAGGGCTTGATCTCTTCCTCGATTTCCCGCTCAAAGATGTTGTAGGGCGGCTGGCTGAGGTGCAGCGGGGCGTCTTTGCGGAAAAGTTCCATTTGTTCGACGGAATAATTGCTGACGCCGATGGCCCGGATTTTTTGTTTCTCCAGCAGCTCCCGCATGACTTCGGCAGTTCGTTCAAACGCTTCCAGAGGATCCGGCCAGTGAACGTAATAGATGTCGATATAATCCGTCTGCAGGCGGCGGAGGGAATCATCGATTTCCTTTAAAATCCGTTTTCGGGAAGCATTACGACGAACCTTGCCGTTCTGCCATTCCAAGGCCACTTTGGTTGAAATAATAACCCTATCCCGGTCTCCATAGGATTTGACCGCCTTGCCGACAATTTCTTCAGAATGTCCGAAACCGTAAACCGGTGCGGTATCAATAAGATTTATCCCTCTGTCCAGGGCAGCGTGAATGGTTCGGATGGAGACTTTATCATCGCAGCCGCCCCACATCCAACCGCCGATGGCCCATGTGCCCAAAGCAATGCGGGAGGTTTCAAGATCCGTTCCGGGAATTTTAATGGTTTCCATAATCTATTCTGTTCCTTTCTAAGTACTCAAAACATACTAAAATGTATATTTTTGTACTTAAAAATTCCTGCTTCAACCAGCTGACTTATACTGTTGCTATTGCAACGATACAGCGGTCATTCTGTCCACAGGCGTTACTTTCCCTCGAACCGAGGGTACTTGGTTTTAAATTAACAGCGGCATTGAGATCCCTACACATTTCAAGCCCGCAATTCTTACACTGGTAAATTCTGTCGGCTAAGGTTAAATCGGTTTTAAGATGTCCACAAATGGAACATTGTTTGGAAGATGGGTAAAACCGATCGGCAAGGGTGAGTGTTCCGCCATACAGCAATTTCTTGTAGGTCATCTGCCGTTTAAATTCATGAAAACCTACATCAGAAATGGCTTTGGCCAGCTTATGGTTCTTCAGCATGCCGGAAGTATTCAGATCTTCCATACCGACATGCTCATAGTTTTGGGCAATAAACGTGGTTAGCTTGTGCAAGCAGTCCTGCCGGATGTTGGAGATCTTTCGATAAAGGCGAGCCAACTGTATTCGGGCCTTATACCGATTATTAGAGCCTTTTTCCTTTCTGCTGAGACGCCGCTGCAAACGTTTCAACTTGCGTTCCAGACGTTTCAGCGGTTTCGGTGCCTGGAATTCGTTACCATCGGATAAAGTGGCCAGAGTTTTAAGTCCCAGATCAATGCCGATTTCCACGTGGCTTTTGTGGGGAATCAACATATCCTGAGCATCTATCTTTACGGAGATAGCAATGAACCAGCGGTCCGCTATCCGTCTTACTGTGGCTGACATTATCTTTCCGGTAAATCGCAGGTGTTCCGTCAGTTTGACCCAACCCAGTTTAGGAATTCTGATCTTTTTTCCATCTAATTTGAATTTATCATTGGATAAATAGAAGGAATCCTTTACGCCTTTTTTATGCCAGGTGGGATAACCCGCCAGATTCTTTAAAAACCGAGAAAAGGCAGTTCCCAAATCATTAAAGGATTGTTCCGCCGCGCATTTGGTTACGTCCAATGCCCAGGGAAACTGCTCTCGTTTTATGGCGTTGAATTCCTCTTTAAGCCGATATGCCGAAGGATTCTCACCCGCAGCATAAAATTCCTGCCAACGATTCAGGCCCCAGTTGTATACAAACCGGGCCGTACCTGCTGCCTTGGCAAAATATTCCGACTGCTGGGCATTCGGTTTGAGTTGTATTTGATGAGCCAAAATCATCTGCATGATTTTACAGATCCTTTTTGATTAACTTCTTGTACTTGCTTAATATCTTTAGAGGTCCCGATGTATTCTCTATGCACCTCCGTAGTTTTGAACTTAGCGCCCTTCGGGCGGACTTTTAGTCAGCCGCATATTCCATTGTCTCATGGTTACAATTAAGTACCCGATCATATATTTTTTAACACTTTTAAAGAGTCTATGCTCTTTTTATTTTGAGGCTTACATCGAAGAAATGTTAAAAAACTTTTGTACGGGTACTTAGGACAACCGAGAACAGGCATAAATCCATCGATATTTCTCCCTTCAAATTCTGCCATACCGATCTCGACATCGATAATTCCTTCGTTTACCTTCATTTCATGGCGACAACGGGAACAACGATAATTGTATTCCTCCGGCGGAGGGCCGAACGGAACATCCACCCCCTCCACTAACTTCTTGCTCAAGGATCCCTCCGTATTTTCCGGCTTTAAGGTTTTCATACTCGTCATATAAAACTCCATACTTTGGATGCCATATCTTCCATAGCACCATTTCATGGGTACAATAGCGACACAAAAAGGGATCTTGAGAGCTTATCTCCATATAACGCTCTCGATACTTTTTTACTCTTACGATTTGATACGTACCTTTAACAGCACGGCCCAAGGCCAATATCCCTTTCCGTATCACATCAGCCCATTTCTTAAAGGTTTTTGTGGCTTGTAATCCATAATAACGAACTCGCTGAAACCCTTTGGGCATTATATGCTGAACCATTCGACCGATAAAAACATCCACATCCACGGTTTCAACTTTCTTGGATTTTGTCATATGGTTATCATATCACAACTTTTGAGCGGAATGGAAAGGTACAGCTATATAGCAGGTATCTTTAATCGTTGGAATTGAGATGCGAAAGATCGCTGCGGGGCAATCGTAACTGGTAACTCACAGCAGTGAAAGGCCCGAACGGTGCATGGGAAGGCTCCTCAGTGATGGGGAGTCCTATCCCGATAGGTACAGTTCCATGGAATAGCCTTGTTTTCACCATTAGAACGAAACCCAAGATATACCCACCGAAAAACTGATGAAAGGTCAGGACTCCCGATTTCAGACCATTTGCTTTCAATTGCTTGTAACGTTTCATCATTCAGCCACGGAGACTCAATTCCAACAACGAGAATACCTGGCCCAAATTTCTCTAATAATGGCTTATAAGATGCTTTATTAAATTTTTTTAGAACAATCTCAACAAAAGCCTCGGCGACTTGGTTGTCCATATCTACGTGTAGGCCTTTTTTCATGGGCTTATGTTTTTTATCCGAGGCAGCGTAAGACGTCAGGTCTTCAGCCCACCCCGGATAGCATGCATCCGTATGCTCCATCCACGTATGCTGATTTCCATCGCATAAAATCGCATCTGGTGGGTCAGGCATAGACTCTATTGAGAAGGCTGCACCTACTTTTTCGTTATGCGCACGTAATGCAGCATCTATTACTGCCTTCTCGTGCTTAGAATTGATTTCTCGTCGAGTTGTCATAAGTACCTAACAATAATTATACAGTCTGTATAAAACGGAAAACACAGACAGCTTTCTTCTGCATAAGAAGTTGCCGTGCTTTCTCACATTTCTGCTCAAATGCTTTCATATCAATGGTATACAGCATTTTCTGCAGTTTGACGTTTCCGGTTTATACAGACTGCATAAACCCGGTCAAATTTCCTCGAAAAATTTTCGCATCCCCCTTGTTCAGGACATGGGTGTAAATCATAGCGGTGCTGACCTTTTTTAAACTTCTACAATTCATAAATGCTTCGGAGGTGTTATCTTGCCATTCTTTCAATACCCAGGAATTTTCGGGCGCCTGCGATAGATAGCAGTTATCAAAGGTCAAGGAAACGGATTAATAAGCGGCTTGCCATGCAATACCAACAACCAGCTTTTGAGCGATCAGTTCACCGGATAGCGCTGTTCCGCTCGTAAGTGCAATAACAATTGGTTCCAAAATAAAACCGGCTGACAGCCCTAATGCCCATTTTACCGCTGTAGCCGCACTTGCTCTTGTATGTGACTTCATCAATTCCTCCTGAAATAGCGATACAATATCCTTATGATGACTACATACAAGTCTCTTTGTTGACGACAATCTCGGCAAGCTTTTCACCATAAGTATTTTTGTATATGAACGTATAGAACAAACCTCGATCGAAGGCAGGATTGTTTGCATTTTGTAAGCATGCTTTTGGCAATATCTCACGGCGCAACTCGTCTGAAAATTCCTTCAACTCTGAAGGCGAAAGGCCCTTTTTAACCCGTAGCACATTCACAATCTGAACATTCCTTAAAACCGCAACGGCTCGTGAAGAAACAGTCATATCGTCTAATAGTGCTTCTGAGTTTGCGTTGTGCTGTGATGCGATAGCCTTTGCAATTTCTTCAATTTGCTTGATCTGTGCAGTAGTCAAAGATTCAGCATATGTTCTCGGACAAAAAAGAAGTGCAACTACGACAAGCAAGAAAAGCAAAACGTAAGCTTGAGTTTTCATTGACGGAACCTCCCTTAATTTGTAATTGGCTTAACAATAATTATACAGTCTGTATAAAAACGGAAAACACAGACAACTTCCTTCTGTATAAGAAATTACCGATCCTTCTCGGATTTTCGCTCAATTGGTTTCATATCAATTACATACACCATTTTGAAAGCTGGCACTCCCGGATTTATACAGACTGCATAAACCTGGCCAAATTTCCTCGAACAATTTTCGCATCCCCCTTGTTCAGGACATGGGTGTAAATCATAGCAGTGCTGATCTTTTTTAAACTCCTACAATTCATAAATGCTTCGGAGGTGTTATCTTGCCATTATTCCAATACCCATGAATTTTCGGGTGCCTGCGATAGATAGCAGTTATCTGTAACGTTGAACTAACCTGCAGCGGGGCTGTTCCCGCTGTCAGCGTTGAGTGGCTGGTAGCCAAAAATTTCATTCTCAATTCGTTGAAAATCATTTCTTAGTTGATCAATTATTCTTACAAATTCAATCGGTTCAAAAGCAAAGGCACCTTTCCATTTATTACCTTTTCTGTCAGTGGGGTACTTATACAATTGGTCTGGTGGTGGTTGTTGTTTTTTTTTTTTTACAAGCTCAATTCTTTCTGGTTCTAGACCTAAATACTCAGTCCTAAACGGGAGCTCAAATTTATACCTCTTATTGGGATACAGACTATTGTACCTATTGTAGTAACCCTTGATGTTATGGTTCAGTTTTTCTTTTGGATTTTTAGAAAGAATAGCACCTTTCAAAAATAGTTCTGCCGCATGAAAGGTTAAATACAAAACAACACAGCCTCTGGTATATGTTGCCTTTCTTGTAGATCTTTTCAGGACAACACACAGCCGTCTTGCTGAATCTAAATATGCCGCCGAAAATTCGAAGAATTGTTCTGGTAAATCTTTTCCTGATAGCTCCCAATTTCCATACATTTTCATATTTTATTTTTTCGAATGGCTAACAATAATTATACAGTCTGTATAAAACGGAAAACACAGACAGCTTCCTTCTGTATAAGAAGTTGCCGTACTTTCTCACGTTTTCACCCAAATGCTTAATATCAATTAACATACGCCATTTTTTACTGTTTGACGCTTCCGGTTTATACAGACTGCATAAATCCGCTCAAGTCCATCAATCGGACTTCGCACCCCGTAGCCTAGATTGTTCAGAATATGGGTGTAGAACCTGACATATCTTGCCATTATCACATAATTTTCATCGTTTCAAATAGTTGCGATAAATAGCAGGTATCTGTAACGGTGCTCATGACCTGTCGGTGTTGTTCGCAGCGAAACAGCGGTCAGAGTCAATGAGCGGGTTAGATTGGATTCTCCTGTAATAATCGTATCAGCCGTTGAGATTCTTCCTTTGTTAACTCTGGAGTATTTTTTTTAATGGTTTCTCTTATCATTGCAAAATGATTACCATAGTTATAAACAATATCTTTTCCGTTGTCTTCACCAAGCCTTCTACAATTTACAAAAATATGGTATTCAAATCCTATTTTACTATCTTTCATTCCTAATTCGCGTTTCTGAGGAAATGTATCCTCTAAAATGAATTGCACGTCCGATCTTTCTGAGAAATTACCTAATTCGCCTATAATTGTAAGACGACCAAACCAACCCAAATCATTTTCCTCTAAAAATAGATATCTTTCAGTTGCCCTTGAATTTGCAATGATAACTATTTCAGTTAAGATAGAATAAGGAATATTTAAAGAGTGTTCTACGAGCGTGAACCTTATATTCAAACAGTCATCAATTATACCCCAATCCATCCCCCAATCAGTTTGGTATTCATCTTTCTCAAGCCTTCCTTGTGTAATAGAAGTCACTTTAGCAATAGCATCTAAAATAGTATTTAAACCTTCATCAAAATTTTTCCTAAAGTCAGCATACTTCTTACCTCTTAAAAATAGTGGAATTTCACAATCTTCAATTAAAACTGGCAAAACTACGACTCTTTTTTCTTCAAGTTCCCGTAAGAGTCCAGAAGATAATTCCTTTTTGCACCATTCAGATTCCACTGATTCATTAGAAAGTATTACTAATATTGCTTCAGAGCCCTCTATTGCCGACTGGATTTTATCGATTATAGAATCCCCCACATTTAATTCCCATCGATCGACCCAAACTCGTGCTTTGTTTTTTACCAAATGAGCCGCCAGAAGATCGACAAAATCTTTGTTTGCATGAGAATAACTTATAAATACAGCCATATATATATCCTTATAGTAATATTATGCTGAGTGTCTATAATCTTCAAAATCCAATATTTGGAGGAAATGAGGTTTTGCTCAGCACTTTTAAAAACTGGCAGCTGGTTTTTTGGATAGCTTGCCATTATTTCAATACCCAGGAATTTTCGGGTGCCTGCGATAGATAGTGGTTGTCAAAGGCCAAGGAAACGGATTAATCAGCGGCTCGGCCCTTTGGGTCCGCTGAATTTACTTGTGGTACGCCCGGCAGGGGCCGTGAACTTATGGGGTACAAGTCCCCTGTACGTGAATTCTGGTAATCAAATAATTGATTATCAAAAGTACTAGCCGAAGGCAAGGGCGATTGCCGCGAGGGACCGGCTGAAGGAAGCCGGAGTGCAAAACTATGAGCCGACGAACAAAAAACAGCATACAAGGCCCGGTCTCCGGGTAAGTCAGCACAAGATTACAA
>JAUUWG010000209.1 GCA_030589165.1 Desulfobacterales bacterium
CTCACCCAACGCCATCATGTGTACGGATATGCAGGGAAATATCATCATGTGGAATCACGGGGCCGAGGAAACACTCGGCTATAAAGCTTCGGATGTTATCGGAAAAATGAACGTTGTGGGAAACCTCTACACCGCCAGTATAGCCAGGAATGTGATGAAAATGATGAGAAGCAACCAATACGGCGGCAAGGGTAAGCTGCAATCCTGCCCCATGACATTCAAGCGCAAGGATGGTCGGCAGGTGGAGGGTAACCTTTCCGCCAGTATCATCTATGACGATAAGGGAAACGAAATAGCATCCGTTGGCTTTTTTGTGGATCTCGGTGAAATGCTGGAAATGAACAGGAAACTGAGACAG
Organism: Desulfobacterales bacterium; assembly: GCA_030589165.1. Lineage (GTDB taxonomy): Bacteria > Desulfobacterota > Desulfobacteria > Desulfobacterales > JAFDHS01 > JAFDHS01. The sequence continues at coordinate 359 of JAUUWG010000209.1, forward strand.
ACCCAAGAGCAGTTGCTGCAGTCTGAAAAGCTTGCAGCCATGGGACGCCTGACATCACAGATTGCACACGAACTGAACAATCCGCTTTACGGAATAATGAACACACTGGAGCTGATGAAGACGGAAATTTCGCCCAATAATAAGCGAAGAAAACTGCTGGACATGTCGCTTTCCGAGACGGAGCGACTGTCCGACATGCTTCGAAAGATGCTCTCCTTTTCAAAACCAGACCAGGAGCAGCGATCCCCGGTAAATCTGAATACAATCCTGGACGAGATTCTTCTTCTTCATAAGAAGCAGTTTTGGGAAAACACAATAAAGATAAAAGCCACATTCGATGAAGCGTTGGATCTGGTATATGCTTCAAAAAACCAGCTTCGCCAGGTTTTCCTGAATATGATCTCAAATGCTAAAGATGCAATGCCAGATGGCGGCACCCTGACGGTTACAACCGCCAGAGATACTGATCATGTCAGGGTACTCATCTCCGATACCGGATGCGGCATAAAGGAAAAGCATCTTGATATAATTTTTGAAACATTTTTTACAACAAAAACCGATAGTGTAAAAGGGGTGGGGCTGGGCCTTTCCGTATGCTACGGGTTCATCAAGGATCATGGCGGAGACATACTTGTGGAAAGTGAACCGGGCGAAGGCACCACCTTTACCATTATCCTGCCGGTTTACAAGGGGACTCCAGACTGAGAGATAACAATATTTCTTCACAGCCAGCCCTTTAACGAGGAAGGCGGACAGTCGGAGTAACGATGAAAGGGAACAAAGGGGGGGTTGAATTTAGGCGTTTCTTTTTTCCTTTGCTTTTTTGACCTTAGTTCTTGCGCTTTTGCATCATTTTAAACCTGATTATTCCAGAAAGTGGCATCATGGCAAAAACAGCCTGCACAGTTCCCATTTCACAAATTATTCTGGATGAGGACATATATCCGAGAAGCGGTGTTTATCCAAAACGCGTCTCCATGTTTGCCGAAAACCTGCGCGATGGTTTTGAGATCGATTCCATCAAGGTACAGCTTCATCCGGAATATGGCGATAAATACCGCATTCTTGATGGCGCCCACCGCTGGCATGCATACAAGGAGATCGGCGCAACCGAAATACCGGCTCACATTATAACGCTGGATGGTTTGGATCCTCTCCTCTATGCCGCTAAAAAAGCGATAGGCCCTCTCCAATTAACTGAAGAAGAAGCGAGAACGACGGCCCGCCGGGCATATGAAAACAATCCCCGTTTGACATCTTTTGAGATCGGGCAGGCAATCGGTCGTTCAAGACAGACAGTTGACGCTTATATAGCCGATTTAAGAGCGGCAACCAATATGGAAATCGATATTAAAATCTTTCGTATGCACCGGCTGGGCTTCCCCCAGGATAGAATCGCAAAACGTATGGGAGTAAACCAAAAGACAATTCACAACCATTTAGGAGAAATGCCAGAATTGGCATTTCTCCTAAATACCGATTTATCGAAAGGATTTACTGTTCCACAGGTAGCTGAAAAGCATGGTTGGGCAGAGCCTCTTGTGTGGTCCATCGCGTTGGAAGGCAAAAGTGATCTTGATAGATTTAAGGCACTTAACTGGGGATTGCGGACATGGGATCTGTGGAACTGGAATGATTGTGACAAACGTTTCGGAGATGGTTGGCCCGGTCGCATCCCGGCCCAAATGATCGCACACATCCTGTATTATTTTTCAGATCAGACCGGTTAATTAACTGGGAATTTAATAAGCCACACAGTTGAGACTTTTTTGGTTTGGGGGAAGGCATAGCGGGCAGGTCTATTTACCAACAGAAATACAAAAGATGCTAAAGGATTCAGGGACAGTCCGAATCCAGATTCTGGGCGAGTGAAAAAAGTAGGCGGAATAGCTGGCAGAAAAACGGGGGCATCAGCAACATTTCGATATTTTGGTTTGCTCTATTTTTCTTAGTATAAACAATCACATATCATACATCAACAGGATATGAAACGCATATTTTCATGGGCGTCCCCCTGGGAGCCTTGCGGTCGCAAGCCGGGCTTATCCCTCTTGGATCTGATGTTTGTCAGATGAAGGTCCTTTCCTGTTAAAAGG
>JAUUWG010000010.1 GCA_030589165.1 Desulfobacterales bacterium
CCCCCCCCCCCCCCCCCCCCCCCCCCCCCCCCCCCCCCCCCCCCCCCCCCCCCCCCCCCCCCCCCCCCACCAAGGAAATGGCAATACGGGCGATCGGGCTTGCCGACAAATACGGCACCGACGTTTCGCCCTACATCTTCAAGTTTTTCAAAAACATCGGTTTGGCCAAGGTTTCTACTTCAGCCGCAGAACTCTATGACATGGGCTACATGAGGGAGGGGGATGCCATCACCATGAATTCTGACAGTCTGCTGGCCGACGCCAAACTCAAGGTCCTGACCCTGGCACGGAACTACCGCCCGAAAAAGCCCCTTAAAAATCTCAAGGCGCCGGGCAGGAGCGTTGCCGCCAGCATAAAAAGTCAGATCTGGAACCTGAAAATGGGTGGTTTTGCCACCGAGTACGATGCCGAGATAGGCGGCATCATCGCTGATGTCATCACCGGCGGTGACGTTCCGCCTGGCACGTTGATTCACGAGCAATATCTGCTCGATCTGGAACGCGAGGGTTTCCTCAGGCTTTGCGGAAACAAGAAGACGGCGGAGCGTATCCGGTACATACTGAAAAAGGGCAAGCCTCTCAGAAACTAACACTCGGAGGAATGATATGAAAACTGCATATATTCTGGCGGCATACAGGACCCCCGGCGGTAAGGCAAAAAAAGGTAAGTTCAAGAGCATACGCCCCGACGATCTGGCGGCGACAGCGATAAAAGGCCTTGTCGAACGTACCGGGATCGATGCCGGACGCTTGGACGACGTGATTATCGGTTGCGCCTTCCCGGAAGGGGAACAGGGGATGAACGTGGCAAGGGTGGCGGCGTTCAAGGCGGGAATTCCCTGTCAGGTGCCGGCCCAAACCGTAAACCGCTTATGTGCCTCCGGCCTGCAGACCATTGCCACGGCGGCTGAGAGGATCATGGCCGGATTTGCCGACTGCATCATTGCCGGCGGCACCGAGTCGATGTCGCTGATTCCTATGGGTGGCAACAAGTACAGCGCCAATCCCGGACTCGTCGCTGACCGGCCGGAAACCTACGCTGCCATGAGCATCACTGCAGAGCTGGTCGCCGAAAAGTACAAGGTTTCCCGCGAAGACCAGGACGCATTTGCCTACGGCAGCCACCAAAAGGCGGCAAAAGCGATTGCACATGGAAACTTCAAGAATGAGATCATCCCGGTGGAAGTGGAAACCGTCGACATCGTCAATGGCAAGGCCCAAAAGCAAATGATGATGGTCGATATTGACGAGGGTGTACGGTCAGACACCACCTTGGAAGCGCTGGCGAATCTCCAGCCGGTCTTCAAAATCAATGGAACGGTGACTGCGGGGAACGCCTCGCAGATGACGGACGGTGCCGCAGCGGCCCTGGTCGTTTCCGAAGACTTTCTCAAACAGACGGGCAAGGATCCTCTGGCCCGGTTCGTTTCCTTTGCGGTACGGGGCGTGCCTCCGGAAATCATGGGGATCGGTCCGGTGGAGGCCATTCCGGTCGCCCTCAAGATGGCGGGATTGAACCAGGATGACATTGATGTGATCGAGCTGAATGAAGCCTTTGCCGCCCAATCTCTGGCCGTGGTTCGCGAGCTGGATCTGAATCCGGCCATTGTCAACGTAAACGGCGGTGCCATAGCGTTAGGCCATCCCCTGGGGTGTACCGGGGCCAAACTCACCGCCACCCTCCTTTCCGAAATGCACCGGCGCAACACTAAATATGGCATGGTTACCATGTGTATCGGCGGCGGAATGGGCGCGGCGGCGATATTTGAAAAACTGTAATTCTTAGGAACGGAGATTAAATAATTTGCAATTTATTTAATCTCCGTTCCTTAAGGTGCGAGGTGATTTATGGCTGAAAGAATTTTTAAGGGCGGAGAATACCTGGTCACCGAGGTGATGAAGGATGAAGTGTTTACCCCGGAGGACTTTACTGACGAGCAGAAGCAGATTGCGGAAACCACCGAGCAGTTTGTGTTGAAAGAGGTGAAACCCGATATCGATGAGATCGACAGGCAAAACTTCGACCTGATGGTGGAGAGGTTGAAAAAATGTGGCGAGTTGGGGCTGTTCATGATCGACGCACCCAAAGAATATGGCGGACTGGAGCTGAACAAGACGGCTAGTATCCTTGCTGCGGAAAAGATGGGAGCCGCAGGTTCCTTCTCCGTCGCGTATTCGTGTCATACCAGTCTCGGAACGCCACCGCTGATGTACTACGGTACAAGGGAACTGAAGAATAAGTACCTCAAAAAGCTCATCAGCGGTGAGTGGCTTGGGGCATTCTGTCTCACTGAGCCCGATGCGGGCAGTGACGCCTTCAGTGGGAAGACCACGGCCTTACTTTCCGACGATGGAAAGAACTATATCCTGAACGGCACCAAGCAGTTCATTACCAACGGAAGTTTTGCCGATATCTTTACCGTCTTTGCCAAAACCGACCAAAGGCACTTTAGCGCCTTTCTTGTTGAACGCGGTTTCGCAGGCGTTTCCATCGGTTCTGAAGAAAACAAGATGGGCATCAAGGGCTCGTCTAATACGCAGGTTGTTTTTGATAATGCCAGGGTACCGGTGGAAAATGTGCTTGGCGAGATCGGCAGGGGGCACAAGGTCGCGCTTAACATTTTGAATATCGGCCGCTTGAAACTCGGCGCAACAGTGACCGGCATGGCCAAGGATGCCTTGGCTGAAGGTATCCGATACGCCAACAAGCGCAAGCAGTTCGGCAAAGCGATCAGTTCATTCGGGGCCATCAAGGAGAAGCTGGCCGATATGACGGCCAACATTTTTGCTTCCGAATCCCTTGTTTATCGTCTGTCCGGCATGATGGACGGAAAACTGGAAAGTATCGAAAAGGATACCGAAAACTACGATGAGAAATATCAGAAGGGGATAGAGGCGTATTCTCTGGAATGCGGGATTGCCAAGGTCTTCTGTAGCGACGTTCTTGCCCATGTCGCGGATGAAGTAGTGCAGATCTTCGGCGGTTACGGTTATATCAGCGACTATCCCGCCGAACGTTTCTATCGTGATGAGCGCATCAACCGGATTTTCGAAGGAACCAATGAAATCAATCGCTTGGTCGTTATCGGGCTGATCCTGCGTAAGGCGATGAAAGGCGAACTTCCATTGCGGAGCGAGGCGATGAAAGCCTTCGAGTTCCTCATGACCCCTTCATTTGAGGAAATCGACGAGAGTATCCCCTTTACAAAGGAAAAGCTATTGCTGAAAAACCTCAAAACCCTGTTTTTGATCCTCGCCGGCGCAGCGGTACAGAAGTATGGGGACCGTTTGCAATACGAGCAGGAAATCCTCCTTGCCGCTGCCGACATGGCCATTCAGATTTTCGCCGTCGAAAGCGCCGTGCTGCGCGCTGAGAAAGCATACATCAGCGCCGACGAGCGGAAAAAAGGGCTCATGAAGGCGGCCGTCCAGGTGTTTTCTTTTGCCGCTTCGGAGAAGACTGCCGTGGCAGCCAAAAAAGCTGCCTTTTACGTGGAGGAGGGCGACACCCTGGCGATGATTCTGAGCGGTGTTCGCCGCTTTACCAAATATGACGCGACCGGTTTGTTACAAGCCAAACGTGCCCTTGCCGATGCAGTCATTGAAGAAGAAAAGTACATTTTTTAGAAACATGGCAACAAACATATAGCCATCCTCAGTGTACGTAATATATCCGGCAGCATTTTGGCCGAATGGGTAGGTAACCTGACCATCCGTACTTCTGTTTTCCCAGGATGCCAGTCTCCAGGTCCCAACAAGATGATTCTGTTTCATTTTCTACTTCTCCCTGGCCAATTGCGTTTTGTGCAAGACCGATATTCTCTGAATCTGCATCAGATCTCCAATATCTCTCTTGTCTCATCTACCGTCGCAATGGGGCGGTCCATTTCTTTTGAGATGCGGACAATCCGCTCAATGAGCTGGGCGTTCGATTTTGCCAATTCCCCTTTTCGGTAATATATATTGTCCTCAATGCCTACCCGAACATGTCCTCCCATGGCAATGGCATGCACGGCAAGAAGCAGCTGGAATCTTCCTACTCCGCCGATTGTCCATACTTGACCGGGTCTTAAACGGTCTACCATAAGGACGAGGTTTTTAATTCCTCCGCTCATGCCGCCGGGCACCCCCAGCACAAAACAAATATGGATTTTTTCCGGGATATAGCCTTTCTCGAGGTAACGATCAATCGTATCCATCATACCATAATCCAAAACGCCCAGGGTCGGCATGATGTGGTTTTCCTGGATGGCCCGGGATATGGTACGGATCGTGTGTTCGCTGTTTTCAAAGATATCGGGGCCGAAATTCATCGTGCCCATGTCAAGTGTAGCCATCTCCGGTTTGAGTTTCAAGGGCGCGCAGCGTTCCTCCAGCGGAGTACCCACGGCGCCGCCTGAGGAATACTCGATAATACATTCACAGCGTTCGCGGATTTTTTTTGTGATGTCTTGGAAAATATCCACCCGCTGGCTCGGTTTTCCTTCTTCATCACGGACATGCAGATGGATGATACTCGCCCCGGCCTCTACCGCGCCTCTTGCCGCTTCGGCGACTTCCTCCGGGGTGGTCGGAAGATATGGATAATGTTCTTTGGTTAACTCGGCACCAACAATGGGACAGGTAATGATTAAAGGATTATTCGCCATGTTTGAACCTTTGTCTCTCTTTGGGGGTTACACAAGTTCCTTTTGCTTTGCAGATCAACACCGGCTCCTCAAGAACTTTGGCCGCTGTTTCGCCAAATTCCGGTGCCGGCGAGATGACTTTCCAGGCTTGGAACTCCATTGTTCTTGAGGTGTTGCCGACCTCAACAATTTTGCCCATGGCTTCAATAAAGTCTCCGGCATAAACGGGCGCCAGAAATTCTATGGAACTGTAAGCCCGAAACAACCCTTCGTCACCATCATAGCGGATTAGAAGCTCGGTGGCCACATCTCCAAACAGACTCAGTATTCGTGCGCCGTCTACCAGATTACCCGCATAGTGGGCGTCATGCATGCTCATTCTCAACTTAAGGCGGGTCTCCATCATATTTCCTTTTTGCACTCTTTTGTTCCGTTATTTTTGTAACTATAAAGGAGGCCACCTGAGAGGGCCTTGTCTCCGGCCCGAATCCGGCATCATAGCCGAGTCTCAGTGCAAGATCGTTGCTAATACCGGGACCGCCTGCAATTAAAAGGAAACGGCTCTTCAAGTTTTTTTCTTCTAAAAGTTTTATAAATTCAGAGAAATTTCGTATATGAGCGTTTTTTTTTGTCACTGTCTGGGAGATCAGAATAACGTCAGCCTCAACATCGATGGCTTTTTCAAGCAGCTCTTCACAGGGAACCTGAGCCCCCATATTATAGGCATTGATTTCAGGATATCGTTCCAGACCGTAGTCCTGATCATATCCTTTCATGTTTATGATCGCATCAATTCCCACAGTATGGGCATCGGACCCGATGGTTGCACCGACAACCGTAAGAGGGCGGTGTAATTTTATCTTAATGATTTCATTAATTTCATAAAAATCCATCGGTTTGATTTTAAACTCAGGTGCTTTTACCGTGGAATAGTCAAGAATCGGAATTGCCCTGGCATAGACCACAAAATAGGTAAAATTATCCGCAATTTTCCGGGCATGAACAACCGAGACATCTTCGAAGTTCAGCCTGGAGACATATATTTCCGCTGCCTTTTTTGCTCTGGAGCTGTTTTCAACAGGCAGGGTAAACGATAGCTGTACCATTCCGTCATTTAAAGTGTCCCCATAGGGTTTAATCATTTCTTCACCCATGAATCCCCCCTTCCTGTTCAAGCTGTTCCATTACGGGATTGGAATAATCAACTGCCTTTTCAAAAACCCCTTCCAGCCCTTTGCCGCCATCAACCGGCCGGCGGATATTGGCGAATTTTCCCTGCGCAATGGCTTCCATCAGGCCGATTTCTTTGATCTTTTCCAGGAAAGGTTCCACCTCATCCAAAACCTGCTGTGCCCGCTTTGCGATAAAGCCGTCCTTTCTAAACTCGATCTCTTTTCCGAGCTCCCTGGCGACATTAAACACATAGTTGACGCTGCAAAGCGCCTGGTATCTGTCCTGCATGTGCGGTGTGTGGATTGCTTCCGTCAAGATACCGGCAAGATGAATCCCCTGCTCTGTAGTAATGGAAGCCAGATTAAACAGGGTATCTATACAGTGGGAATAAAAGATATCCGTGCTCTTGTATTTGGTAGGAGGCATATATTTCAGAGGCACTTTAGGAAATAGTTGCCTTGCCAGCTGGGCGTGGGCAAGCTCATACAGAAATGCGTTTTCGATCTTGGGATCAATTTCAAAAGCATGCCCGAGTCCAAGCAAATCGGCTGTCAAAAGCGCTTTTTGGGCCATGGCTTCGTTGATCAGTTGGGATGCGGTAACGGTATATGCGTTCTCAATGGCGTCAGAGGTTGTCAGATAGTTGTCTTCCCCTGTATTGATAATGATTTTTGCCCGGGAACAAATCAGCCTGCTGAAATACTGGTCGATAAAGGTACGCTTCATGTTGATATCGCGGAAAAGGATGCCGTACATGGAATCATTCAGCAAAATGTCCAGATCTTCTAAGGCGGCGCAGGCAGCGATTTCCGCCATACAGAGTCCGGAGGAATAGTTGACCAGACGAATATATCGGCCCTCTTTTTCAGATACCTCATCCAACGCCTGGCGCATGATTTTGAAATTGGCCTGGGTAGCAAAGGTTCCCGCAAAACCTTCTGTTGTGGGACCATAGGGCACATAATCCAGAAGGGATTGGGCCGTACTCCGGATCACCGCGATGACATCCGCTCCGGCGGAAACGGCGGCTTTCGCCTGAATACGGTCTTCATAGATATTGCCTGTGGCAACGATCAAATATCGCCAGGGCTGTTGCGGTGAAGGGTATTTTTTTAGCTTTTCCTGTTTCTTTTTACGGGTTTCATCCAATGCCGCCGCCGCCTTTTGGGCAAGCTCTTTTTCCTTTTCAAGGATGTCTGCATGAGAAAATCGGCTTAAATCATCCAATTCGATCTTTCCCTGATCAATGAGTTCGGCTGTGGTCTGGACGTCTCTGCCTGATGCGAGCATGGCTCCGGCAAAAAAGCGGGACACTCCGGATTTTATACGGCTTTTTTTCTTTAATTTATCAATAATTTTGTTGGAAAGAGGTGTTCTCTCGCTGTCGACTCCGTCCACTCCGTAAAGTCGAAGAATCGTTCTTTCCACAGAGACGGAGGAATGTCTTGAAATGAAAGTTTGAACCTGATCGGCAATTTCTTTAGCCAGTTGTTTGAGTCGGTCAATCTGCTTTGTATTCAAAGGAATGTGTGCCACTTTTCATCCTTTCAACCCGTTATGGATTTTTCCTTGAATCGATGTGGCCAACCTTCTCCATCAGACTATTTCGGGATCAATACTCCTCTTTTGGGGCTCCAGAACAGTATGGGGTTTGGTCATAAGCATTCCCGGTCCCTTTTGGGTGCGATATCGTTTCTGGCTGCAAGCGGGATCATGGCCGCATATGCCGTCCCATCGGTGCGGCTCCATGTAAACGGTAATGGCGCCTTCATAGTTACGCAGGACTGCCCTGTCATCGGACCGGGCGAGGAGATAATTGGGCATGAGGGGTGTTTTGCCGCCGCCGCCGGGAAGGTCCACAACAAACGCCGGCACTGCCAGTCCGGATGTATGACCTCTGAGCGCTTCCATGATTTGAACACCCTTGCCTATGGAAGTCCGGAAATGTGAAATACCCCGGGAAGGATCGCACTGGTAGAGGTAATAAGGCATTACCCGGATCGTAAGCAGCTTTTGGTTGAGTTGTTTCATCACATGGGGGCAATCGTTCACATTTCGCAAAAGGACCGTCTGGTTTACGATAGGGAAACCACCGTCGGCCAGCATGGTACAAGCCTTTGTCGATTCAGGAGTGATCTCCTTGGCATGATTGAAATGCGTGGCAATATAAATCGGCTGATATTTTTGGAGCATCTTGATCAAATCGGGCGTAAAACGCATTGGGAGTACCACGGGCGTGCGCGTTCCCAGGCGGATGATCTCAACGTGAGGGATGTAACGCAACGCCTTGACGATTTGCTCGATTTTTTCATCGCTCATCGTCAAAGGATCGCCACCGGAGACAACCACATCACGAATCTCATTATGGGCGGCGATATAATCTATTCCTCGTTGGAAACGTTCGGGATCGAAATCGAGGTCTGCAGTTCCCACCAGGCGGCGGCGTGTGCAATGCCGGCAATATCCGGAACAGGTACCGGTGACCAGGAGCAAAACGCGGTCCGGATATCTATGCGTTAAACCGGGTACTGGAGAATCATGGTTTTCTTCCAATGGGTCTACCATCTCATCTTCCGAAAATTCCGCCTCATGGGCGGACGGGATGGCTTGGGCTTTGATCGGGCAATAGGGATCATCCAGATCGATTAAGTTGGCAAAATAAGGCGTAATGGCCATGCGGAAATATTTGACGGCGATCCTGATCCCTTCAATGATTTCTTCGGAAGGGTTTAGCACCCTGATAACGTCATCGATGTTTGCAAGCCGGTTTCTTATCTGCCACTGCCAGTCGTTCCATTGGTGGTGGGGAATTTCGGCAAACAGTCTTTTTTTCTTTGCCTTATCCATTTTCAGCCCCCTTTTCAGCAGTATCTTTTAGTGTAAAGGTCTCTTAAGTAGGTGTTTTTGCGGATGATATTCAAAGTCAGGTCGGCGTGCCCCTCACAGTACCCATTTCCAATGATCATCTGCACATCCTTGCGAGTTCCTTCCGCGCCCAAAGCCGCCTTTGTAAAACTGGTGGCCATTGAGAAAAAGTATACTTTCCCGAAGTCCCTCGTTATCAGGATAGCGCCCATTTCGCAATTTTCCCTCGAAACACAGCTTACGACCACATCGCACAATTTCCCATCCGTAACTTGCTCGACCTTTTGCAAAAGGTCGAGGGCACTGTCTGCCTGGCCGACAATGACCTCATCCACAAAGGGCGCATTTTCCGCATCCTCCTTTCCCTCTTCGCGGTGGACAATGGCAATAATTCTGCCATGGGGGCCTGCTTTTTTTTTCGCCTGGTAACAACACAGCAATCCCGATTTACCCCTGGCCCCAATGACGGCTACGGTGTCACCCGGATTTACGAGCCTGTCCACTTGAGCCGGCGCTCCGGCTACATCCAATACAGCCAGGGCAAGGGGATCGGGTATGTCATCAGGAAGCTTTGTCCAAATCCCGCTTTCAAACAACAAGGCCTGCCCCTTGATATCTACCTGATCTTTGTCCATGTGAATCGTTAATATCTCGTCGATGCGCAAGGGCGTCAGCGACAGACTCACAAGGCCGGCAATCCGGTCCCCCTTCTTCAAATCAATCTTATTTAAAGCATCTCCGATTCTGTTGACCTGCCCGATGAATATACCGCCCGACCCTGTCCGGGGGTTTTGGTGCTTGCCGTATTGGTTGACGATATCGGTCATGATCCGGGCAACCTTTTGCGGATTGTTTCCGGCACACTCTTTAATATCCGTGAAAGATGCGGAATCGATGTTCAGCGTGATTACATCGCACAGGATCTCGTTGTCGTAGATCTCTGAAAAATTATTATCCACACGAATTGCCGGCTGTGGAAGAACACCTTTTGGTTCAACAACCCTGTGTGTACCGTATTTGTTTCCCTTTTTTTGCAATGAAATGATGATAATTAAGAAGAGATGAATGAAATGCAATAATAAGAATTCTTTTTAAAAAAATATAGAGAAACAGGGCTTGTCTGTCAAATAAAAACGACTCTCTTTTCCATAAGTTGGGATGGACAATTGTAATTTTTCAGTATCTACAGGTAAATCATGAAAATCCTTTGGTCTTGCGCTTATTAAAGATTGACACTCTCCATTTACCGGTGTTATAAATTACAATTTTTAAAGCATCCGGCTTTGGGTTTTTAAAAACGTTTGCGGCATTTTTGAAAGACCTGAACACAACAAGGCTACGGATAGCATAAAAACGAATAACATTTAGGAGATTGTTATGTTTGGACTCGGACCAATGGAACTCACCATTATACTGGTTATCGTTCTTATTATTTTTGGAGCGGGTAAACTCCCTGAAATAGGATCGGGTATCGGTAAAGGTATAAAAAATTTCAAAAAGGCTATTTCAGAAACCGAAGAAAAAGATGCTGAAAAAATTGAGGAAGAGAAAAAATCCTGATCCGGATTTTCAAGTTTGCTTCGATTTTAATTTTTTACATTCCTTTAGCCGTTTATACTTTTTTCCGCACCCCTATCGTTTTCCGCGCATCTTCACTCCCTGATTGACACATAAACCCTGCTCCTTTATAGTCCCTGATTCAAGAAGGGGGCAGCCCCTTGAGCTTTATCCCGAATTTTACAATTAAGATACGAAATCAAAAATACAAATCCTTAAAGAGGTTCAATTATGATCAGGATCAATGAAAATTATCTCAAGCTTCAGTCTTCTTATTTGTTTTCGGAAATCGCCAAAAGAATTTCTGCGTTTGAAAAGGCTAATCCGGACAAAGAGATTATTAAGCTTGGCATAGGTGACGTTACCATGGCCCTTCCCGATGCCTGTATAACCGCCTTCCACCGGGCCGTTGACGAAATGGCCGATGAGAAGAGTTTTCGTGGATACGGACCTGAACAGGGCTATTCCTTTTTGCGGGACAAAATTGCAGCATCGGACTTCCAGGCCAGAGGGGCGGACATCTCTTCCGATGAAATTTTTGTCAGCGACGGGGGCAAATGTGATACCGGTAATTTTCAGGAGATTTTTGCAACAGATATCAAGATCGCCATTTCCGACCCGGTTTATCCGGTATACCTCGATACAAACGTCATGGCCGGGCGTACCGGCAACTTTAAAAACGGCAGATACGAAAACGTGGTTTATCTGGAGGGAACCAGGGAAAACGGATTTATCCCGGATCTGCCCCAAGAACCGGTGGATTTGATTTATCTGTGCTTTCCCAACAATCCCACCGGCGCCGTGGTGACCAAGGAGATCCTCCGGAACTGGGTGGAGTTTGCCCGTGAAAACAAGGCCATTATCCTTTACGATACGGCCTACGAGGCTTTTATCCGCGATGAATCCCTGCCCCGATCCATTTACGAGATCGAAGGCGCTCGTGAAGTGGCTGTTGAATTCAGAAGTTTTTCAAAGAACGCCGGGTTCACGGGTACCCGTTGCGCTTATACCGTCGTTCCCAAAACCTGCATGGCCTATGACAGCGAGGGGGGAAAGCATTCCCTGCACGCTTTGTGGAACCGACGTCATGCCACAAAATTCAACGGCGTCTCCTATCCGGTACAGAGAGCTGCCGAGGCCGTGTACAGTGAAGAAGGCAAGGCCCAGGTCAAAGAACTGATCGACTATTATCTGAAAAATGCCGCCTTGATCAGAAAGGAGGTGGCGGAATTGGGTCTGGAGTGCATCGGGGGGGATAATTCCCCTTACATATGGGTAGATGCTGAAATGGACTCTTGGGCATTTTTTGATATGCTGCTTGAAAATGCCGGGGTAGTTTGCACCCCTGGGGAAGGATTCGGGCAGTGCGGCCGTGGTTTTATTCGAATCAGCGCGTTTAACAGTTTTGAAAATGTCCAGAAAGCTATGGAGAGCATCAAGAAAAATATGCCCCATAAGGCCTGATCCGTAAAGGCTGTTCTATTATGCTTCGGTCGAATAGGATTGATAAGGACAAATGACAATCAACATTGCAAAACAGCTGGATGAACGGCTTCAAAACAGGAGGGAGGCCTTTTGCGCTTCATGTAAAGCCGCAAACATAACAATTGTGGATGATCCATTGTTTGCTGAGGCGCAAAAACAGGTCTTTGCCTTTAGTGATTTTGTTGCAAGAAGCTGTATCCGAAATCCTGAAGTGTTGAACGGTCTTGTTAATAGCGGAGACCTTCAACGATCATACGAAAAAGGAGAATTCAGGAATAAGCTGTCAAAGGTCCTATGGGAAGCCGAAGCTCTTCCGGAAGAAGATGATGCAAAACTGGGGAATATTCTTGCCGGTTTTCGTCTTCGTGAAATGCTCCGGATCGCCTGGCGTGACCTTGCGGGCTGGGCGGACCTGTTGGAAACCATGGCCGATCTTTCGACTTTGGCGGATACCTGTATCACCCATGCCTTCTCTGTTCTTTATAAGTGGCAATGTTCAAAATTTGGTGTCCCGACCGGAAAAGACGGCACCACCCAAAATCTTGTGGTACTGGGGATGGGTAAGCTCGGGGCCGGGGAACTCAATTTTTCATCTGATGTCGATCTGATCTTTGCCTATCCCCAAGCCGGGGAAACCAAAGGAGGACCGTCATCCATAACCAATGATGAATTTTTTGTGCGCCTGTGCCGGCGGTTTCTCAGACTATTTGGTAATACCTCTCCCGACGGTATTCTTTTTCGGGTTGATATGCGCCTTCGACCCTATGGTGAAAACGGTCCGATTGTTATGAGTTTTGATGCCATGGAGACCTATTACCAGATCCATGGACGCGAATGGGAACGTTACGCATTGATCAAGGCAAGGGTTGTGGCGCGTGATCCCAGGATCGGCGCGCGTCTTCTTGAAAATCTTAATCCCTTTGTCTATCGCCGCTACCTGGATTTTGGCGTTTTTGAATCATTAAGGGAGATGAAGCATAAGATTGAACATGAAGTAAAACGAAAAGGGTTGAAAGAGAATATCAAGCTGGGGGCAGGGGGGATACGGGAGATAGAATTTTTCGGCCAGATATTCCAGCTCATCCGGGGCGGTGTGCTGACTATGCTTAAAGAACGCGGTATTCTCAAAGTGTTAGTGATTCTGGTTCAGGAAGGCTATATTCCTCAAAACGTATGTGACGAGCTGACACAAGCATATGTGTTTTTGCGTAATACGGAAAACCGTCTGCAGGAATTTGCAGATCAGCAGACCCATTCCCTTCCGACGGATACCCTTGGAAAACTCCGTCTTGCCGCATCTATGGGGTTTGAGGACTGGGAATCCTTTTTTATAGATCTTGAAGGTCATATGAGAAAAGTCCACCTCCATTTTCATCAATTACTTCTTGTCGATGATGCGGCGTCTACGGAAGATAATATTGAAAATAGACTGGTTGATGTCTGGCTGAATCTGATTGAAGATGAAGAGGGTGAAAAGGTACTTTCTGATGCCGGATTTGAGAAACCGGCTGATGTGCTGCGCCTTTTAAATCTTTTACGTGATGATTTTGAGACACGGGTGCTTAGCCGGAACGGGCGTAATCGTCTTGATAAACTTATTCCGCCTCTTCTTAAAAAAATTGGAAGTTCCGGGAATCCCCACCTTACCTTGAATCGGATTGTCGATTTGCTGAAAACCCTAGAGCGCCGTACCTGTTATATCTCTCTTCTGCTTGAGAATCCAACGGCGCTTACCCATCTGGTAAAACTTTCAAATGCCAGTCCCTGGATAATCTCTTTTTTAACACGTCATCCTGTACTGCTGGATGAACTCCTTGATACC
Source organism: Desulfobacterales bacterium (assembly GCA_030589165.1). Taxonomy (GTDB): domain Bacteria; phylum Desulfobacterota; class Desulfobacteria; order Desulfobacterales; family JAFDHS01; genus JAFDHS01. Next base: position 13,531 of record JAUUWG010000010.1, read on the forward strand.
CGTACCCTGTATGCCCCCTTAAAAAAGAATGATCTTGAAAAAGAATTGAGACGACGGCTCAATCGGTTATCTGCACAGGATCTTGAGTATCAGATGGATGAAGTGCGTATTTTTAAACAGGCCAATACACTCCGCATAGCAGCGGCGGATGTTTCCGGTGCCTTTCCTCTGATGAAGGTCAGTGATTATCTTACGGATATAGCCGAAACGGTCATCAATGAAATTTTACAGTTGTCGTGGAATTATCTCGTTAAAAAACACGGGACTCCGGCATGCCTTACGGAATCAGGTGTCTGCGATAAAGGCTTTGCTGTGATTGCTTATGGAAAACTTGGGGGAATAGAGCTCGGGTATGGGTCCGACCTGGATCTGGTTTTTCTTCATGCAGGGGCCGAAGGACAAACAAAAGGCGCTGATCGGCCGATAAACAATTCCGATTTTTTTAACCGTCTTGGGCAAAGAATAATCCATTTCTTGACGATTCATACACCTGCAGGAATTCTTTATGAGACGGATATGAGATTACGTCCCAGCGGTATTTCAGGGGTCCTGGTCAGCCATGTTGAAGCGTTTGAAGAGTATTATTCTGAAAAAGCATGGACTTGGGAACATCAGGCCCTTGTGAAGGCCAGGGCAATTTGCGGAGATATTCATATCGCAAGACGTTTTGAAGAGATACGAAAAAAGATCCTTACACTCCCTCGTTCCGGACTCAAACTTCAGGAAGAAATCATCAGCATGCGCGAACGGATGCGAAAGGAACGCTCTTTGTCCAAACCGGGTATTTTTGATCTCAAACAGGACCGGGGCGGAATCGTTGATATCGAATTTTTTGTTCAGTATCTGGTACTGCTGCATGCCCATGAAAACAATGAACTGGTAAAATGGACCGACAACATTCGCCTGCTTGAAACTCTGGCCGAAGCAGGCATCATTGGGAGCGATACGGCTCAGTTTCTCAAAGATGCGTATCTGACCTACCGCTCAGAGACGCATAAACTGAGTTTGCAGAAAAAACCTGCATGCGTTCCTGAAGATAAATTTCGTAACTTGAGGGAAGAGGTAAATAAAATTTGGGGGACTTTTTATGGGAATAAACCGGAAAAGTGAGCTAAAGTTAAGGAGTCGCTTTTTTTTCTCGTTCCCACGCTTTTGCGTGGGAACGAGGGTAATGACGGCGATATTGACCATCGGTTTTTCTCCATAAGGCTCGCTTTTGCTGATAATGGCGCGCATCCAGGTATGCATGCAGGGATTGATTCTCTAAAAGCACCCGGCTGGCAGCGTGTTTTTCAAAAATACGGACCTTGTTCCGCAGTACCTCATGCTGAAGAATCGGTGACACTTTCTGCATGATTACCACATCCACCGGTCGCTTGAGCTGCTGCTGCAGGAAAACCCCCAGTTCCAGATCCATCGTGGGCGTCTCGCGCCCGTTGGTAAATACCGCAATGTCCACATCGCTGTCGATCTTGGGCGTGCCGGATGCATGAGAACCGAACAGGTACATCACCGTGATCGAGGGAAATCCGGTGATGATTTCCGGAATGATTTGCTTGAGATGATTTTCAATTGACATGGGTTTTACCGGAGCTTTTTTAATAATAGAAAGCCGATAAACCGTGGACTATGGTTTTAATAACGGCAGGGTCAAGGGAGGGTACCCGATCCGCTGGAGCATGCTTTGTACGAATTCTCGGAAATACGGCCACGTATTCATCTGAATATTTACATTTATGAAGATTTCCATGAAATCGTCCGTGATGGGTCGTTCGGATGACAGCATGACCCGATAAACACATCCTAATTTTAATGCAAAATCTTTTTTCGTCGATTTTGTGGCCGTAAGATCATAGCTGACGTTTATGACCGCTGAGGTCTCTTCCTCAATGGCATAATCCACCTTATGCCGGATATCCAGCTTCATGTCGCTGCCGATATTGTCCCGATTGGTTTTTACGGAACAGCTATCAAGGACCATGGTTTCCAATTCAACCTGCCTGAGAAAGTCTCTGTACTCAGCCGGTTCCATGCGGTGTTTCATCGGTTTTTTTGCCAAATCGTCTCCTTTCAGGCCGCTGCCGGGTACTCATCGGCACACAACTCTCTGATATCATAGTCTCCGGATTGTTGCGTCTTTTTAACCTGATATTTAAGCGCACCGATGCACTGATTCAAAGAGTGAATTTCCTCCTGCATAACAGTCAATGTTGCAGCCAGTCGATCTGATTGGAAGTTCATGGCCAGCAGAGTACACACATATTGGTTCAGACTGACACCATTTTTCTGAGCGGATTGTGTCAACTCACGGTGCAAGAACTTAGGAATACGGGCAACGAACCGCCCACTATATTCATTGCTTTCCACATCCGGTTCAGGGATCTCAAATCCTTCGTCGAGATATTGTTGGAATCGATCTTTCCGGTTCTCTGCAAGGTCGGCAAGGGCTTCTTCAGGAGTATCACCGTCTCCTACAATACCCAAAGTTCCGAACTGTGGTAATCTGGCCAGATAACCACCACCTTCGGCTTCGGGTATAGGCACGATCTCTATTTTGTAAGGCAATGCCAGGTAATAATTCAGATCCTTTTTCATGATGTATCTCCTAACTCAGTTAACAACTGAACGGCTTTTATAAGCTTTTTGATGTAGAATCCTTTGACCTTTTGTCCGCCTTTAACCGGTACGGATAGCTCCCCATAGGGCTGATAGTTCGGGAAAGCTTTAAGGGCTTCGCATCGGACGACTATGTGGGATGATTTTTTTTGATCCCACATATCGGGAAAATACGTATTTAAAAAGGTTTCAACATCTTGTACTCGGGCTTCCTTGGGAGGATTATCGGCCCATTGGTCTAAAAGCTTTTGCCCTTTTCCCATTTTTCCCCTGTTTTGATATTACATATAGTATCACTGACAATGAAATCAAGCCATTTTTTCAGAAAAATTCATCCATGCCCACATGGTTGTGCATGTCTTAAATTGAAATCAACATACGGTTTTAATCGACATTGAGCAACTCTAATATACCAATTTTCTCGTTTCCACGCTCCCGCGTGGGAACGAGGGGATATCAATTAATTAGCGTGGCCCGACCGAAAGCGCTCGGATCTGTGCGGGGGGTGCCGGGTGACCGGCATTCCTACCGCGACCGAGGTGAACAGGTGACTAATTGAAGTTGAATTCATGCCGCTTTAATACGCTTTAATTCACTGAGGCTCATGTTGTGTTTCAGGGTCTTTTCTATCAGATACAACGCTAACTACTTGAATTTATTTAAGATAACATAAGGATTTGAGTTTAGTAAGACTATTCATTATATCTAATAATTTCAGATGATTGTGAACAGTGCAAAATATAAGACCCCGGAATCCAACAAGAGCCAAAACTTTTATATGTTTATTGAAAATATTCTCTTAGCTCCGGTTTTATCCGGCTCGATATTACCTTGTGAAAATCATATATATGGAAAAGGCAGAATCTATAACGTCATTGAAAATCAACAAAAATCATCTAAATTGGAACAACTTGAAATTATATCTCCTCGTGAATATAGTCTATTTCAGGGAAATAATGATAAAAGTTTTCCTGATGAATACAAAAAAAGAAGGCCTTAATCGTATCTTTGTCCACCACAATTGGGGTGAGATTTTCTCGTTCCTACGCTGAAGCGCTGGAACGAGGGATTGTTTGGGCAGACCCAAGGTAAATATCATTGGGATATAAAAAGTTGCCATACTACGTTGTCCGTAGTATGGTATGCATATGATTCGCTCATGGGCTAATAGCCGCTCTCGACGCTTTTACGAAGACGGTAAAACTTCCAAATTTCGGGGCTTGGATGTGGATGCTGCCGAAGATTTGCTGGCCACACTTGATGCCGCAGAATCTTTAAAAGATTTAAGCCCGTTAAAAAGCGTTGGCCTTTACAAATTATCCGGCAACAGGGCTGGTCAATGGGCGATGACGGTAAACGGACCTTGGCGTATTTGTTTCCGTTTCAAGGACGGTCATGCCTGCGATGTTGAAATTACCGATTACCACAAGGGGTAAAATCATGAAACCAATTCATCCCGGACGTATTCTTAAGCGTGAAATTGAAGCAAGAAAACTTACAGCTAACAAACTTGCCCTGTCATTGCGTGTACCTTCAGGGCGTATTACGCAAATCCTTAATGAAAAGCGGGGTATTAGCCCAGAGACAGCGCTCCGGCTCTCCCGTTATTTTGGCAACAGTGCTCGTTTTTGGATGAATCTCCAAACAATGTATGAGTTAGCTTTAGCTGAACGTAACATTGGACAGAAAATTAATGCCGAAGTGGAACGGGCAGCTTGATAGTTTTTCTCCTTGCCACGCGGGAGCGTAGCGTGGGAAGGAGGGAATCATTTATCGTAAGTGAGGCGAATTAATGAGTTCTGAAAAAATCAGGGTGACTTCCGGGGTAGATCAGTTGGACCGGCTTCTTGGGGGTGTTTTTATTGGTGATAATGTCGTTTGGTATGATGATGCCGGAAGCCTTGCCTCGGTTTTCTGCCTGAATTTTATTCAAGCCTCCCAGGCGCAAAAAAAATCGCTTATTTACGTCAGTTTTGACCGCTCTCCGCGAAATCTCCTGGAAAAGCTCGGGCCATTGGCTGAAAATCGGTTTTTGACCATCCTGGACTGTTTTACGTATGGAAAAGGAGAAGGGTCCGACGTTTTTCTCAAATTTTACGAAAAAACAGAACCTGGACGCCTCTGCCGAATTATCAGTATCGATGACCCCCGTGACGCAGACCAGGTGATGGATGTTTTGTACGGGGTCCATAAAACCCTGAAGGATGACGTGCGATTTGTTTTTGAAAGCCTTACAGGTATGCAGGATTTATGGGGCGGTGAAGACCATATTCGCAAATTTTATTCCCACTCCTGCCCCCGCTTGTATGAGCTGAACACGATTGCTTACTGGATTATTGAAAAAAGAGCTCATTCAAACCGACTCAAGGCCGGTATCAATCAAATTGCACAGGTGGTCATTGATTTGTCCATCAAAAGAGGCAAAATGTTTTTAAGCATTTTAAAAGCGGAAAAGCATAATTCCGAAGCGCTCAACAAACCTTATCCTTACTGGAATAAAGATTTGGAGGTTACCTTTAATTCGGAAAAGTGTACCACGAGCCGCATTGACCTGGGAATACGCTTAAAAGAACTCCGTACCCAAAAAGGTTTATCTCAGACGGAACTGGCCAAACTCGTGGGGGTGACACCCAGTACCATTTCTCAGGTGGAAAGTAACTTGATTTATCCGTCTTTACCGGCACTGTTCAAAATGGCGGAAATCCTTTGTGTTGAGCTGAGCTCTTTTTTCAGGGATTCAGCAGATGTTAAAAATCAGGTCGTTTTCAGGCCCTCGGAAGCAATGGAAGTCCAATTTCCTGATCCACTGAAAAAAAATATATCTGCAAGACTTGTGACACCACTGGATTTTAAACCCAAGGCTGAAACCTATATTGTTGAAATTCCGCCTCTTAAAACGATTTCCTCCCATTTTTTTATCCATAAGGGAGAGGAACTCGGGTATGTGTTGTCAGGGGAATTGCAAATGAAAATGAAAGATGTCGCTTATTCCGTGCAGACCGGTGACCTGGTCTACCTGACCTCTGAAATGCCCCAGCAATGGAAAAATCCGGGTCCCGACTGGGTCCGGCTGCTGTGGATCAAGGTTAAGTAAGGGGTGCAAACAAAATAAAAAAAGCCTTCCGGAAGGCTTTCTCCGGAAGGCTTTGATTAAGCCGTATGTTTGTAAATTCTAAGCGTTTAATATCTTCTTGGCACTTTCATCATTCACATCGGTCATAAAGGGGATACCGGTCTCTCTTTCGGTCTCCCTGTTGCCGGAAACAATATCCTGCCGTGTAAGCTGGTCCAGAGAAAATTTTCGTGCGCCTGCCAACAACTGTTGCAGCCCGCAACCCAGTTTGTCAGCCAGGGTCCAGAAGGCAATCGCACCATAAGGAATGTTTTTCATCTCGTCAGCGCCGACTTTTTTCTCTACATCATAATAAGATGCAAAAATCTCTTGCGGCGTGTTGCCGAGGTTGCTGACGGATTTGGGCAGAGCATCCCAGTTGCCGTTGACCTTTTCTCTCTGTTCGGGATGAAGGGCGCCCTGGATGTTTGAGCCCAGAAAACCCGGGATCATGATGGCGCGTCCCATGCAGATGAGTTTGGTGTAAGGAGCCCCAAGGGCAAGTCCCTTGAAGATCTGATCCTCAAGCGCGATACCGCCGGCAAAGGACATGTCAACGACTTTCTCCCCTTTAGCCGCCAGGATGCTGGCGTATTCATGGGCTTTTGCATGAATGTTGATTGAAGGTATTCCCCAGCTCTGCATCATGTTCCAGGGGCTCATACCCGTACCGCCGCCGGAGCCGTCGATGGTCAGCAGATCGAGCTTGGCTTCCGTTGCATATTTTATGGCCATGGCCAGAGCTTCCATTCCATAGGAGCCTGTTTTCAGCGAAATGCGTTTAAAGCCGATTCCGCGGAGATATTCCACACTCTTCATGAAATCATCACGGACCTGGTCTGTCGTGGAAAGGTTGGTGTATCCCAGGCGGCTGTGGCGGGCAAAGGCTTTGATGGCCCCGCTTTTGAAACCGGTCTGTACTTCGGGTTTTTCAGGATCGGGATCAACAACATATCCGCGTTTTTTCAAAAAGAGTGCATAGTCCAGACTGGTGACCTGAATTTCGCCGCCGATATCCTTGGCGCCCTGTCCCCATTTCAATTCAATGATGACCTTGTCACTGTATTTATTGACGACATATTCGGCGACGCCGTTGCGGGTATCTTCAACATTGAGCTGAACGATGATGGCGCCGTAGCCGTCATGGTAACGAAGGTAGGTGTCGATACGGCGGTCCAGCTCCGGTGCCGAGGTGATTTTACCGCCACTTAGCTCTGACTCGCGGTCAACGCCCACAACATTTTCACCCACAACCACGGGCACGCCGACCAGGGAACAACCGATGGCAAAAGAATCCCAGTATTTGGCTGCGATAAAGGTCGAACCCAGCGCACCGGTCATGAGGGGGAGCCGAATTTTGGTCTTGATTTCAGCGCCGAATTCGGTTGCAAGGTTTACATTGGGAAAGATGCAGTCGTCAGGATCATCGGACACCCCTTCCGGTCGGCCGATGGAGCCGTAATTGTATCCTTGAATTCGAAGGGAATTGTAGGAAACGTCGACATGGCTGGTATTGTTGGCGCCTGCGGTAATGGTGCCAAAATCCCTTGGATAAAGCAGTCCTCGCCCTTTAAGACTGGAAAGCCAGGTCTCGCACCTCCCTTTACAGTCCGCCTGGCAAAGTGTACAAAGACTCGATTCACACGGGTTTCCTCGATTTACAGTTCCTAATGCATCATTGTTCTTGCCCCTGGTAATCATAGATCCTCCTTGAAATAATACGCTGATATTATTGTATAAAATTAAAACAAAAAAAAGACGCCATTCCCCTATAGGGATAAGACGTCTTTGTCATTTCCAAACTTAAAAAATATACGTCATTGTACATTTTTTTGTTAGTTATGCTTAATTGTTATATGAAGTTTATTAGTTGTACTTATTTAATTTGTCAAGTTATATTTGTAGAAATTTTTTCAAAGTAAATTTTGATGGTCTCGTAAAAAGTCGGACGTGATCTGAATCAAGTTGAACTACATTTATAATATTAACACTCATTATATTCTGAAAGAATCAATAATTACGAAATTTTGCTCTTTGATAAACAAAAAAATAGTGTTCCGGACGATTTTATGCTGCACAGAGACATTCTTCCGGCATCATTGCCGCTTTTCTGATGACAGCAGCCCTGAAAATATTTACTCCCAAGGCCTTTAAGGTTGCACTGAACTTTACTGCTTTCAGGCCTCGCACTCGAAGATGTTTGACACCGGTTCGTCTGTCGTATTCAGACATTGTGGCCTCGACACCTGCACGCCACCTGTAACGATCTTTGAACTCGTCAGACTGTTCGTATATTCTGCGATTTACTATTCGCATTTGTTTATCAGAAAACCGGAGGTAGTAATATTTCTTCCCCTTTTTAACTGGGCAGTTCAATAGTTTAGGGCAGTTCTGGCAATGACCTGAAGCAAAACCGATGCTGACTTTTTTCTTCTTTTTGACTTTTGAGGGGGCATGGCCCTGTGGGCAGGCAAGAACTTCGCCTTTTTCTGAAATCTGAAAATCAGCAAGGCTCAGCTTGTCTTCCTTGACTGAACCCATGGTCGGAGCAATAAGCTCTACGTCATGTTCTTTGGCACGTTCACAGTTATCATCACTGCCGTAAAGGGAGTCAGCGGTTAATTCTTTTGGTTTTAGGTTTTGTTTTTCTGTGGACTCGATTGCCGGAATAAGGGCATTGGCATCACTGTTATGAGCAGGTTCAACATTCACATGTGTTATCAGGTTAAGGGTTTCTTCCTTTTGTTCTTCATCTTCACAGAATGTTTCCATGACTTGAACCTGGTAGCCTTGACCTTTGTGACCGCTATAGCTTGCATCAGGATCAGAAGGATTTTGAAGAGAATCAGAAGCAATCTCTTTCGGCTTTTTCAGCTCAACTGGATTGTCTTTATCATCAGTAAGATTGCATTGATCGTTCAGAACCCTTTCAAGTAGTTTGTAACTATACATGACCGCCACTTCGGGGCATTCTTTGAACTGTTGTACCAGATCAAACAGGTCCTTGCTCACCTCTGTAAGGGTTTTTCTCGATTCAGATGGTTTGACTCTGGAAAAGCACCCGAGAGAGTCTTTGGACAGATATTTGTCGATAACTTTTTCATCTATGGTGTCGAGGTGGTCTTGATGGCCTCGTTTCAGGTTCACTAAAAACTTGTGAATGCTTTCAGAAAAGATGCCGATTCGACCCAGCCGCCGCATGTTTGATTTGATATGAACCGAGTCAATTCGCTGTTTATCGATATTAACGTTGAAAACTTGCGCCAGTTTGTCTGTACCGGCTTTGAAGATATCGTCCTCAAGATTATTTTGAGCAACGATATTTCGATTATTCCATAGTGTTTTCAATGATATGTATTTGGCATCATCGGTCTCCTCGCAAATATTGAGTGAATAGTGCCATTGAATGTTAAAGGCATATTGCTGTACTGTTTCTTGGTCGGTGAGATCGAAAGCCTGCTGAAGAATAAGAGCTCCCAGCATGGAATAAAGTTCCTTTGTCGGTCGGCCAAAAGTGGTGTTAAAATGCTCGACGACCTTATCGACAGGAATTGATGGCAATATTTGCTCGCGAAACAGACCGGGCCATCCGACATCAAGCATCTGCCGTCTTTTGGGAGTAAGAAAATCCCAGGGGTCGAAAATGTTAAGCTGATTCGGATTGTTTACTTTGATCATGATTTTGCCTTTAATAGTTTGATTATTTAAGCTTTTTATATCAAACTGTAAGGAAAAAGGCAAGAGTTATTATTATATTTTTGTAATTATTTCAAAGAGATACATTTTTTACTTTTTACGAGACCATCAATTTTGAGGAACCTGTAAAAAGTTATAAATGAGACAAGAAAGTAGAGGAGATAAAGTAAAAAAAATCAATACAATTCTTCGGAAAGCAGAATCGCTTCGGCCACATCCCGCATAGATTTACGTGAGTCCATACTATGTTTTTGTATCCACCGGTAGGCCTCATGGCCTCCCATATTTTTCCTGCGTATAAGAACCTCTTTGGCACGTTCCACCAGCTTTCGGATCTCCAGTTCCTCCTGAATCACTTTGGTTTTGACCATAAGTTCCGAATTGAATATGGCGACGGCCGCCTGATTGGCCACAGTCGTTATGAGGTTTACCTCTGTTTCGGAGAATTCATGGGGTTCGGCCATAAAACAGTTGAAAACCCCGATTACATTTTCATCCCTTACCTGTAATGGTACGCTGACCATTGATATCAGGCCCAGCTTTCTGGCCATCTCTTTTTCCTTAAACCGGGGCTCTTTCAAGACATCCTTGACGATGAGGGGACGCTTGTGGGTGGCCACAAAACCCACAACGCCTTCATCCATGTTCAGAGACCGATCCTTTACGTACTCATGGTCAATGGCCTGTGTCGCCTTCAGGCGGATTTTTTTGGGATTTTCGTTTTCGTCGATCAGCCACAAAGAACAGATTTCAACACCGGTTACTTTGGCTGTGACCATTACGATCAGTTTGAGAATATCTTCCAGGTAAAGATCAGAATTGATTGCCCGGCTGATATCCATGAGTGCTTTAATGTATTTATCTTCTGTTTTCAGCTTGTTTTTTTTCATCTTATTTAATCCACGATCCTGAGTTTAGAAAAAGGTAGTTTTTCGTGAAAAATAAAAAAGTATTTTTCCTGGAACTAAAAAACCAGTAAGAGTCGCATCGACAAAGTTATTAAGCGGTTTTTACAAGCGACGCTATCGTCGCTTGACAGAAAACTTACACTATTCTATTAATATTCAGTTCAAAATGCAATTCTTATCATTCTGTTACGCGTTTGCTTAATATCTTAATTCTAAAATTCGTGTATTTTATGTCAAAAAACTCTTTCCGCCACCAAGACACTAAGACACGAAGGATATAATTTAAAAAAAATACTTTGTGCCTTCGTGACTTTGTGGCAAATAATTCTGGTTCCGGTTTATCCGGGTTAGGATATTATGATAAAAAAAATTTTGATTCTATTGATGTTTTCTTTGGTATTTTTGGGATGCAGACAGAGTACGCTTAATCTCAAGATTCGATATGATCAGATTCAAGGTCTGAAAAAAGGCGACCGGGTAATTTTCGAACAGAATCATATCGGTACAGTAACCGATGTATCTTATTCGGTTGACGCTTATTATATGGTCGATGTGGTGATCAAAAAAGACTTTGCAAATGCTGCAACCGAGCATTCTCTCTTCTTCATCACGACAGATCCTGAAAATAAGAATAAAAAGGCTGTTGAAATGATTCAGCTACGAAAAGGTGGATCGTCTTTACAAGACGGTGCCATTGTTTCCGGTTCCACAAAATCTTCAGCAATCTTCAATCAGATGTTGAGTGACCTTGAAAAGAAGATTGAGGTTTTCAAAAAGGATTTCGAGCAATTTCTGGAGGATTTAAGGGCCATTCCGGAAAGCGAAAAGTTCAAAACACTTGAAAAGGAACTGGACCGTCTGGCAGAGGATATGAAACGATCGAGCGAGGCTGTGCAGGAAAAGATACGTAAGGAGTTGTTGCCCAGACTGAGAGAGGAACTTGAAAAGCTCAGGGAAAAGTTGCAGGAGTCAGGACGGGAGGACGAGTTAAAACCTCTGGAAACGAAGATGGAAAAAATCAGGGGAATATAGTTTGTACTTCTACAGGACGATTGTCAGAAAAACATATTGAAAAGATAATAAAAGAGATAAAATATGAGCGATAAACAATATCACTTCCCGGTCCAGGTTTACTATGAAGATACGGACCATTCGGGCGTGGTTTATCACGCCAACTATTTAAAATACTTTGAGAGAGCCAGGGAGGATGTAATAGGCAGCGACGAGCTGGTCAGGCTATGGAAAGAACAAGGGCTCGGCTTTGCGGTATACAAGGCGGATCTGGGGTATTTCGAGGGTGCGGAATTCGGGGACAAACTCGATATTCGAACGACCGTCAAGATGGAAGGGGAATACCGGATCATCTGGTATCAGGAAGCCTGGAGACCCAATGGGAAAAAAGCAGCGGTAAAAGGCGTGATTGAGCTGGTATGCGTAGATAAAGAAAAACGGCTGAAACGTATTCCGCCCATAGGGGATTTGTTTTAAAAAAAGTCTGAAATGATAACCGGTTGACAGTTGATAAAAACCAAATCAGACCGACAACTGACAACTACAAAAAGATACATGAGTTGTTACGACCATTCAAATAAAGCGCAAACAGGGAAATGGTCGGAGGGGTAGGCGCCTTTAAATTTGTCTTTTATGATTTTCTGTTTTTTTAAATTTATGTTCCCGCAATAAAGAAGCCAGTCGATGTGTCCCCCCTTGCACGTTCCCGTGAACGCGTGATGCGTGCATGAAAATTTTCCGGAAAAAATATCTTTCAAAATAATTCCCCATTGATTTTTTGAGGTAAATTCATGGTAGCATGGACTGCCCGGTTCGGCATTGAAGTCTCCCATCAGGATGACAGGGATATTCCTGGGAAGGTGGGAAAGCTTTTCGATTATGATTTGGGCGCTTTTTAACTGTACTGAGGCCTCAAAATCAAAGTGCGTGTTTACAAGGATAATCGATCGGTCATTATTCCTGAAAATGCCGATAACGCATTGTCTGGGAAATTTGCTTTTTGGCAGGCGACTCGGAACCGAGGGGGTGTCGCTTAAAAAAAAGTGCTCCGCATGGATACACTCCCATGATTTTCTATAAAATATAATGTTGTCTTGCCAGTATGACGGGGCCGGGGTTCGTTTGCCGATGAAATTATGGTTTTGGAGTATCTCTTGAAAATAATCTTTTTGAAAATTATTGACTTCCTGCATGGCTATAAAATCGACCTCATGGATCTGGAAAAGAGATGCGAACCTGTTTTTTCTGTATATCCAGCTGTTGGGTCCGTCATCGGCAAGACCGAAGCGAATATTTACCGTCATCACAGAAAAAGCCGGTTGATTTTTACAAATTTTTTCCATTGCTTACCACAGTTATTTTTAATCCACGATCCTAATTCGGATAATTCAAAAAAGTGAGCTAAAGTGAGCTAAAGTTAATGAGTCGCTTCGCTCCGTCTTTTTTATATAAAATTGATAGAATACCTCAACTTTAGGCACCTTAGATCACTTTAGATCACGTCACACTTTTTTTACATAAATATAAAATAGACGAATTTTACTATTAAGATACTATCATATTGATTTACTCGTCACCAAACGAGATGCCCATATCCCTTGCTGCACGAATGATATCACTTGTAAGTGGAACGCTTCGTATGCGTGAAATTGCGTCTTCAAGGGGCACGCTCTTTATATGCGGAGGATCCAGTGCAACCATTTGCCCAAAGAAACCCTCGTTTGCAAGCCTTATCGCCGCCGAACCGAACCGGGTCGCCAAAAGGCGGTCGGAAGTGGTCGGTTGACCTCCACGCTGGAGATGACCCAGCACAAGCGAACGAGACTCATGGCCCGACAGGCGCTCAACCTCTCCGGCGACATAGTCTCCTATTCCCCCGAGCTTTACCTCCTGGCCGACCTTCTTGAATACGGTCCTTTGCTCTTCTCCTTTTGGTGTTGCTCCCTCAGCAGCGATGATGATGGCAAAATTACTGCCTGTTTTGTAACGTTCGTCGGTTTTCCTGACAACATACTTCATTTCAAATGGTATTTCCGGAATAAGGATAACGTCCGCTCCGCCGGCAACACCGGCGTTCAAGGCAATCCAGCCGGCGTATCGCCCCATAACCTCAACCACCATGACCCGCTGGTGACTCTCGGCGGTGGAGTGAAGTTTGTCAATGGCATCTGTCGCAGTGGATACAGCCGTGTCAAACCCGAATGTAATGTGTGTGCCATAAAGATCGTTATCGATGGTTTTCGGTATTCCGACGATGGGGAGTCCTTTGTCGTAGAATTGTTTGGCGATCCTGAGCGAACCGTCTCCACCGATGGCAATAACGGCGTCAAGGCCTGCCTCCTTTGCTCCTTCCAGAGCTTTGTCGGAGAGATCCTTCTCTACCCACTCATCTCCAACCTTGACAGGGAAAGCAAAGGGGTTGCCGCGATTCGTGGTGCCGAGGATGGTACCGCCGATGTGGATTATTCCTTTGATGTCATCAGGGCCAAGCGGTATGATATGATTTTTCGGGTCAAGCAGCCCGGCGAACCCTCCCTTTATGCCATAAACCTTCCAGCCGGAGTTCAGGGCGGTTTTAACCGCCGCGCGTATGGCGGCATTCAGTCCGGGGCAGTCTCCTCCGCCGGTGAGAATTCCGAGACGTTTGGTATGTTTTCCGGTGGGTTTCCTTAGCGATTTATTCTTTGCTTCAGGCATGTTGAATCCTTTTTTTGAGCGGTGTTTTTTCCGATTTTTTTAATCCGTCACGTTTAAAGAATCCCGCATCGCCTGTTCAGCATAATATTTCTCTATCCTTGATAAAATAAATTTTTCCACATGAATTTTTTCACTGTTAGGAAGAGAATCCAACAAAAATATAACCCGATCATGCTGATTTTTTATCTTGTCAAGTTTACTGAAAATATTTTTGATCATCATCTTTCCACCCCCCTGTTATTTTTAACAGCTTTATGATTTCCGTGGATTAGTGTGAAATTTATTCTACACATAATGCTCAGTTCTTTCAATAGATTAATTTACCATAACTTTTGGGTCGGGTCTGTGTCTTGTAAAGTTATCTGATTGTAAAGAATTCTGGAAGGTTAATTAATCAAAAATTGACAAATTGGCTAATGTAAAATCAATAACTTACACAGCATTAATTTCAAAAAATGGCAGCTCACTAAAATTTGATTTTTTAAAGACCTCGCCGTTACTGGCTTTTCAAGTTTGTCAATTTTACTAAATTTC
>JAUUWG010000142.1 GCA_030589165.1 Desulfobacterales bacterium
CCCGTTTTGGGAGAGACAGAGCTTGCATCAAGATTCATCAAGGAACCGATCGTGGCAAGAACAGGCACCAACGGCAACACCACCACCACGACACTTCGGGGTGAAATGCTGAAAAGTTCAGACCTTAAAGTTTTTGTGGGGGGGAATATCGGCAACCCTTTGATCGAATATGTTGATAAAGGCGAAAAAGCTGACGTCGTTGTTGCGGAAGTCAGCAGCTTTCAGCTTGATACCATAGCGTCTTTCAGGCCTAAGGTCGGTGTCCTCTTGAACATTACCGAAGATCATCTTGACCGGTATAAGGATTTTGACGCATATGCAGCTGCCAAGGGCCGAATTTTTGAAAACCAGCAAAAGGAGGATGTATCGGTTTTTAATGGGAATGATCCGATTATTCGTTCCATGGCCAAGCAATTTAAAAGCAAAAGATCCCCCTTTTTTACAGATCCGTCCCGTTGTGATGCCGAAACGGGAAAGCGTGCTGTAATAACACAAGAAAATATAACATTTTACACCGATGAAAATAAAAAAAAGGTGTTGGATCTGAAAAACTTGACCCTTCCCGGTAAACACAACATTGAAAACGTTGCAGCCGCAGGTCTTGCGTCACTGGCTGCCGGAGGAAGTTTGGAAGGAATACGGTCGGCTTTAAATAATTTTCAAGGTCTCTCCCATCGGCTTGAATATGCAGGGACCATAAATGGTGTCGATTTTTTTGATGACTCAAAAGCGACAAACGTGGATGCGGTCGCAAGGGCGCTGGAGGCTTTCAGCAGACCCCTGGTCGTTATCATGGGAGGGCGTGATAAGGGCGGAAGTTATGACGTATTAAAGGACCTTGTTCGCAAGCACGTAAAAAAGATCATTCTCATCGGAGAGGCAAAGGAGAATATAAAGTCGGTGCTCGGGCCCATTGTACCGACACAAGTGGAATCCACAATGGAGGATGCCGTATTTTCGGCATATCAGACGGCGGTACCGGGTGATGCGGTACTCTTGTCCCCGGCATGCTCCAGTTTTGACATGTATGACGGTTATGCGCAGCGCGGAGAATTTTTTTGCAATGCAATTGCAAAACTTAAAGGTCGGTAGATATGATAAAGAAGAAATCCTCCAATAAGCCTGGGCATAAACATGGCGTACACTATTTAATGTGCGATGTAAAACTTCTTTTCCCTGTTCTTTTTCTGACGGGGATAGGAATTGTGATGATTTACAGTGCAAGTTCCGAGATTGCACTGAAAAGGTTCGGAAATGACTATTATTTTTTTCAAAAGCAAGCTCTTTTTGCCGGGTTGGGTCTCCTGGCCCTGATTATTTGCAGGTATCTCCCTTATAAATTTTTTCGCTCTGCCGTCTATGTAATTGTTGCACTTGCAATCGTTCTGCTTGTTGCCGTTCTGATTAAAGGTATCGGATTCTCTGCAGGGGGGGCGACACGGTGGCTGTACATTAAGGGTTTTTCATTCCAACCTTCTGAATTCGCACGGTTTGCCATGATCATTTACCTGGCCTACTCCCTGAGCAAAAAAAAAGACAGGATCGAAGACCTTTATATCGGTTTTTTACCCCATGTCGGCGTATTCTGCCTGTTTGCCGGGTTGATTTTTATGCAGCCGGATTTCGGATCGGTGGTCATTTTGGCGGCGATTACATGGATCATGATGTTTGCCGGCGGCGTCCGCCTTTTGCACCTTTTTTCATCCATGTTCCTTGTAATGATTTTCGGGTCCTTTCTTATGCTTTGTGCAGATTACCGAATCAAACGTGTAGCGACTTTTCTTGATCCATGGCAATATCCCACGGGAGAAGGTTACCAGATCATCCATTCCCTCATGGCTTTTGGAACGGGGGGCTTATGGGGAACAGGCGTCGGGAAAGGGTATCAAAAGTTGTTCTACTTGCCTGAACCCCATACCGATTTTATCTTTTCCGTCATTGGAGAAGAATTGGGACTTTGTGGCGTACTGGTGATACTGGCTCTTTATTTGATCATACTTTGGAGAGGAATAAGTATCGCCATGAACACAAAAGATCGTTTCGCTTCGTTTCTGGCGACCGGTCTCACTGCTTCAATAGGTCTTCAGGTTTGCGTTAATATGGGGGTGACCCTGGGACTTTTGCCCACCAAAGGGCTTACCCTTCCGTTTCTCAGTTATGGCGGGACCTCCCTTTTATTTAATATGATATCCATAGGGATACTTATGAACATAGGAGTCGCTCAAAATTCGTGAATAAGCGTTCGTTAAATATTATAATTGCCGGCGGTGGTACAGGGGGGCACCTTTTCCCGGGAATTGCCATTGCCGAAGCTTTTATGGCAAGGGACTCAAAAAACAGGATACTCTTTGTCAATACGGGAAATCCCTTTGAGATGTCCGTGCTTTCAGAAAGGGGATTTAACCGAAAGACCATTACCGCCGAACCCATCAAGGGGCGGGGAATATTGCAGAAGACAGGCGCGCTTTTAAAAATACCCAAAGGGATATATGAATCCATCCGGATACTGAAAAAATTCAATCCTGACCTTGTTGTGGGCATGGGGAGTTATTCTTCCGGGCCGATGATCATGGGGGCATGGATTCTGGGCATTGCAACCGTTATTCACGAACAGAATATCTTTCCGGGAATTACCAACCGGGTTCTGGCACCTTTTGCCGACCGTATCTATATATCCTTTGAAAATACCAAAGCCCTTTTAGATCCTGAGAAAACACATCTTACCGGGAATCCGGTACGAAAAGATATATTAAAATGTGAAATGGCAAAAGAAAAATCCGGAATTGAAGATAATCTCCGGGAGCACCCTTTTTCGATTCTGGTGCTGGGGGGGAGCCAAGGGGCGCACGGTATAAATATGGCTGTTATTGATGCCCTCAAGGACCTGGAAGAAAAGGATACGTATTTTTTCGTTCATCAGACCGGTGCCCTGGATGAAAAAAGGGTAAAAGATGTCTATATGATTCATGGCATCTCCGCCAGAGTTCAGCCGTTTTTCAATGACATGTGTCATCAATACGAAAAGGCGGATCTTATCATATGCAGGGCAGGGGCAACAACAGTAGCTGAAATTGCAGTTATAGGAAAAGGGGTCATTTTTGTGCCGTATCCTTTTGCCGCTGACAATCACCAGGTTTTAAATGCCCAGGCCCTTGTAGATAAAGGAGGGGCGGAAATGATTCTTGAAAAGGATCTTAGCGGCCGGGTTCTTGCAGAAAAAATCAGCTACTACGCTTCAAATCCCAATGCCCTTGAGCTTATGGCAAAAAAATCAAAAGAGGTCAGCAGACCCGATGCAGCCGAAATTATTGTTGATGACTGTTACTGCTTGATTGAAAATACTTAAATTTTTATCGACCTGAACCGGATAAACTATAAAAGTGAGCTAAAGTTAATGTGTTGCTTCGCTCCGTCTTTTTATATATAAAATTGACAGCATTCCTCAACTTTAGGCACTTCACACTTTTTTAAATCATGTATCAAAAAAAATATCATATTTATTTCGTAGGAATAGGGGGGATCGGCATGAGCGGTATTGCCGAACTCCTTTTAAATCTGGGTTACAGGGTATCGGGTTCGGATATCAACTCCTCGGAGATTACGGAGCGTCTGAAAAGCAAGGGAGGGACGATATTCAAGGGGCATTCCAAAGAGAATATAAAAGGAGCGGATGTCGTCGTCATGTCATCGGCTATCGGTCCTGACAATCCTGAAGTTGTTGCGGCCAAAAAGTTTTCAATTCCCTTGATCCCCAGAGCTGAGATGCTGGCAGAGCTGATGCGTTTAAAATACAGCATCGCTGTTGCAGGTGCCCACGGTAAGACATCGACAACCTCGATCGTCGCTTCGGTTCTGGCTAAAGGGGGGCTTGATCCTACCGTTGTCATCGGGGGGAAACTCAAAAGCATAGATACCAATGCACTGCTCGGCCAGGGAGATTTTATCGTTGCCGAAGCAGATGAAAGTGACGGCTCTTTTCTCAAATTTTCGCCGACCATAGCCGTGGTCACCAATATCGACAGAGAACACCTTGATTTTTACGGGGACCTGGACACGATTAAAAAGGTCTTTTTAAGCTTTATT
>JAUUWG010000112.1 GCA_030589165.1 Desulfobacterales bacterium
TCCATGGATTTATGATGGAGTGCCCTTAGCATTTTGATTACGATATCAAAAGGATTCGGGTTCGTGGAGATGCTTAGGGCTCATAAGATATAATTGAAAGAATTAAGAGCAGACTTGATCCTTTGACTTTGAGACAAAGCTTCGATAGTTTTTTGCTCGAAATATATTGACACGCTCAGATTGTTTTTCTATGTTTTTAGGATGAAAGCCTATCAACTTACAATACCGGCAGAAAACAAACCTGGCGTCCTATCTCAAATTACTTCAATCCTTGCCCGGAAAAAGATCAATATTCGGTCTGCCTCGATATCTTCTTTTGGCGATTCGGGGTTCATCAATCTTATTGTAAACAACCCCAAACAGGGCCAAAAGGCGCTCAGCAAAGAAGGCATCCCGGTTGAGCTGAAAGAAGTTATTGCGGTGTTGATTGAGGATCGTCCTGGTGGGCTTGATAAACTTTTACAGATCCTTTGCGCTGAAAATATCAATATTGAAAATGGCTATGGCTTTGTAATAGAAAGTCGGAAAAATGCAGTCTTTGTTTTAGAGATTAAAGACTCGGCGCGGGCTAAGGATCTGATTGAAGCATCTGGATTTAAAACTCTTACCCCCCAGCAGCTTTCCGAGATTGAGCCGTTTCACTACGTGGGATATTAAACATCGTTAGCCGCTGCTAATCTAAGGCCATCTGAACAATGCTGCTGCTATAAGTGTTCAATAAATTTGGAATTCAGGGGCTTATAAAATGGGTTTAATTGTACAAAAATTTGGCGGCACATCGGTCGCTGATCTTGAACGGATCCACAATGTTGCAAAACGGGTTGCAAAAACCTATGACCAGGGTAACGACGTGGTTGTCATTCTGTCGGCCATGGCCGGAGTCACGGACGACCTGATCGATATGGCAAGCCAGATCAGTGAATCACCGGAAAAACGTGAACTCGACGTTCTTATGTCCACCGGCGAACAGACAACGGCATCTCTTCTGGCAATAACCTTAAAAGACATGAACTACCCTGCCCTGTCAATGCTCGGACACCAGGCCAAGGTGGTTACAGACTGCACCTTTGGCGATGCGCGAATTATCGAAATCGGTACCGAGTATTTTAAAGACCTTATCAAAAAACGGAATATCGTCGTAATGGCCGGATTTCAGGGATGTGACATCAAAGGGAACATTACTACCCTCGGCCGGGGAGGGTCAGATACGACCGCCGTGGCCATCGCCTCGGCCCTGAAGGCGGATGTCTGCGAAATCTATACCGATGTAGATGGTATCTACTCCGCCGATCCCAATATCTGCGAGAAAGCAAGAAAGATTGATAAAATCTCCTATGATGAAATGCTTAACATGGCCAGTCTTGGCACCAAAGTCATGCAGATCCGGTCCGTGGGATTTGCTAAAAAATATAATGTCCCGGTTCATGTAAGATCATCTTTCAGTGAGGAGGAAGGAACCATGGTTGTTAGTGAAGACGCCGGTATGGAAAGTCTTATTGTATCCGCAGTTACGCACGATAAAGATCAAGCCCGCATCACCCTTAAAAAGGTTCAGGACCAACCCGGAGTGGCAGCCAAGATTTTTTCACCCATTGCCGAAGCGGGTATTATTGTCGATATGATTATTCAAAATACTCGAGCCCAAGGTCAAACGGATCTCACATTTACGGTCCCCAAAAAAGATTTCCAAGCAGCCATAGAAATCGAACGGAAGGTGGCGGAGGAAATCGGAGCAGTGGACGTTATGGGAGATAAAAATATTGCCAAGGTATCTGTTATCGGCGTTGGGATGAAAAACCATTCCGGAGTCGCATCAATAATGTTTAACACTCTGGCCAGGGAAAACATCAATATAATAATGATCAGCACTTCGGAAATAAGAATTTCCTGTGTCATCGAAGAAAAGTATACCGAACTTGCTGTTCGGGTTCTTCACACCGCATTTGGGTTGGACGAAGAAGATTAATCCGGATTGTCCTCGATTTCTTATGAAAAGATTTGATACTGACCAAATGGTTTTCACTATTGTATTGGCAGTTGCAATTCTTGGCGTCATAATCTACAGAGTTCTTCATCCTTTTTGACAAAGATTGCTTCTGCAAATTAAAAATGCCGCCATGAAAAAAATACTCCTTCCCTTTTTTATTCTCACTGTCTTGCCTGCACTGCTCATGGCCCAGGTACTGGTAGATTCCCCCAACTATCAGAAGGCCAGGGAAAAAATGGTCTCATTACAGATCCGTTTACGGGGCGTATCAGATAAAAAAGTCTTAAATGCCATGAACCAAGTCCCCCGGCACCGCTTCGTACCTGAAGAACTCGTTTCCAAAGCTTACGCGGACCACCCCCTTCCCATCGGCCAGGGACAGACCATTTCCCAGCCGTATATAGTGGCTCTGATGACCGAGAAACTGAAACTTAAAGGAGATGAACGTATTCTCGAAATTGGGACCGGTTCAGGCTACCAGGCTGCAATTCTTGCCAAGGTTGCCAAAGAAGTCTACACCATGGAAATCAAAGAAAAACTATACAAAAAGGCAGAAAGCCTACTCCGGTCAATCGGTTTTTCAAAAATAAAAACCCGCCATGGCGACGGCTACTTCGGCTGGTCTGAGGCAGCTCCCTTTGACTGTATTATGATCACTGCGTCGATCGACCATATCCCTCCGCCACTTTTAAAGCAGCTCAAAAACGGCGGGCGACTCATTCTCCCCCTCGGAAATCCCTTCAGCTATCAATATCTAAGCCTGGTCACAAAACATGACGACGAATATACGGTCAAACAAATCACCGGCGTTCTCTTCGTTCCGATGACAGGTCATGCCCTTGACCAAAACCGAAGGGTTACAAACGATATTCCATGATACTTGCGGCTGTTTTTTTGCTATCACTTTCGTCTCTTGCCTTCGAAGTACTCCTTATCCGGGTCTTTTCCATCAGTCAGTGGAATCATCTGTCTTTCATGGTCATCAGCATCGCACTCTTTGGATTCGCCGCCGCCGGTACGTTTCTAAACATTATCGATACGCACAAAAAAAACTGGGAACAAAGGCTCTCCGCCAGCGGTCCGGTCAAAATTTTCATCATTCTCTATACCGCTACCGCCATCGGTTCTTTTATGGTTTTGAATCGAATTCCACTGGACTACTTCAGGCTGCCTCTGGAAACTGTCCAGATATTCTACCTTTTGACGACCTATCTTCTTCTGGCATTACCGTTCTTTTTTGCCGGTCTTGTCATCTCCCTTGCTTATGCGTTTATCCCCGAAAAAACCGGCTTTGTTTATTTCGCGAGTATGGTGGGTTCGGCATGCGGAGCAATCATACCGGTTCCTTTTCTTCCCTTGCTTGGCGAAGGGAGATCCATCATCCTCGCAGCCCTCATCCCCCTAATAATTATTCCTTTTGAAAGGGCAACGACAAACAAAACATATGCGAAAACAAAAAACACCTCCCGTGGAAAACGATTCGCCCTTCAGGCCTCCGGTCTTTTTATCGTGCTCATCGCAGGCTTGCTCGTCTCAATTGGAGACGGCACAGAAGTCAAAGTAAACCCCTCGTCATATAAAGACCTCAGCCGGGTCCTCCAGTTCCCCGATACACGGATCTTTGAAACCGTCACCGGTCTGAGGGGCAGATTCGACAGCGTTTATAGCCCTTATACTCGCTTTGCACCCGGATTAAGCCTTAAATTTAAAGGCATACTGCCTGAGCAATGGGCAATTTACAAAGACGGAGACACCCCCTTTTTTAGTTACAAACTGCAACGTCAAAAAGATGAGTGGTTCTCCAGATTTACCCTCCCTTATGCCGGATACATGCTGGTTCCGAACCCTGAACATATTCTCTTGATTCAGGACGGCGGCGGATCGACTATCCCCTGTGCCATGGCATCCGGCGCCCGTAGCATTACCATCGTCGAACAAAAACCCCAAATCGCCTATATGATCCGGAAACACTACAACATCCCTGTTGTCAACCAAAATCCAAGAGCGTTTATGGCCCAATCTGACAAACATTATGATATCATACACATTGAAAACTGGGGAGGGTCTCTTCCCGGTTCAGACGCTCTGACCCAGGGATATCTATTCACCACCGCATCATTCTCAGAGTATCTCAATCACCTCACGGAAAATGGCATCCTTATTATGGCACGCAAACTTTTGCTTCCTCCGGCAGACTTGATCCGCCTCTGGGCCGGAGCATACGAAAGTCTGAGCTCCCTTCGATATGAAAACCCCGAACAACACCTGGCTGTTCTCCGTAACTGGAGCACTTTTACCCTCATCGTCTCCGTAAAGCCCTTTAATGATACGGTCGTACTAAAAGACTTTGCACAAAACATGAACTTTGATCTTGTCTACCTCCCGGGTATTACAAAGGAAATGGCGAACCGCTTCAATATTTTCGATGCGCCGTATCACTTTTTTGAAATTAGCCGTCTCGCAGAAGCCTACCTGTCCGGAACTGAAGAAACGTACTTTGAAACCTACCCCCTCGACGTTGCCCCTCAGTCGGACAGCCGTCCTTTCCCCGGCAGATTCCTCAAATGGAACAAATTGAAAGTGCTTTATAAAATTACGGGAAGCAGATTTTATTCCCTCTTCATGTCCGGTGAAATCGTCGTTGCCATAGTCTTTTTTGAAGCACTTGGGATCGCTTTCCTCCTTTTGGTGCTTCCTCTCATTGCAATCCCAAAAGGAGGCCAAAAGCTTTACATCTCCCACATTATCTACTTTCTGGCAGTAGGCGCCGGTTTTATGTTTGTTGAACTCTTTTTTATCAAAAAATACATCTTTATTTTCGGTGATCCGGTTATCAGCTTTACCGTGGTGCTCACTGGAATCCTCGTTTTCTCAGGCTTTGGGGGTTATTGCTCCCAGCGAATAGGTCCCGGAGGCCTCCGAAATGTCCTTATCGCTTTGATCGCTGTCCTCATCCTCGTATTCTTAGGCCTTGATCCGATTATCCATCGAATACTTGGACTTTCCAAAATTTTACAGTATACTTTAGCAATCCTGCTCCTAATCCTACCAGGCTTTCTGTTGGGTCTCCCCTTCCCGCTGGGCATGCGACATTTATTGAACCGTCCGGCCCAGCGGGCATATGCCTGGACAGCCAACGGATGTGCTTCGGTCCTGACGTCAATCATATCCGCCCAAATAGCGCTCAGTCTGGGAATTCCCATAATTATACTTTGTGCCGCCGCGGCTTACCTTCTGGCATTTCTCATGAACAATACCAAAAGCATAAACCCCTTCAAATAACGGGTAATATGTGAATGCCAAAATAATTGGACAAAAGTAGAAATCGCTGATAGAAAGAGTCAAGATTACAGATCAAATTAAAGAGTGCTTAGAATGAGAATTCTGCTGATAATTTTAGGCTTGATTTATGTGTTAAGCCCCTATGACCTTCTCCCCGAATTTTTTTTAGGATG
>JAUUWG010000052.1 GCA_030589165.1 Desulfobacterales bacterium
GTATCTTGCTCTTTCCTCTCTGATATCTGTTTCAGGGGTGGGTGAAAAATATGCGTCTTCCCTGATTTCATTTATCAAAGTAAATAAGGCGCCATAGACGATCCGGGCATCTTCAAGGCGGTCATTTAGAAACAGGTTTTCGGCATCATCAAAAAATGATTCCAGTTCTTCAATTTGTTCCTGGTTGATATAATCGGGATCTTCATTATAATAGCCATCATCTTCCCACTCATTAGAATAATCCCAATAACTTCCGTCTTCAATGGAGTTGATCCTTTCCTCGATGGATTCCCTGAGCGCTTGAATTTCATTAAGGATCTCTTCAACCGGTCCAAGGTCAAACGCCGGTTTCGGTGGGCCGCCGGGGAGCAATGATTCGATTTTTTCCAGAAAGTTTACTCTCTCGGCGGTCGGGACAGCCTTTGCAAGCCCGATAATAATATTGGCCAACGCTTCAGTTGAAAGGGTATCACAATATCCGGCAATTGTATCAAGGTAAGGTTTTAAAGCGATTTTGTTTTTTTTCATATGCCCTCCTTCTTAACGCTTCCTGGAAAGCTTTTTAACTAGTTATTTTTAACACATCCACTCAATTAAGCAACACGGTAAAAACCGCCTTGACACGTAAATTATATTTTTCGTGTCCGTATCGTTAAATCACAATTTTTCAAGGAGACTGCCATGTTTTTTCAAACTGCCGGAATCGAAGTTGCTCCCTGGATTCCTCCCCTGGTCGCTTTCGTGATTTCGTTTTTCACCTCTATGTGTGGCGTATCGGGAGCCTTCCTTCTTCTGCCTTTTCAGATGTCGTTTCTCGGGTATGTAAATCCATCTGTCAGTGCCACCAATCAACTGTTCAACATCGCAGCCTGTCCCAGCGGTGTCTATCGTTATTACAAAGAGGGCCGGATGGTTTGGCCCCTTACCTGGGTTGTGGCGACCGGCACCCTGCCGGGAGTCTTTATCGGGGCTATCGTGCGTGTAGTCTATCTGCCAAATCCTAAAAACTTCAAGCTGTTTGCCGCCGGGGTGCTGCTGTATATCGGCATTAAGATGGTTCGCGACTTGTTGCGGAAAAACGCGGATGGAAGCAATAAAGCTAACAGCGAAAAACGTTTTCAGGAGATGGTACACAATTATCGGACGAAAGCGACCAAACCGCAAATGTCCGGCATTGATTCACTGCCAGCCGTAAAAGTGACCCATTTCAACTTGAAACGGCTTGGATACACATTCTATGGAGAACAGTTCGATGTTTCATTCTGGGGGATATTCACCCTCTGTTTCTTTGTCGGTATTGTGGGCGGCATATACGGGATCGGCGGCGGCGCGATCATTGTTCCCTTCTTTGTGACCTTCTTCGGGTTGCCGGTCTATACCGTGGCCGGGGCCGCCCTGATGGGAACATTTGTCACATCGGTGGCGGGGGTCTCCTTCTACCAAGCCATCGCACTGTTTTACCCGAATATGTCGATAGCGCCGGATTGGCTTTTGGGAGGGATGTTCGGACTGGGCGGGATGGTCGGCATGTACCTTGGTGCCCGTTGCCAGAAGTTTGTACCAGCCAGGGTCATAAAATGGATGCTTGCAGGTATCATTCTATTCACGGCCCTAAAGTATATCACTGCCTTTTTGGGGTATTAGTATCTTAATTCTGAATTTCCCGGTTTATCCGGGTCAGGATATTATTGACTTATACCGGTAAAAATACTATTTTCTTCAAAGAAAGGAGGTATGAATAATGGAGAAAAAAGACCTGCTCAGTACCAGGCAAGTTGCAGAACTATTAAAGATTAACGAGAAGATGGTCTACACGTTGATTTCCGAAAAGGGGTTGCCGGCTACCAAGGTAACGGGCAAGTGGCTTTTCCCTCTTCACCTTGTGAAGCAGTGGGTGGAAAATGAGACCATCAACTATCCTAAAGAAACAAGTCCTCTGCCTCCTTATCATGGTCTTGTTATTATAAGTGGAAGCAATGATATCCTTTTGGACCGGCTTATCTCCAAATTTAACGGCCTTTATGCCGAGCATGTTGCGGTTTTCGGCAATTTGGGAAGTCTGGGCGGTATCAGGGCACTCAGTCAGAATCTTTGTCACATCGCTTCAAGTCATTTGATGCAGGATAATGAACAGGAGTATAATTTTGATTTTGCCCTGGAGGAGCTGGGCCAGCTGCCCGCAGTGGTAAATTTTTGCCAGAGGGAGCAGGGTATTTTGCTTTCCAAAGGAAACCCCAAAGGGATTCAAAGTATAGCAGATCTTGGTAAAGCCGGCATGAAGATAGCCAATCGCCCCATGGGGACCGGAACACGAAAACTGTTTGACGTAGAGCTGGAAAAAGCGGGTATCCGTGGAGATCAGATCGATGGTTATGAGAAGGAGCTTCAACGTCACATGGATGTGGGGCTTGAGATACTTTCGGGCAAAGCGGACGCTGCTCCGGGAATCAAGGCAGTAGCCGGTCTTCTGGGTCTTGATTTCATGACGCTGCGCTGGGAGAGGTTTGATTTCCTCATTCTGAAGGAGCGTTTTTTTGATCAGGGGGTTCAGCTTTTTCTCAGATTGTTACATGAACCGGTCTTCAGAGATTTGGCTCAGGATCTGGAAGGTTATGACCTGGATCTTTGCGGAAAAGTGATTTTTCCCCAGCAATCCCAACCAAACCCGAGGACTGACAGATAAAAAAGTATCCTGACTTTAGAGCCTGTTTAAAAACTGATGAATCGGCTGCAAAACCGTGAGAGCGGTTCAAATTGTCGTAAATTTTCGGCAAATAGGCTTGCTATTCACCTCAAATTTGCAACAATTTGCCTTCGCTCTCACACTTTTTCGCTTCGATTCCCTATTTTTTAAACAGGCTCTTAAACATTTTCCCGGGTATTATCATCCCAAATAACACAGTTCCCTTTTAAAAAAGCTCAGAGCTTTTAAAACCTCACGTTTTTCCGATTTTCGAGTTAGCTTCAAATTTTGTCTTCGTAATATTCCAGATATTAAGACTTTTACCTTCGTTGAAATAAAATAAAATTGAGGCTTCTGAAATGGTTTCAAACTAAGGAACGGAGATTAAATAATTTGCAATTTATTTAATCTCCGTTCCTAAAAAACCAGTGCCATATTCGGTTTCGATCCAATTTTACAATTCTGTAAATTTTATCTTTTATATCTGACAATTATGTAAGTTTGGTTATTTAGTCCTTCTTCTGCAGAATATATATCTTCTTGAATTAAGTTTTGATTTCAGACCTTTTTCTTTTGTGGCACATTTGTTGCTTATTAAAGTTTAACTTCTAAACTAATGCCGAATACAAATATGAAAAATAGGTTTAAAACCTGTCACCGATATTACACTAAAAAACAGAACAGCAGGTTTTAAGGTTTGTATACGGAAAAAAGAAGTTTTCAGTTAATTCTTTAGAAAAAGGAGGTCGTGAAAAAAATGAAATTAAAAGCCTTGTTTATAGCGGCAACCCTTTCAATCATACCTTTTTCTTCTGCTTTTGCTGAAGAAAATCTATTAAATTCCGGCGATACCGCCTGGATGATCGTATCAACAGCCCTGGTAATGATGATGACGCCTGCCGGGCTTGCACTTTTTTATGGTGGAATGACAAGGTACAAAAATCTTCTGAATACGTTTGCAATGACTTTTGTTTCTTACTGCCTTGCAAGTGTAATCTGGATGATGTGGGGATATACGATTGCCTTTGGGCCGGATAAGGCAGGAATGATAGGGGGACTGGAATATTTGTTTTTAAATGGCATTGGTGTAAGCAGCCTTTCAGGAACGATTCCGACCTATGTATTTGTTGTTTTCCAGATGACATTTGCAGGAATCGCTGTTGCCCTTGTTCTCGGTTCTATTGTGGACAGAATGAAATTTTCTTCATGGATTGTTTTTACGATTTTATGGGTGACTTTTATCTATTGTCCCATTGCTCACTGGGTGTGGGGCGGTGGATGGATGGGGGATATGGGTGCCCTTGATTTTGCCGGCGGAAATGTCGTTCATATCAACGGAGGGGTTGCAGGGCTTGTCCTCTCTCTGGTTCTTGGCAAACGAATAGGATACGGCAAAGTGGCCATGTTCCCTTCAAGTGTTTCATTGACGGTTCTGGGTGCGGCACTGTTGTGGTTTGGGTGGTTCGGCTTCAATGCCGGCAGCGAGCTTGCTGCGGACGGTGTTGCCGGTTCGGCATTTTTAGTAACAAATACCTCGGCTTCCATAGCGGCTCTTTCATGGATGTTTGCTGAATGGCATGTTAAGAAAAAACCGACGGTGCTGGGAATTGCTTCGGGAGCTGTTGCAGGGCTTGTTGCCATTACACCGGCTGCAGGGTTTGTCAACCTGCCGGCTGCCCTGGTAATAGGACTTGTGGCCGGGTTACTCGGTTTTTACAGCGTTTCGATAATTAAACAAAAAATCGGCTATGATGATTCATTAGATGTATTTGGGGTACATGGAATATGCGGTATCTGGGGGCCCTTGCAACAGGGATTTTTGCGAATCCGGCAATAACCGAGGGTGCGGCAGGGTTAATCTATGGAAATGCCAAGCAACTCTGGATTCAGTTTGTTTCAATCCTTGTCACAGGGATTTTTACAGCAGTTGGAACAATCATAATTATATATGTGACAAAGTTTATTACCGGAGGGCTCAGAGTTAATTATGAAGATGAGATTCAAGGCCTTGACAGTACAATACATGGGGAAAGAGCTTTTGAGATAGAATAAGGGACTCGGCACAAATACCGATTAACGAATATTATTAAACAGGAGGATTTTAAGGATGACACCAAAAGAAGTATTGGAAATGGCAAAAGAGAATGGAGCAAAGGTTGTTGATATACGCTTTCTGGATTTTCCGGGTGTATGGCAGCATTTTACCGTACCCCTGAGTGAATTGAATGAATCCAGTTTTGAAGATGGATTCGGTTTTGACGGTTCGAGTATTCGAGGATGGCAGCCGATTCATGCAAGTGACATGCTTGTGGTGCCGGATCCGGCAACGGCAAAGATGGATCCGTTTTTTAAAGAACCGACTCTGGTCCTTATCGGAAACATTCAGGACCCGCTTACCGGGGAGTCCTATAGTCGTGATCCACGATACATTGCCCAAAAGGCGGAAGCATACCTGAAAAGTACCGGGATCGGTGATACCGTATACTTTGGGCCCGAAGCGGAATTTTTTATCTTTGATGATGTCCGTTTCTCCTCTGGAACAAATTCTGCCTTTTATGAAGTCGACTCTGTTGAAGGGATCTGGAACAGTGGCAGAGAAGAATGCCCGAATCTCGCTTATAAACCCAGGCACAAGGAGGGATACTTTCCGGTTCCTCCCATGGATAAATTTCAGGACCTTCGGACTGAAATGCTTCTTGTTTTGGAAAGCCTTGGAATCGATGTTGAATGTCAGCATCATGAAGTGGCAACCGGCGGCCAGGCAGAAATCGATATGCGTTTCAAACCGCTGGTCGAAATGGGTGACCAGCTCATGTGGTTCAAGTACGTTTTGAAAAACGTCGCTTATCGTTATAATCATACTGTGACCTTCATGCCGAAACCCCTCTTTGAAGATAACGGTACCGGAATGCATACCCATGTAAGTATATGGAATGAGGGCAAACCTTTGTTTGCCGGTGACAAATATGCCGGGGTTTCCCAGGAGGCGCTTTATGCAATCGGAGGGATACTCAAGCATTGCAAGGCCTTGTGTGCCTTTACCAACCCGACCACCAATTCTTACAAACGGCTTGTGCCCGGTTTTGAAGCCCCGGTGAATCTGGCTTACTCAAGCCGTAACCGGAGTGCGGCAATCCGTATACCGATGTACTCTGCCTCACCCAAGGCAAAACGAATAGAGTTCAGAACGCCGGATCCGTCCTGCAACGGCTATCTGGCATTTTCCGCCATGCTCATGGCTGTCTTGGACGGTATTGAAAACAAGATTGATCCCGGTGAACCCCTTGATAAAAACATATACGATCTTCCGCCGGAAGAACTGGCCGGAATCGAGTCGGCACCAGGCTCTCTGGAAGAAGCTCTTGCTGGATTAAAAGAAGATAATGAATTTTTGCTTAAAGGGGATGTCTTTACCAAAGATGTTATTGATACGTGGATTGAATACAAGACTGAAAATGAGGTAAATGCGGTAAAATTACGACCCCATCCTCACGAATTTTTCCTTTATTTCGATATATAAACCTGATAATAACTTTTTTGATAAAAGTAGCAGCCCGCTTGATCTCAACGCGGGCTGTTGTATTATATAGTGTCTGAACGAAAACTAACTAAAGTTATAAATACAAGATGTTAAGCTGATTTTTCAAACGAAGATTCCGGATTTGAGTGGTAAGTATTGAGATTTGAGTAGGGGCACGTTGCAACGTGCCCCCTACTCTCATTCCGCAAATCTCACATCTCAACACTCTTTTATCAAATTGCCGATCACTCGAACATTTACAGACTTTGGTAGAAAGCGCTTTCATGAATAATCCATTTTATGTAGACGAATCAAAACCCTGGTTTCAATCACAAGCCGGGTGGCCTGAGCAAGTCCCTAAAAACTATGATTTCCCTGAGATGACATTATATGAAATGCTGGCTGAATCGGTAAAAAAATACCCTGATTCACCGGTTATGTGGTTTTTAGGTACCTTTATGAGCTTTCGGGAAATGGACAGGTACGTAAATGCTTTGGCCACCGGCCTCCACAAGCTGGGTCTGAAAAAGGGGGATGTCGTAGCTCTGGTTTTGCCCAATTCATTTCAGTATGTCATTTCCTACTATGCCTGTGCCAGACTGGGACTTGTAGTGACAGGAGTCAATCCGACATATAAGCCGTATGAGGCGTTGCATCAGTTCAATATTACCGGCGTTAAAGCGGTCATCGTCTTGGATGCGCTTTATGAGACTCTGATCGGGCGTATAATAGAGAAGTATCCTCTCCGGCACATCATCGTGACCGGCATTGTTGATCTGGTCAGGATGTCAAATTTTAAGAAATGGCTGGGTAAAAAGCTGAAAAAAATTCCAACGGGCCCTGTTCCCAAGGACGCGATCCATTACACGGATCTTTTGAATGTATCTCCCAGCGTACCGGAGATTCGGATTTTTCCTGAAGATCCGGCCGCTTACCTGATGACCGCAGGGACTACCGGTGTGCCGAAAGCGGCTGTTTTGTCTCACTTCAATTGTGTTGCAAACGCCACGCAATGCGATCTCTGGATCTGGATGGGGGCCCATGGTTCCTGCAATGTGGGAGTTTTGCCGCTTTTTCATTCCTTTGCTATGACCGGTGTTATGAATGCGGCCATCAAAACCGGAATGTGGATGATGCTTTTCCCAAGACCCCCAAAAACAAAAGAACTTCTGAAGACTATTTGTGCCATTGCACCGGACCATGAAACCTATTTTTGTGGAGCCGAGGTCCTTTTTCAGAGAATAGCGGATTACCCGGACATCTCAAAATACTCCATCGCTAAAAAATTGAGAGCCTGTCTTTCCGGAGCCGGTCCCCTGCATCGGCCTGTACAGGAGCGATTTGAAAAGGTAACCGAAGCCATTATCATTGAGGCTTACGGTTTGACCGAAAGCTCGCCCGCTATATCTGCCGGGCCTTTGACGGATTACAGGATCACCGGCACAGCGGGCCTCCCTTTCCCGGGCACGGAATGGAAAATTATGGATATCGAAACCGGCACGCGAGAGCTTCCCCCCGGAGAAAATGGTGAAATAGTTGTAGCAGGTCCACAGGTCATGGTTGAGTATTTAAATAACCCGCGGGAGACCGCTGAGACCATCAGGGAATGGGATGGAAAACGCTGGTTGTTTACAGGGGACATCGGGTTTTTGGACGAACATGGGCGCGTAACCATCAGTGACCGCAAAAAGCAGATCATCAAGGTCAGAGGCTACTCGGTTTTTCCTAAAGAAGTGGAGGAATTGGTAGGAAGGCACGAGGGAGTGCTGGAGGTCGCTGCAGCGGGTCTGCCGGACAGGGAAATGGGTGAAATCGTCAAAGCCTGGGTGGTGATCAAGGACAACTGGAAGGGCAAGATCACGGAAAAAGAATTGAGGGCCTGGTGTAAGGATAACATTACCCATTATAAGGTCCCAAAATTGATCGAGTTCCGTAAAGATCTGCCCAAGACGCTGGTGGGAAAGGTCATGCGTCGACAACTCAGGGAGGCGGATCCCATATACAAGGCTTATTACAAAGACCAAAAAACAGAGCCCTGATTTTTTTCCCATAACCTCCTTGTCCCGTACAATCAGTTTCCAAGGTTTGCCCGGCTTGGAACAGCTATAGGATTATGTATAAAAAAGAATGGGAATAATAGCTATTAAACCTTAGCTGCATATTCATATGGAAGTGAAATCACGCTTCCCGGCGTTTTCATTGCGATTAAATTTTTTAACGCATCTTTCACGATAGCTGTTTGCATTTTTTTATTGTGAGGCTCTCCGGCATTGGCACCCATCGGTACCATTGGAGCAACCGCTCTTGGAGAACCGCCTTGCCTGACTACAGGAGGAAGGGCTGCTATTATGATTGTAGGTATTCCGGCTTCCTCGATCGCTCTCTGCACAATAACTGCAGAGCGGTGGCAAGTACCTCAGCCGGCGGTCATTAAAACGGCATCGACCTTTTTTTTTACCAGTTTTTTTGCGATTTCAGGACCTGTTACTTCTGTAAAAACTTTGACGTTTCCGCCGCCACCCATGAATCCAATGTGAATGTCGGCAACACCTTTTATAAATTTTTCTTTTGCCAATTCCTTAATTCTATCCAAAGGAAACATGCAGTTGATGTCCTTATTGACATCACTATTGTCATATCCACCATGGGATACCATCAAATCATCATTGTCAGCGTCTCCGGGAATCTCTCTATAAGTTGTATCTCCGGCTAAGTTAAATCTTTCATGGGACTTCAAATGAACACCACCGGCTGTTGCTAAAGCAACAACCATTTCATTCAAGGGTTTCGTTACAGACGTCCACACCAACGGCGGTGTTACAGGAACAAATATTTCAGACTGTAATCCCTTTACGACTTTTTTACCGGTCCCTTCTTCTATCGTTTTTATGTTCTTTAATTGAACTTCAGGGTTCCATTCGCTTTCAGCTTCTTTAATTTCCTTTCCGGCCATTTTGGCTTTCAGCATGGCTACCGCTCTTATTGCATCTTCAGCTGTAAGGCAGTTATTCTCAAGTATTTCATCTTCAATACCTTGAGCTGATTTATTGAGTTCAATCAGGGCATCCATATATTTGTTGCCGACGACCAGTTGTCCTTGACGGGCGGAATATGTCATTCCCACGGTTGGAATTCCTCTTTTACCAAGCTGTTCAATATGACTGGCAAAGTCTATATGATTATTTCCAAAACCTTCAGTCGTTACAATTGCCCCGTCAAGGTCCATCGCTTCCACAGTCATTCCCAATATTTTAGAAACATAGAATTTTTCAGAGTTACTCTGGGGTGATCCTACAAATATTACAGCGCATAAGTCTAATGCTTCATCATTCATGACTTCAAGGACCAATGGTTCTCTCCAGTAATGTCTTGAAGTCTCTTTTGATGCCGGTCCTACACACGTTAAAGCATGGATACATCCATCCAATACCTGAAGCGGTGAAACGACGACAGGAACGTTTCCAAGGTCAACGTTGGCTATTGCTCCGGATATGCCGACCGGTTCAAACGGCAGGATAAAATTATCGTGCATTGCCCCTTGCCCCATTATTTCCTTGATGATCGCGACTTTCTTTTTGGCCGGCCGACGAATTTGAACAAATTCCTCCGTATCAACAATTAAACTTTCATCAAGTTTTTTAAGGGCGTCTCTGATTTCTTGAGTGATTATATCCGTGGCTCTGTGGGCTGCCATAGGACCGGGTCTTTCCATATTGGAATGGGCTTTTAAAGTGATAATGGTTTTTATTAACAAATCGCCTTTGTCCGGAGAACCCGGCCTGCCCCACATAACTTTTTTATCCATCGGGCCTTCTGAAGAACCGAATTCACTGATTTGAACGCCATGTTCATCTGTCCCGGTTATTACTATTACAAGACCATCCAATACTCTGGTGACACCTTCACCGATTTGCCCCTGTTCCTTAACTGCTACGGGCTGAACATCCATTATGGTTTCACTGTATTCGCCGTATCGATCAGGAGTTATGATCTCCAGTTTCATATCCAAAACCAGATTCTCAGTATCAACGGCATCTTTACAGATCCCTTCTCTGATATAAAGCGTGGTTCCTTCTATTCCGGTTTCCGGTCCCATTTTGACTTTTTCTATTTTGAAATGTTTTCTAACCAGTTTTCTCAAAACTTTTTCTTTGTGTGATTTTTCCGTATCCATAGCCGGCAATACCAGTGGACAAGTTTTGGTATCCAATATATCCAAAGTCAAGGGCGTTAAACCATCAACTGTTTCTTTTAATTTTCTTCCTAAAACTTCACCGATTTTTAAACAATTTGTTGGAATTTTTAACAAACCTGATTTTACAAGTTCCGGTAAAATATTCGGATCTTCAAGATTTTCCGGCCCGATCACTGTGCCGGCTCCAAATCTGCAACATGTCACAGCATAGTCATTGGCATGAACTATAGCTTTTTCCGGAGTAATTGACATTCGGATCCCTCCTTTGGGTTTTGAACTGAGAAAAGCTGATTTTTTAAGATTTGTGCGTTAGCCCGGTAAAGCTATGCTTATAAATAAACTAATTTGCGTTTTCCATAGGCAAAAAAGTTTATTTTTATAGGATAAACTCCCAATCTTGTAGGCTTTAAATTCCTATCCATAGGGGTTTCATCTTAGAAAAATGAATCGTTACCCCTATTGAAATATTCTATTTATGGATTGATATTAACAGGAGTGGTTCAATTAAAATTACAAATTTTCGATTGGCGAATATAAAAAGAGGAGGATTATTCCATGACTAGGTTCACTCATATCATTTCAGCCATTGATACCCATACGGCAGGAGAACCCACTCGAATAGTTCTGAGTGGTCTGCCGCCTATCCATGGAAAAACAATGGCGGAAAAGAAGGGGTATATGATGGAACATCTTGACTACATTCGAACTCTCCTCATGCAGGAGCCCAGAGGGCACAACGATATGTTCGGGGCCATCATCACACCGCCAACCACCAATCAAGCCCACTACGGCATCCTCTTTATGGATAACGCGGATTATCTTGATATGTGTGGCCATGGGATCATAGGCATTACCACGGCTCTCATCGAGATCGGTATGGTTTCGCCAATTGAACCGGAAACCATTGTTGTATTTGATACACCTGCCGGATTGGTTAAAAGTTACGCAAAAGTGGAGGGTAACCAGGTCGTTGAGGTCTCCATAAGCAACGTTGCCTCTTTCATGTATGCCGGGGATGTGGAACTCGATCTTCCCGACATTGGAAACATCAGTATTGATGTGTCGTTCGGTGGAAATTTTTTTGCCCTGGTCCCGGCAAAAGCCTTGGGGGTTTCGGTTCATCCTGATAATATTTCAAAACTGATCCGATTGGGAATGCTTATAAAAAATGCCGTCAACAAAAAGCTGAAGGTTCGGCATCCCATTGAAAAACATATCACTACAGTTAAACTAACGGAAATTTATGATAAACCCAATGCATCCGGATTCTTTTCAAAGAGTGTTTCAATCTTCGGAAACGGCCAGTTGGATCGCTGCCCATGCGGTACCGGGACTTCAGCCGCCATGGCTATGCTTTATGCTAAAGGCGAACTCCCGCTGGGTATCGAATTTACCAACGAGAGTATCATCGGAACACGGTTTAGAGGAAAGCTTGTAAGGGAAGTTCAAATGGGTGATTTCATTGCGGTCGATCCCGTTGTCACCGGAGAAGCCTATATCACGGGGATTCAGCAGTTCGTAGTGGACCCGAATGATCCTCTTAAGTATGGGTTTGTTGCGGGGCGATAGCTATTTTGTACCTTTGTGAGTCACAAATTTGGATATCAGGAAGGAATTGAAATATGATGAGCAGATAGTCATCAGTCTTGAATCATGTTCACGAGGTTTTTTATAGCCTCTTTTTGAACCTGACTTTCTATTTTAAACTTAACTCCGAAGCCATATGGGTGAACATGGACAATTTCTCCGCCGATTTTAAAGGGTTTCAGGTATTCCGGCGACATGAAGGACATTAATATCGTTTGCCCCACCGAAAATGTTTGATAAGTTTCGATGAAGACCCCTCCATCGTTGATATCTTGAATAAAATCTCGGAAGTATTGACCTTCTACATTATAATCAATTATCATAAAAAAGTATTTTCGGTAACTTTGCCTTAATTCTTTCTTGCAGCTCTTTTCCAAGGCTTTCAAAAGTTGTACCTGCTGATTCAGGGACATGTTTTTTATTCGTTCAATTAGTTGAGCTGTAACGCCGGATTTCTTTGTTAGTTGGCCGGAAATCTCCATTCTTATGTTCCCCGAAGATAAGCAAAATTGTTAAAACTTTCCGATTGAGATCAATGGAAATACTACTTTTTAGTCAACTATGGTGCTGACAAACGCTTTTTCTTTTAGCACCATTATTGGTTAATTTCAAGTAAGTATAATATAGGTTTAGAGAAGGATGTCGAGTTTATGGGAAGGTAGCTGTCCCGGTATAAGCGACCCCAAAAATACCGTTAAAGATAGCAAGACCGCACTGTGTGACTGCTGTTTAAAGGCCTATGTGTATCAGCATCGCAGGCAGTAGACCTTTTTCATACAGGAAAAAAAGCGTTCCGAGCATCAGTGCTATGATCGCTCCCCGGATACCTTTTAGGTAGTAACCCACAAAAAACAGGAAAAGGCATGAAAATAATAAAGCAGCTACTCTCGCCATAAATTCGAGGTCAAAACCCGATTCGCCACTAAAACCTAACAGTTGTGCATATTCTATAAACATAATAGTTATACTCCCAAACGATAACACTTCCCCAAAAACTTAAATTTTTACGCGTCAATCAAAGTTTATATTCCATAAAAAATATAAAGAAGTGTTCACTTTGTCCATAGGGAAAGTGCCTCATTTTAAATAGGATAATGTCCTAGGGTGAGTATGGTGGTTTGTGGGGGGGTAAGATATAGTGTTGGGGCGGGATATCGGACTTTTGTTCAATAAAAAAGGGATTAGATATGATATCTAATCCCTTGATTTTTTGTGGCGGGAGCGACGAGACTCGAACTCGCGACCTCCGGCGTGACAGGCCGGCGTTCTAACCAAACTGAACTACGCCCCCGTAATTGAAAGGTCTTTTGCTTAAATTTTAAAAAATGGGCGGAACAGGGCTTGAACCTGTGACCCTCGGCTTGTAAGGCCGATGCTCTCCCAACTGAGCTACCCGCCCTGATTTAAAAAAACTTTAAAAATCAAAAGCAGGTTGTATCTACTAATTAGCAAAGACAATGTCAAGCGAAAAAAATAATTATTCAAATTATGTTATGCATAAAAATATAACAACTTGAAAAAAATAGACAATTTTTTTGCGAAAAAAACATCCTCACCCAAAACGGTTTCTGCCAAAATTCAGAATATCCGAAAATCCATTTTGACTGCCAATTTATAACCCATATCAAAGATTCAAAGTGATAAATATTTTTGTCAAAGCGTGGGTGTCTGTATATAGTGTTTGGGGAAGTATTGGTAACAATATATTGTGTTGTGGCCAACAGTACGCTAACTATATGTATGTTTTAAAAATTGTTTAATCAAAAGTTCTTGACAAGTATAAGGCTGAGTACTAAAAGAAACAAAAAAATATCTATCTGATTTAATAACAAAAAAATAGCTGTTGTTCATAAAAGTTATTTTAAGTTTATTTAATGATTTTAAATGGATATATAACAGTGCTCTGAGTTTGGGTATCTGTTTTTGTGTTATGGATCGTCATTAAAGAACTATTTTTATTTGAAGGTTTTTTAATGCAAGGACCGGCCGGAAAGGCGTTCTTTTTGGGCCGAGAAAATTATTACAACGCAAAATTTAGGAGGTATTATTTAAATGCCAAGTTTTGTAATTCAAGAGAAATGTGACGGATGTAAAGGTGGGGACAAGACGGCATGTATGTATATT
>JAUUWG010000152.1 GCA_030589165.1 Desulfobacterales bacterium
CCGACTCGCAGCATTCCGCCTGCTTCGGGCAGAGCCTCAAAAATAGTGGATAAAATACCCTTTCGCGCCAGGTGATAGGCAGCGGAAAGCCCTGCCGGACCGGATCCTATGATTGCAACCTTCTCTTTTCTTGTTGGAAGGCATTTTATCTCGATATCCCTAGGATCAAATTTATCAGCGGCCAGACGCTTAAGGTCCCGGATAGCTACAGGATCATCAACTTCGCATCTGCGGCAGGCATCTTCGCAACCATGGGGACAAATCCGTCCCAGCACTCCTGGCAAAGGCAGGTCTTCCATGATAATTTCAAGGGCTTCTTTGTATTTACCCAGCTTAACCATCTGGACATACCCCTGGACATTCAAACCTGCAGGGCAGGCAAGACGGCAGGGAGCCTGATCCGCCTTCTGTACGGCAAAGGCACCAGGGATGGCCTGGGCATATTTTTTATAGATTGCCTTCCTGTCGATGAAGCCCTGATCATATTCGCTTGGCAGGGATACGGGGCATACCTCTACACAATCGCTACATGCTGTACATTTGGCTGGATCAATATATCGCGGGGTTGTGTTGATTACGACTTTGTAATTTCCTACAGAACCTTCAATCTTTTCAACTTCGGCGCAAGTAATCAGATTTATGTTAAGATGCCGGCCGACCTCGACCAGTTTAGGTGAAATGATTCACATAGCACAATCGTTGGTGGGAAAGGTTTTATCAAGCTCACTCATTACACCGCCGATGGCGGATGACTTTTCAACAAGATGAACCAGATAACCGGAATCGGCAAGGTCTAGAGCAGACTGCATTCCGGCGATACCGCCCCCGACAACCAATACGGATCCAAGTACATTATCAGCCATGAAGTACCTCTTATGTAGTTGTTTGAGTCGATAAAAATGTTGAAATTAAAGCAAACTGCTTTTTACCCATTATCAGCAGAATTTGTCAACCATAATTTAATCCGCCATTCAGACGTCTGAGTGCCGGATAAGACAAAGTGCTGCCAAACTTGAATCATCACTAAAGCATAAAAATACGAAAACAAGAAAAACGGCCTTGAAACGGATTATGCTACATGGTAGTATTTAAGGTTATTAAGGAGTTGCAACTATGAAGGATAAAAAATCCCCGGCTACACACATTGCCCTTGTGGGAGGGGGGACCTACTGCAAAGAGCTTCTCGAAAAAACCAATCTCGGATATATGGATTCGGATATTGAATCCCGTATTGTTGCGGTTTCTGATCCGAGCCCCGACTCTCCTGGTATCGTGCTGGCTAAAAAGCTTGGGCTTAAGACGGTAAGCGATTATTACGAACTCTACCTGCCGGAAAATCATGTTGACCTTATTATCATTCTGACCCCCGGAAGCTCTATTCTTGAGGATATCCTTGCAACAAAGCCGGATAATATACGTGCCATGTCCTATAATGTCTTTGAAATCTTCTGGAAAGCAATTGGTGTGCAGGAACGGAAGCTAAGGGAAAGAAATGAAGAGGTCGAGACCATTTTAAATGGTATCCAGGACTTTATAATAGTTATCACACCGGACAAGGAAATCGTCGAAGCCAATGAAGCTTTTTTGCATAAGATGGGATATACATCTGATGAAGTGATCGGCCGTAAATGCTATGAGATTTTCCAGGGAGAGAATAACGTTTTCTGTAACTCCGGTGATATAAGGTGTCCTTTAAGCGAAGTTATCAAAAACAAAAAATATAACCGGCAGGTTATGCCCAGGTTAAATCGAAATGGCGAAACCCGCCATTTCGAAGTTTCGATTTTTCCCATATGGGAAAAAGACGGTAAAATATCAAAGTTTATAGAAATTAGCCGGGATATTACAGAACGGAAAAAGGAAGCAGAAGAGATTACCCGACGACTGGAACATATGGTTGAAGAGCGGACCCGGGAATTAAAAGAGACCCATGCAAAACTACTTCACCAGGACAAGATGGCCTCTTTAGGAAAACTTTCCGCTTCAGTTGTTCATGAGATTAACAATCCGATTGCAGGAATCATAAACCTTGTCAAGTTGCTCAAGCGGTTGACTGCTGATGGATCGATCCATGCGGAAGATATTGGTGATTTCAACCAGTACCTGGGACTCATGGAAACAGAGACCTGGAGGGTAAGCCGGATTGTCTCCAACCTGCTTGCCTTTTCCAGACGATCCGAGATAGGGTTTAAAAAGGTAAACATCAACCGGCTGATCGAAAAAACACTTATTTTAAACTCTAATCTGCTTATGATAAATCAGGTCATGGTCAAACAGGATCTGGATCCCAACCTGCCGGAATTGATCAGCTCGGAGGACCAGCTCCAGCAGGTTTTTATTAATTTTATATCAAATGCGGCTGAGGCAATGGAACTAACCGGCGATGGCGT
Source organism: Desulfobacterales bacterium (assembly GCA_030589165.1). Classification (GTDB taxonomy): domain Bacteria; phylum Desulfobacterota; class Desulfobacteria; order Desulfobacterales; family JAFDHS01; genus JAFDHS01. The sequence goes on from JAUUWG010000152.1 coordinate 2,391, forward strand.
CCTGAGCATTAAGACCAGCCATTACCCGGATGATAATAAGATTACAGTTTCATTTCAAGACAACGGCATCGGTATCCCGGAGGAGAACCTTTCCAGACTCTTTGAACCTTTCTTTTCAACCAAGAAAAAAGGCAAGGGAGTTGGTCTTGGCCTTTCCGTTGCATACGGCATTATCGAAGAACATGGCGGTTCAATTAATGTTGATTCAAAAGAGGGAGAGTACACAACTTTTAATGTCGAGCTTCCTTTGAAATATCCTTTGGACTCTGTGGCCAAAAATGGAGGTGCCCATGGGCAGCACTAAGATACTTATTGTTGATGATGAACTGGTTATGCGCACATCTTTGGCAGGATGGCTTAAACGGGATGGCCATGATGTAGAAACAGCGGAGAGCGGAGAGGAAGCTCTTGAAATAGTAAAGAAGACTCGTTTTGACATCCTTCTAGTCGATATAAAGATGGAAGGAATCAGCGGACTCGATGTTTTAATGAAGGTCAAGGAAAGTGATCCCGATGTGGCCATAATCATGATTACCGCCTATGGCTCTATTGCCACGGCAATAGAGGCAATGAAGACCGGAGCATATGATTATTTGCTCAAACCGTTTGATCCGGACGAACTTGGCGTGTTGATTGAAAAGATTATTGAACAACAGGCACAGGCGCGTGAAAATCTTTTTTTAAAGGAACAATATAAAGACCGGACCCGGTTTGAAAGCATGATCGGCCAGTCAAAACCGATGCAGGAAGTTTTTGACCTTATCCGGGATGTGGCACCCATGGACTCAACGGTTTTGATCACCGGTGAGACGGGTTCGGGCAAAGGACTGGCAGCTAAGGCTATTCACACGAACAGCTCTCGCAGCGAAGGTCCGTTTGTGCTGGTCAATTGTGGTGCAATCCCGGAAAATCTTATGGAAAGCGAGCTCTTCGGTCATCAGAAAGGGGCTTTTACTGATGCCAAAGAAACCAGGAAAGGACGGCTGGAACTTGCCCATGACGGCACCCTTTTTCTGGACGAAATCGGAGAGATCAGCATGAGAATGCAAATTGATCTCCTGCGAGTGCTGGAAGATCGTGTCTTTTACCGTGTAGGCGGAACTCAGCCGATTGAAGCCGATTTTCGTGTTATTGCGGCTACGAATAGAAATCTTCAAAAAGCGATTGAAAATGAAATATTTCGTGAGGATCTTTATTACCGCCTGAATGTAATAGCCTTTCACATGCCTCCTCTTCGTGAACGGAAGGAAGACATACCGCTTCTGGCTGAACACTTTCTCAGACGGTTTTCCCAGGAGACAAATAAGCCTGTTGATAAGATCAGCCGCGCGGCAATAGACGAAATGATGCTTTATGAATGGCCCGGCAATGTCAGGGAACTTGAAAATGCCATC
>JAUUWG010000104.1 GCA_030589165.1 Desulfobacterales bacterium
GTTTACCCTGATTCGGCAGTTCATTGGAGTTGACATATCCCTTTGATTGCGCTAAACTTAGCTTCTAAAACAACTTCGTACGGTATAAATGTAACCTGTGAATGTTTACAAAACAACTTAGCGCTTGTGGGAGTCCTCCCATGGATCGCAGAACCTGTTGAGCTGATAGGTGCATGGCATGTCTGATGAACTGGACGTCATTATTGTCGATGATGACCCTGACATATGTAACTTGATGACCGAAATCGTCGAGGGGTTCTATAAGTGGGGCGAGATATTTTCCTTTATCGATTTTGATGAGGCTGTATCCTTCTGCCTGAGCCGCGACCCCGGTGTAGGAATTTTTATCATAGATGTCTATCTTGCCGGGAAAAGCGGCTTTTTCTTTCTGGATATCATTGAGGAAAAATTTCCTGCTGCCCGTGAAGACACAATCATCATCACGGGTAATGCCAGTAATGATGTGGTGAACATGTGCATATCCTCAGAAGTTCATTATCTATTGGAAAAGCCGATTCGGTCCTATGCGCTCCAGCTTGCGATCCGGGCTATTGTAATGAAATACCTTAAATTTGCCAAAAGGATGTTGCAAGATCCTGCTTTTGCAAGAAAATGCAAGGAATTAAGCCAGGTTTAAAGGGATGTATTTCCAACCCGGAAATTTGATAATCTAAATGATGTTTTCTTCCCGATGGTTCAAATACTACCGTTTTTCTCGGCCCTCGATCGCCTGCTTGCCACACTACTCTACGTAAATTTTCGGGTACCCCTTAACTGCGGTTTCCAAGACCGGGAGGTTCAAATGGATAAAAACATCGGTTTTGTATCGACCCGTTTTGCCGGGACCGACGGTGTTACATTGGAGGCGAGCAAGTGGGCGGAAGTTCTGGATAAAATTGGACACCGCTGTTTCTGGTTTGCAGGCGAGCTTGACAGAGAGCCTGAAAAGAGCTTCCTGGTGCCGGAAGCCCATTTCGAGCATAAAGAAAACAGGCGGATTAATAAGAAGGTTTTAGGGAAAAAGGGGCGGGAGCCTTCCATAACCGGAGCGATACATGAATTAAGATCGCTTTTAAAAGATCGCCTCCACGAATTTATCCGTCAGTTTGACATTGATATTTTAATAGTAGAGAATGCGCTGACCATTCCCATGCACATTCCCCTCGGACTGGCTTTGGCGGAAACCATTGCGGAAACCCAAATCCCCACCATTGCACACCATCATGATTTTTACTGGGAAAGGGTAAGATTCATGGTAAACGCAGTCAATGATTATCTGGGAATGGCTTTTCCTCCCAATCTGCCCAATATCGAACATGTGGTAATTAACTCTGCAGCCCGGGAAGAGCTGGCCCACCGCAGAGGGCTCTCATCCGTCATTATTCCCAATGTTCTCGACTTTGAAAATCCGCCTGACCCGGAAAAGACGCGCGCCGATGGTTTCAGAGAGTCCATCGGTCTTAAACCCGATGACATCATTATATTGCAACCGACCCGCCTGGTAAAAAGAAAAGGGATTGAATATGCCATCGAACTGGTAAAGGAATTGAAGGATCCCCGATATAAACTGGTTATATCCCATGAGGCCGGGGATGAAGGCTTCGAATACCCGGATTGGATCAAGGAATATGCCCGCGAACACAGCGTAGACCTTCGGCTGGTAAAAACCAGGATTTCGGATCCCTGGGCCGGTACCGACAATGCGAACAGGCAACACTCTCTCTGGGATATTTACCCCCATGCCGATTTCATTACTTATCCCAGCCGGCTAGAAGGTTTCGGAAATGCTTTTCTTGAAGCCATCTACTTTAAAAAGCCTATTCTGATCAACCGTTATGCCACATTTGTAAGGGATATCGAACCTCTGGGGTTTGACCTGGCGATCATGGACGGTTTCCTCACCAAAAAAACGATTCAAAAGGTGAAGGAGATTCTGGAATCATCCGAAAGAAGAAAAATAATGGTCACGATAAATTACGAAATTGCAGCCCGTCATTATTCATACACGGTACTCAGGAAGCATATTAATGCCATTATGATGAATTTTTTCGGCGAGTATGTTCCTAAACATATGCAAAAGCTGGTCAGTTCTCTGGCCATGCATATTATGCGCGACGAGTAGCCGAGTCCCATTCGGATGATCCGTCCAAAAACCCAACATTTCCAACCGTTTGGAGAAAAATGCAATCTTGACAATGCGACCGGCACCTGTTATCTGAATTGAAGTCGTCGGTTGCCGAATGATGATTGCCGTTTTTTCCGGTTCCACTATATTGATAGTTTCGTAAAAAGTAAAAAACCACTTTTTACGAAACGTTTTAAGTTTTAGGTGTTAAGTTTTAAGTATCCGATAAAACAGATAATAACATTAACCTAAAACTTAACACCTAAAACCTGATGAATTCGACTTTTTACGAATTCATCATATATCAGGATTCATTCTGTTACCGCACACTACCTTAAATTTTCCCTTATTTCGCTCTTGAAAAGGGGATTCTTATCACTTACTATTCCATTGTCTCTGTTGAAACTAATCTTGATAAAAAGTTGCTGAATATTGAAGTATCTCCGATTAAACTGAGAAAAATATTAATGAATCTTGTATCCAATGCAGCTGAAGCCCAACCATCAGGCGGAAAAATCATCATCTCAACACGAAACCAATATGTTGACATGCCCATAAAGGATTATGAAGAAATAGAGAAGGGTGAATTCATCGATCCAGGCCGATTTTTTTAAAATTCAAGTAAACTTGAATTTGGATTTATTTCCTTTTCATAAATTGGAGATTCCTCTAATGGCAATAAAACCAACCTATGAAGAATTGGAACAAAGGGTCAAGCAATTAGAACAAGAAACAGAAAAGCGTAAACAGGCAGAGGAGGCGCTCCGGCAAAGTGAGCACCAAATCAAGCAGTATCTTGCCATAGCCGGGGTCATATTCGTCGCCTTGGACCATGAGGGGAATATTACGTTAATCAACGAATGCGGCCTGGAAACGCTGGGGTATCGACGGGAAGAACTTCTTGGGAAAAACTGGTTTAAGACCTGCCTTCCCCATAGATTTCAGAAAGATGTTTTAGATGTTTATCACCAGTTGATGAAAGGTGAGATTGAACCTGTCGAATACTATGAAAATCCCATCCTGAGAAAAGATGGCAGGGAGTGTATCATTGCATGGCACAATACGATTCTTCAAGATCCCGAGGGCAAAACGGTCGGGGTTCTCAGTTCGGGAGAGGACATCACCGAGCGCAAACGGATGGAACGGGCGCTCAAGGAGAGTGAAGAAAAATACCGGACCATTCTCGAAAGCGTCGAGGACAGCTACCTGGAGGTTGATCTTGAAGGGAATATTCAATTTTTCAATAATTCATTTTGTAAACTTCTTGGATACCCTGAAGATGAATTACAAGGGAAAAACAACCTGGAGTTTATGGATAAAACGAACGCCGAAAAAGTATTTCACATATTCAATAATGTTTACGAGACAAAAAAGCCTGTATCCGGAGCATCCTGGGAGTTTATTAGAAAAGACGGAACCAGCAGGCATATCGAAGCCTCCGTATCGCTGATAATAGATGCAGAGGATGAACGAATCGGGTTTCGCGGTATTGGTCGGGATGTCACTGATCAAATAAAAATTAAAGAAACCCTGGCCCTGAACGAAGCCCGTTTTCGAGACATTTCCCTTAGTATGGCAGACTGGATCTGGGAGGTGGACAAGGACGGCAAATACATCTTTGCGGCGGGAAATTTAGAGGATGTTCTAGGATATGAACCTGACGAAATATTGGGAAAGACGTCTTTTGATTTCATGCCGGAATCGGAGGTGGCAAGGGTAAAAGATATTTTTTCGGAAACCGCTGCTCAAAAACAGCCGATTGTTGACTTGAAAAATTGGAATCTGAGAAAGGACGGCACACGGGTTTGCCTGCTGACCAATGGCGTACCCATCATTAGCGATACGGGAGAACTGCTTGGTTATCGAGGGGTTGACAAGGATATCACTAAAGATTTGCTGATAGAGAAAAAACTGAAACAGTCCCTGAAAACCACCGAAAAAATCATCGACAATCTTCCAATCGGCATGGTGATCGTTGGAAAAAACAAGATCATTCAGCGGATCAACAAAGCGGCATTAGACATGATGGGTCATGATTCGGAAAAACATATCATCGGGCATATATGCCATAAAAGCATCTGTCCGGCTGAAAAGGGTCAATGCCCGATTACAGATCTGGGACAGATTGTCGATCAGTCCGAAAAAGTGGTCATCCATAAAGAGGGCCGCCACATACCGGTGTTTAAGACCGCCCTTCCCCTTGAAATCAACGGCCAGGCAGTGGTGCTTGAAGCGTTCATGGATATCAGTTCACTCAAAGCTGCCGAGAAGGCACTGCGGGAAAACGAAGAAAGGCTTCACACCGTCATGAATACCATTGCAGATCCCGTGGCCGTTTACGACAACCAGGGCAGGGTCACGTACCTGAATCCGGCCTTTACCCGGGTTTTCGGCTGGCATTCGGAGGAACTCATCGGTCGCCGGATCGATTTTGTTCCGGATGAATCAGTGCCTGAAACCCGTGATGCGATCACCAAAGTTTTAAAGGGTGAACGGTTAACCGGTTTCGAGACCCAGCGTTATACAAAAGACGGTCGTACGATTGATGCCCGGCTCGGCGCGGCCCTGCTTCGGGATGCTACCGGCCGGTCACAGGGCATCGTGGTTAATTTCCAGGACATCACCCGGGAGAAACAGGCTAAAGAAGAGTTAAAAAAGGTCAACCAGGAACTCCAGCAGGCCATTGAACAAGCAAATATCATGGCTCAAAAGGCCGAGACGGCCAATATTGCCAAAAGCGAGTTCCTGGCCAACATGAGTCATGAGATCCGCACCCCCATGAACGGGATCATCGGCATGACAGATCTGGCTCTTGGCACTGACCTGACCTGGGATCAGCGGGAATATCTGAAAATGGCAAAAATGTCTGCGGATTCGCTGCTGGGCCTGATTAATGATATCCTGGATTTTTCCAAAATCGAAGCCGGGAAAATTGAGATGGAAGCCATCGATTTTAACCTGCGGCTCACCCTTGAGAACGCTGCCGACTCCGTGGCCTTAAAAGCCCACGAAAAAGGGCTTGAACTGGTCTGCTACATTCGTCCGGACGTGCCCACCGCATTAATCGGCGATCCGGGCAGGCTTCGTCAGGTGGTCGTCAACCTGGCGGGGAATGCCCTCAAGTTTACCGAAGAAGGGGAAGTGGTAATCCGGGTTGAAACGGAAACCGAGTCGGATGATTCGGTGGAGCTTCATTTCATGGTATCGGACACCGGCATCGGGATTCCCCAGGACAGGCTGGATGCGATATTCAACAGTTTCGAACAAATGGATGGTTCCACCACGAGAAAGTACGGCGGCACTGGTTTGGGGCTGGCCATTTCACGACAGATTGTCAAGATGATGGGAGGACGGATCTGGGTGGAGAGCCCAGCGAATTGTCAATTGAAGATTGAAGATTATCGATTGGAAGATCATTCAGAAATGCAAAATCGAAATAACCATCAATCGTCAATCGTCAATCGTCAATCCCAAGGTGGTCCGGGCAGTATTTTTCATTTTACGGCCCGTTTTGGCCTGAGCCGTTCCCAAGACATAAGAACCCTGAGTTTTGACCGTCAGGATCTTGCGGGCCTGCCGGTTCTCATCATTGACGACAATTACACCAATCGTGTCCTGCTCCAGGAAATGGTTGCATCCTGGGGCCTTGTGCCGACGACCACTGCCGATGGAAAGGAGGCGATTGCCCTGACAAACAGGGCGTTTGATTCCGGCAATCCGTATAGATTAGTGTTGTTGGATATGCAGATGCCGGAGTTGGACGGGTTTGATGTTGCCGGAATGATGAAGAGCACCCCTTCCGGAGAGGAGATGAAAATTATCATGCTTTCCTCCGTGGGACAAAGGGGAGATCCCGTGCGCTGCAGGAAGGCCGGTATTTCAGGGTATCTGTCCAAGCCCGTAAAGCAATCGGATCTTTTGGATGCCATTATGATGACCATGGACCGGCACTTTGAAGAAAAGAAGACAGTCATTACGCGTCACACTGTTCATGAAGCCCGGGAAAGGCTGAAGATCCTGCTGGCTGAGGACAACCTGGTCAACCAGATCCTGGCCATAAAGCTGCTGGAGACAAGAGGACACCAGGTGACCCTGGTATCCAACGGGCGGGAAGCGGTTGATGCCTTTAAAAAGGACGGTTTTGATCTGATTCTTATGGATATCCAGATGCCGGAGTTGGATGGTTTCGAAGCAACAGGGAAAATCCGAGCGTTGGAACAACAAGCAGCGAGCAACCGGCAACCGGCAACCGGCAACATCCCTATCATCGCCATGACGGCCCATGCCATGAA
>JAUUWG010000054.1 GCA_030589165.1 Desulfobacterales bacterium
GACAAAACTTGAGAGTATTTGTCAAAAATTTAAAAGGGCAGCCACTCATGCCCTGCAAACCACAAAAAGCAAGAGTGCTGTTAAATCGGAACAAAGCAAAGGTTGTGCAGATGTCCCCCTTTACAATTCAGCTAACAGAAGGTACTGGGGAGACCAAACAAACCGTAACATTGGGGATAGATGCCGGGTACAAGCATGTTGGATTTTCAGCAGTAACGGAACATGCAGAGTTAATTGGGGGAGAGTTTGCTCTTTTGGACGGTATTTCTGAAAGATTGAAAAATAGAAGAATGTACCGAATTCAGAGAAGACACCGGTTAAGATTTAGAAAACCCGGATTTTTAAAAGATGCAAAAGGTGCCGATTGGCTTGCTCCATCTATCCAACACAAGCTTGATTCCCACATCCGGGTGATAGACAAAATCAAGCAAATATTGCCAGTAACAAAAGTTGTGGTGGAGGTGGCAGCTTTTGATATTCAGAAAATTAGAAACCCTGACATTGAAGGAACTGAGTACCAGAACGGTGTGCAGGTGGGCTGGAAAAATGTAAGAGAATATGTACTGCATAGAGATCATCACAAGTGCCGGAATCCAAATTGCAGGAGCAGATCGAACCAGCCTGTCCTGCAAGTACACCATATAGGTTTCTGGAGAGAAGACAGATCTGATAGACCGGAAAACCTGATCACTCTCTGCACTGAATGTCATACATCAGAAAATCACCAACCAACTGGCTTCTTAAATGGCTGGAAACCGGCTTTAAAATCCTTTAGGGGAGCAACTTTTATGTCTATGGTTCGTTGGAAGCTGGTTAATCGTTTAAACTGTCAGCATACTTATGGGTACATCACTAAATCTAAAAGAATAGAGTTGGAACTGCCCAAGTCCCATCACAATGATGCATTTGTAATTGCCGGTGGAGCTGAACAAACTCGTTGCCTGGGATATACAGCAACTCAGAGAAGACGAAACAATAGATCTCTGGAAAAGTTTTATGATGCGAAATACATCGACTTAAGAGACGGTAAAAGGAAGGGAGGAAAAGACTTAAGTTCTCAGAGACGAACCCGGAGTAGACAATCCTTACCGGAAAATTTGAGACGGTACAGAGGACACAAGGTTTCTAAAGGCAGAAGGGCTATTAGAAAACAGAGATACTTTTTTCAACCGGGAGATATTGTTCGACTGGAAGATCAGTATCTGATTGTTAAGGGAACAATGTCTAATGGCGCAAGTGTACTTCTAAGCCCTAAAAAAACTAAAACACCCCGAAAACTCGAACTCGTAAAGTTCGGAAAAGGGATAACTTTCAATTTCACAACAGAAAATGCTAAAGCGGATCTTATATCCCAAGGATAAATCCTTGGGTTTTACGGCCTAAAGGCAAATATTATAAAGAGGTGAAGATAATGATAGAAATAAAGAAGATTCTCTTTCCATGTGAATTGACGGAAAATTTATCAAGAATTTTACCTTATGTGCTATCGGTTTCTGAAAAATACAACAGCAAAATTTATCTGCTCCATGTTGTAGAGGATCTTAATAAATGGGGTAAGCTTTATATCCCCCATCGTTCCACTGATGAATTCCAGAAAGAAGCTGTAGAGGGTGCTGAAAAGGCCATGGATAAACTTTGTAAAGAGCAATTGAGCGACTGCACCAACTTTCAACGGATTGTCGTTTCCGGAGATCCGGCCGATGAAATTCTGAAGACCATCGAGTCCGAAGGTATGGATCTGGTTATTATGGGGACACATGGCCGAAAAGGCTTGGAGCGTACGATTTTCGGCAGTGTAGTCGATAACGTGGTCAAGAATTCACCTGTCCCTGTTTTGTCTGTGAATCCTTACAAGCTCAAATAACCTGGATTGGAGTGATTAAAAAGAGCTTTAAACAGTTGATCTGCCACTAAGAGTCTGTTTGAAAAATAGGGGATCGAAGCGAAAAAGCGTGAGAGCGAGGGCAAATTGTTGCAAATTTGAGGTGAATAGCAAGCCTATTTGCCGAAAATTTACGACGATTTGAACCGCTCTCACGCTTTTGCAGCCGATTTATCAGTTTTTAAACAGGCTCTAAAGACATCAAGGCGCTAAAAAAATAATCCTGGTGTCTTTGTGGCAAGATACCTGAGTCGTTACGATTAAAAAAATGTTGATTCGTTGAAAGCCTTAAAGAATAGGCCTTTTGGCAAAAAAATAAAGTCCGGAAAAAGGAGGTTAAGCGTGTCTGGAAGTAAAACTTTGAGTTCAACGGATTTTGAAAAGGCATTGGAGATTGGCCGTCCGCCAAACGTGGTAAGTCTTTTCCCTCATTCAAAAGCGTTGATCGTTAGTGGAAAATTCATAGACAGGGCCATGATGGCAAAGGGCAAATCCATTGCCATGGCTGCTAACGGAAGAAACTATTTTGTCATACGAGGCGTTCTGCAAGCCGCGCAAAGGGCAAATTCGGTTGTCATAATTGAAATCGCGAGGTCGGAAGGCGGTGCAAATGCCTATTGTGCCGTAAATTACTGGAATATTGCCAGACAGATCGATGCCTTGTGCAACGAATTGGGCATTACGATTCCGGTAGCCGTCCACGCCGATCATTACGGGATCAAAAAAGAAGAAGATATCCCGGGTGCAAAGGTTGAGATCCCAACACTTTTTGAGGCCGGAATGACATCAATTGCAATCGATGCATCACACCTGCCGGATGACAAAAATTTGCTTGCCAATATAGAGTTAAATCCCTTTATTCCCAAATGGGCAGGACTTGAAACCGAAGTCGGTGAAATCAAGGGCAAGGCCGGGCTTTCAACTGTTGAGGAAGCCATGTTTCTTATACAGGGCTTAAATGCCCATGATATTTCTCCGGACTGGATCGCCTTAAACAACGGATCGACTCACGGAATTGAGGAGAGCGATCAGGGCATACAGATTGATTTAACTGCTGAAATTCATGATGCATTGACAAAATATAATGTTTCCGGCGCACAGCATGGTACGTCGGGTAACAGTTCCGAAAAAATAAGAGAAATAGCGTCAAAAACCTGTACGACCAAGGCAAATGTAGCCACCGCCCTTCAAATGATCTCATGGGGTCTTGAGGTCAACGACTACGGAAACGCGATTCTTGATGCTGATGGGAATTTTATCAAGGTTAAGGGTGAAGGCGTCACAGAAGAGATGTGGTCGGAAATGCTTGTCCATGCGAATGCTCAGGGACTTAAGGGCGGTAATATTAAGAAACTTAACGCTCTATTTGAAAACAGACTTCTGGGTCAGCCCAAAGAGATCAGAGAACGTATGGCCAAAAGAGTTGAAGATTTTGCGTATAACATGATGGTAAATGTATTCGATTCTCAAGATTCAGCCCCTTTTGCTGTTGAAGCGATACTTAAGGCCGGTTCATATGATCCGGGTGTTAAGGCCCAAAGGGTTGAAGACCCGAAAGAATGGACACCGGAAATGATAATTAAACGTGCGGCTTCTATTACTAGTGATAAGGGACCGGAAGGCGATTTTGAAGATTAGATGGCCTGTGGATAAAAAATCATTTTTGCGAAATACTTCTTGCCCGGAAATTGTGTGGCGGCGATTTACTCCCGTCACGCAGCCATTGACGAACAATTTCAATATATCTGTTGAAGGAAAACATAAAGAAATTATAGATAAGCTTTTGGCTGATATTGTTGAGGATATTACCCGCTTTGGACACCGGGATGAAAGTGGGTGGGAAGATGTAAATCAAATGCAAAATGAATTATTTGTTTTTAACGTAATAGATGATAACAATAAAAAGATAACGAACACGCTTTCTGTTGAAACTTCCGGGTTTTTGCTTAAACAACTCGAAGAATCGGCTGAAAAGTGACTAAAGTGATCTAAAGCGACTAAAGTTGATAGAATTCCTCAACTTCAGCTCACTTTAGATCACTTCAAACTTCAGCTCACTTTTTCGGTTATCGGTGGCTTGTATTACCAGGTCTTTCGAACCTTTATACCAAGGGAATCCAGGTAAGATTTTATTTCCGATATGGTGTAATTGCCAAAGTGAATCATTGAGGCCACCAAAGCGGCATCAGCCTTACCTTTTGTCAGAACGTCAAAAAGGTGTTCGGGTTTGCCTGCACCGCCGGATGCGATAACGGGTATGTCAACATTTTGGGAAATAAGAGCGGTTAAGTTTAATTCATAACCATCCTTTGTTCCGTCGGCATCAATTGAGTTTAAACAGATTTCGCCCGCCCCGAGGTTTTCGGCCCTGATCGCCCATTCAAGCGCGTCAAGTCCGGTATGCGTTCTTCCGCCGTTTATCACAATCTCATAACCGGAAGGGATCTTTTCTTTTATACCCACATATTTTACATCCATACCAAGGACGATACACTGTTTTCCAAAAGCCGCCGCCCCTTTTGATATAATTTCAGGATTTTTTACCGCAGCCGAATTGACACTCACCTTTTCAGCTCCGGCCAGCAGAACACTTCGCATATCATCGACAGTCCGGATACCACCGCCCACGGAAAAAGGTATAAAAATGGTTTCAGCCACACGTCTTACCACATCAATCATGATATTCCGTTTTTCATAGGATGCGGTAATATCATAAAATACGATTTCGTCTGCTCCCCCCTCATAATAAAAACGGGCCATTTCGACCGGGTCACCGATATCGACGTTATTTTTAAACTTGACACCTTTTGTTGTTTTGCCTTCACGAACATCAAGGCAGGGTATTATACGTTTACTTAACATGGGTTCCACATACAGAAATTTTTCAGTAAAGTTAGCCCAGGCCTTCCACTCTTTTCAGGGTGAAACTGGGTGGCAATCAAATTTTTATGTCCTATGATCGATGCAAAGGATATCCCGTGTTCCGTTGTTGCTAAAACATGCGCTTTGTTGTTCGGTTCCGGGTAGAATCCATGCACAAAATAGAATTCATCATCTTTACGTAACCCGGAGAGCACAGGATGATTGTTTCCCACTGTATTAATACTGTTCCAGCCCATATGGGGAATCTTCAAGGACGTCCCTTGTTCGGACTTCATATCGGTTGGAAAGGCCCGAACCCATCCATCGATAAGCCCAAGGCAGGGGGTATCGTTCTCTTCGCTGTGCCCCATGATAACCTGGGTGCCGAGACAGATACCCAGAATTGGATTCCCTTTGATAAATACATCCCTGATCGCCTCATCAAGGCCAAGACGTTTTATGCTCTCCATGGCTGATCCGGCAGCACCGACACCGGGGAATATGACTCGTTCAGCCGTTTTTATCTCTTTTGTCTTATTGGTAATAATACATTGAAATCCGATATGAGATACAGCGCGGGCCACACTTGTAAGGTTGCCTGCGTCATAATTTATAATAGCGATCATAAAATAAACCTTAGTCTTTAGAGACCCAGCATATGTGCCGAGTCCCTTATTTAAAAATCAGCCTTCTTTTTTGCTTCTTCCCATAACATATCAAGTTCATTTCGCGAGACTGATTGAATGTCTCTACCGTTGTCTGAAATCTTTTTTTCCATAAGCTTAAACCGTTTTTCAAACTTTTTTACGGAATCCTTCAAGGCTGTTTCCGGATGGATATTTGCAAAACGGGCCACATTGGTAAGCGTAAAGAGAATATCTCCAAATTCCAGAGCAAGGCTTTCTTGATTTTTCGGTGTTTGATTCTTCTCGGCCTTATTTTGTAACGCCAATTCGCAATTGAATTCAGCCCATTCTTCTTTTACCTTTTCAATGACACCTGAAATATCTTCCCAGTCAAACCCGGCCCGACCGGCACGTTCCGAGATTCTATACGCACGTATCAAAGCAGGAAGGCTTGACGGCACGGAATCAAGAACGGAACTTTTTGGGATATGGTTTTTTTCTTCTTTTTTTATCTTGTGCCATTGCTCTTTTACATCGTCAACACCGCTGACCTTTTGGCTACCAAAGACATGGGGATGTCTCCGGATCATTTTTTCCATATTCAGACGGGTGACATCTTTAATGTCAAAATATCCCATCTCCTGGAAAAGTTGGACAATAAAAAGCAACAGGAACAATACGTCTCCCAGTTCTTCGCATACATCATCAGGCTTTTGAGATTCTATGGCGTCAACCAGTTCGTATAACTCTTCTATCAGATAAACGGACATGGTCTTCGGGGTTTGCTTTTTGTCCCACGGGCATCCATTTTCCCCTCTTAAGGTTTCAATCAGTTTGATGATATCGACGATACCTGAATCGTTGCGGTTTAATCGTTGTTTTTCCAACTTTTTTTCAAGCCCTCTATCTTCTCTGAAAATTCTTGTTTCATCTGTGGTGAAATTACCTTGGACATTATTTCAGCTATTTGCGTCACATGGGGTGCAAGGTGTGAGTTCTTTATAACAGGTGCTTCCTTTGGGAGAAAGGCCGTAAGGGCGATTAACAAGACGGAAATAATCAGAATTCCTTTAAAAAACCCGAATCCGCCTCCAAAGATACGATCAAGCCATCCCAAAAAGGCTATATTTAGAATATATTTGATTATTACCCCCAGGACGCTGATAATAAAAAATACGCCGCAAAAAACGATCAGAAAGCTCAGTATGTTGAGGTATGAAGTATTGGATATCCAGCCGGATAAATGCTCTGCAACATCCATATAATAGGTATAGGCAGCATAAAATCCGCCTAATACGCCTATTATTGAAGACAATTCCTTGATAAAACCTCTAAAGACCCCTCTTATGAGGCAAACTCCCAAAACGATTATAATAACAATGTCAAACGGATTCATAACTTCCTCGTGTGAATATTATTTTTCAATAGACCCTGTCCGGTTGATTCAAGCACGGTTTGCCACAATTTACCATTGTGATCGACCTGCTTGCGTTTTCCTGCCGACGAAGACAGGGGCACATGTACAAACCGTTCATTCCATCGTCCGATAAGGAGTTTTGTTTTTCCCGCCATGCCTGCATGAACGGCATCACGCCCTAAAAAGCCGCAGAATACACTGTCATTGGCATTTGCAGGCAGGCTTCTTATCATGTAGCTGGGATCTATGTATTTAAGCGAAACTTCGATTCCTTTGGCCTTGAAATGGGATATGATCTGATTTTTGAGAAAGAGGCCTATATCCTTTAATTTGATGTTTCCCGATGCATCCCGTTCCTCGTTCATGGTTTTAAAAAATTTTTGTCCTGCTCCTTCCGCAACGACGATAACGGCATGTCCTCTTTGCTTTAAGCGTTTGTCAAGGGCGGATAGAAATCCATCCGGTCCTTCAAGGTTGAAATCAACCTCCGGAATCAGAACAAAATTGGCATCCTGTTGAGCCAGTGCCGCCGTTGCCGCTATAAAACCGGAATGCCTGCCCATCAATTTTATAAGGCCGATGCCGTTAGGATATCCCTCCGCTTCATTATGAGCGCCCTTGATAGCGCGGGTAGCCACTTCAACGGCGGTTTGAAAGCCAAAAGAGCGGGAGACCATGTGTATATCGTTATCAATGGTTTTGGGTATGCAAACGACACTTGTCTTCAAGTTTCTTTTTGTTACGATATTGGCTATTTGGGTGGCGGCCATAAGGGTTCCATCGCCTCCGATCATAAAAAGTATGCCGATATTCATCCTTTCCAAAGAGTCGACAACAGCTTCTACATCCTGTGCTCCCCTTGAAGATCCGAGGATTGAACCGCCCATATCAAGGATATTGACAACCAGTTCCGGCGTAAGTTCAATAATGTCATGGCCATATTCCGGGATAAAGCCTTGAAGGCCGTATTTTATGCCGTATATATTCTTGACGCTGTAACGGTAGTAAAGTTCCAGAAATATTGCGCGGATGATATCGTTCAAACCGGGACAGAGCCCGCCGCATGTTACGACCGCACACCTCAGTTTGCTTGGGTCAAAGTATATCTTTCTTCTGGGGCCGGCGAGTTCAAACGATGGGAGGGGCTGGTTTTTTTTGCACATCATGTTGATATGGTTCGGATCAACATCGATCAGGACCCTGTCGGTATCGGATATAAAACTTTGACTACACGTCTTCTTGTAATTTTGCTGGATGGGTGACGGTATTTTGGGATCTCCGAGAGTTTCTATTTTTGTGTCGACACAATTACAGCTCATGATGCCCTCTTTAACGAAAATGGCCGCAAGGAAGATTATTATGTTCCATTGAATTTGAAAGCGCCTTTGCCTAATATGTCGTGCAGATGTAAAATGCCCTGAACCTTTCCGGTGGAATTTATTACGGGAAGGACAGTTATCTGATGCTCTTCCATGAGATTTAATGCGTCATAGACAGGGGATTCCGGCCGAACCGTTCGCGGATTTTCAGTCATGATATCCTGGAGGTTACCATCAAAAAATATCTTCTCCTTTATAATTAAACGCCTTATGTCTCCGTCAGTAATGATGCCGGTAAGAATTCCGTCTGTTTTCGTAATGAGGATCGCTCCCAATTCAAGATGATTCATTTCTGTGAGTGCCTGTTTCACAGAAGTTTTTTCATCGACACAAGGCACAACATTTCCCGTTAGCATGATATCTTTAACATTGCAAGAAAGCCGCCGGCCAAGCATTCCACCGGGATGATTTTTTTTGAAATCACTTTTTTTAAAATGGTTTTTGTTGATGAGGATTACAGCAAGTGCATCTCCCATGGCAAGAAGCGCCGTAGTACTTGTCGTAGGGGCCAGGCCCAAAGGGCAGGCTTCTTTTTCTACCCCTACATCGATAACGATGTCGCTGTTTTTCGCCAGGGTGGAATTTTTGTTCCCGGTAAACGCTATAATAATGCATCCTATTTTCCGGATACTCGGCAACATGATATTCAGCTCGTCGGTTTCACCGCTGTTGGAGAGTGCAAGAAATACATCCTCCCGGCTCACGATGCCAAGATCTCCATGTATGGCTTCAACAGGGTGCAAAAAGATGGATCCTGTTCCCGTACTGTTGAATGTAGCTACAATTTTTCGGCCTATTATTCCGGACTTGCCGATACCGGCGACAATTACACGGCCGGTTGAGTTGTAAATCAGATCCACCATTTTGACGAAATTGTCGTCAATACGATCGATCAAATTTAAAATGCCCTCTGCCTCGATCCTTAGAACTTCAGTTACTTTCTGTATAATCATTTTTATGTTAGCCGTTATATCCTTTTGAGCACTTTTACCCATCGTTTTTGCAAAAAATTCTATTCGAACACTGATTCAGAAAAAATTACAGTATACGAATTTAAACTAGTTAAATTTGCAATTTTTTAATCAAAAAGCAACTGTTTTTTTGTTTCACGTTTAGCGCCTGTTTAAAAAATAAGGGTTGGTCTGCGGTCCTTAATTTTTCATAAAAATATGATAAATTAATATTGACAAGCGGAGTGACTTGATTTAAAAGGCCAAATTTGTTTGTATGACTTTAAAGACGGTAGTCAGCTGTTTTTTTGTCCTTATATAAAATATAAAGTATTTTTTACCTTAAAAGAGGTGTTTTCAATGATTTGTAAAACAGTAAGAGATGGTAGCGAATGTTCATTTATGACAGCACAGGGCTGTTCATACAAAGGAGGAAGCTGCCGTCAGATTGTAGAACAGTGTGAAGGGTGCAAGCGTACCGGCGAGTTATCATCCGGCTGGTATTGTACCGCATGCCCTGATCCTGAATTAAAATGGAAAGTAGGAAATTGCAACCTGGCAACGCATGTTTCAAGGGGTTCGGCGGAAACCAAAGCTAAGATCAATCCGCTCAAGGCTTCCAAGCGTAAGGGATAGTTAGTTTCCGTTAATGATCGGCTACTTTTTTGCAATCGCAGCAAAATCTGCGTTATTGCCCGCCCGCTGTTTTGACCACTCAAAACAGCGGGCGGGTTTGGCCGGAGTACACAACCCCCCATCCTGTCGAAAATCCCTTACCGTAACTGCTTTTCTCTTGACAATTTTCCCCTCTAACCTGTAAGAACCATCGTATTTTTTCATTTTCGTTTTATTATTTCAGAATTTTAAAAAAAGTCTAAAGTGCGTGAACCGGGCTGCTGCGCCTGAACTTGAAGACTTTTAACTATTTTAATTGAATAGCGCCAAAGGAAGTTGGATATATGAATTTGCTAGCCAGCCAGCTAAACCAGGTTATTGAAAAGGGCAATCCCCATATTATGGAGATGTTATCGGAGATTGGCAAAAAACTTTTTTTCCCTAAGGGAATCCTGAGCCAGAGTGCAGAGGCAAAGAAAAAAGCGTATAAATTAAATGCGACGATCGGGATTGCCACAGAGGAAGGGGGGATCATGCATTTCCCCTCGGTTCTGGATATCCTTGGCACCATTCGACCTGAAGAATCATTAACCTATGCCCCCTCCTTTGGTATTCCCGCTTTAAGAAAAATCTGGAAAGAATCCCAGTTTGAAAAAAATCCTTCGCTTTCAAATAAAGAGACGAGTCTTCCCGTGGTTACAAGCGGTATTACTCATGCGATCAGTATCTTTGCGGATGTCTGGACGGATCCGGGCGATGTGATTGTTTTGCCGGATATGATGTGGGGGAACTACAACATGACGCTGAGCATCAGAAAGGGCGTCAAGATCACGAATTACCCCATATTCACGGCAAAGGGCAGTTTTAATGTCGAAGCTTTTGAAAATCGGGTCAAAGACGAAGCAGCAAAAAATGACAAGATAATTGTCCTCTTAAACTTTCCGCACAATCCCACAGGCTATACTGCAACCGAAGAAGAAGGGAATCAAATTGTCAGAATCCTCACCGACGTTGCCAGGGGAGGTACAAATGTTGTTGCGGTTGCAGATGATGCCTATTTCGGGCTTTTTTATGAGGAAGAAACCTTAAAGGAATCACTCTTTGCACGTTTGTGTGATCAACATGAAAGGCTGCTTGCCGTTAAACTGGATGGTGCCACCAAGGAAAATTTTGTCTGGGGTTTGAGGATCGGTTTTATTACCTATGGATGTAAAATCCAAGGGGACCCTAAACCTTTTTATGAGGCCCTTGAAAACAAGACGGCCGGATGTGTAAGGGGAAACATATCCAATGCTTCCCATCTGGGTCAGTCGATCGTATTAAAATCAATGCGGCATAAAAAATATCCGGCGGAAAAAGAGGAAAAATTCGAAGTACTGAAAAAAAGAGCCAATCGTGTAAAAGAGGTGCTTTCAGATCCCAAGTACAAAGATGCCTGGGATGTTTACCCCTTTAACTCAGGCTATTTTATGTGTATAAGGCTCAAGTCCGTGAATGCTGAAACCTTAAGGCTTCATCTTCTTGATAAATACGGTGTCGGACTTATTTCCATTGGAGAAAGGGACCTGAGAATCGCTTTTTCATGTCTGGAGGAAAAGGAGATACCCGAGCTGTTCGATATTGTTTTGCAAGGGATAGAAGATTTAAAGTAATGGGCCTATTAACTTTCCTGAAAACCAAATTCGGATCGGTTGCCTGTAGAAAAGGGTCTTCCGGCATTGCCCATGCGGGTAAATGGTTTTTTTACTTTATATTAATAGGCTTTATTGCAGGATTAGGCTCCATTGCATTTCACTATCTTTGCCAGCTTGGAGTTCATTATTTTATGGATGGGATCGCCGGCTATCGACCGCCTGCACCTGCCGGCGAACATCACCTGTTCCCCCCCACAACCACTCCCTTTAATCCCTGGATACTCCTCTTTTTACCTGCCTTAGGGGGGGTCGTGAGCGGATGGCTGGTATATACCTTTGCGCCTGAGGCGGAAGGGCACGGTACGGATGCTGCTATTGATGCCTATCATTCAAAAGGAGGCTATATACGGAGCAGGGTTCCCTTTATTAAAACCATAGCCTCTGCCATTACCCTTACAACCGGTGGGTCTGGAGGAAGGGAAGGTCCCATAGCGCAGATAGGTGCCGGTTTCGGGTCCTTTCTGGCGACAAAACTCAAATTGTCCGACCGGGAACGCAGAATCATGATGGCTGCGGGGATCGGTGCCGGGGTGGGGAGTATCTTCAGAGCGCCTCTGGCGGGAGCTCTTTTTGCCGCTGAAGTATTATACAGAGATCCCGAGTTTGAGTCCGAAGTGATTATTCCCGCCGGAATTTCATCTGTGGTTGCCTACTGCCTGTTTTGTCTGGTATTCGGATGGGGGTCTTTATTTGAGTCCCCTGATTTTCATTTTCGAAATCCCCTTGAATTAGGTCCGTATATTGTTCTTTCGTTTGTGCTCGTTATTACAGGTGTTTTTTACATCAAATCGTTTTACGGCATAACCGGACTTTTTAAATCCTTAAATATTCCAAATCACATCAAACCGGTCATCGGAGGACTTTGTACCGGTATCATCGGGTTTTTTTTACCCTACACCCTGGCTTTCGGCTATGGTTTTGCCCAAAAGGCGCTTCACAATGAACTCGCCATTCCTGTTTTGCTGTTTCTTGCCGTCGGCAAAATCATCACAACATCCTTTTCCATCGGTTCCGGCGGCAGCGGAGGCGTTTTCGGACCGTCGATCGTCATCGGCGGCGCGATAGGGGGCGCGGTAGGCAAGGCATTTAACCTTATCATGCCGGGGGTTGTCACCGAGCCCGGGGCTTTTGTCGTTGTCGGTATGGCTGGTCTTTTCACCGTTGTTTCAAATACGCCGATTTCTACCATTATATTTGTCAGTGAAATGACCAATTCATATCATCTGCTTCTTCCAAGTCTTCTGGTATGTTCGGTCTGTTATCTGATGGCGCAGAAATGGACCATTTATGTTAAGCAGGTAAAGAGCAAGATCCATTCCCCTGCCCATGCAGGAGAATTTGTGGTGGACATATTACAGGCTATCCATGTCAAGGACCTGATGCATCTTGTAAAAAAGGTAACCCTTATCCCCCAGGGCATGTCTTTTCTTGATTTCAAGAAATTCTTCTGTGAAACAAAGCAGCACTATTTCCCTGTTATGGATACCCATGAAAGACTGGCCGGAATATTCTCCAGCACGGATATAAGGGGCGTGCTCTTCTCAAAGGAGATCGAACACCTTGTCGTGGTGAAGGATATTGCCACTACGGATATAATTTTAACTACCCCTTCCGAAGATTTGAATTCAGTCCTTCAGAAATTGACCATAAAAAATATCGACAGCCTTCCTGTCGTAAAAGATGATGATCATGGAATCCTCATCGGGATGCTCAACAGAAGAGAGGTTATTGCATTTTACAACCAGCAGGTCCAAAAGCTAAAGGAGGGAAGGGAATCTCAAGAAGTATAAGAACCGAATTCGTAGATTCCAAAGCAACTCCGAGCTACTTTTAAACTACGCCCTGTTAGGGACTCGGCACGAATAAATTATACAAGATAGCGCTCATGTTCAGGTCGGATTTATTCGATCAGAAATCTAATCGCCACAGCAATAGTCCTTCTATTTCGAGGACTAT